>CAYUEV010000017.1:0-20953 GCA_964443825.1 uncultured Eubacteriales bacterium
CCCACATAATCATGGTCATGTGGAGGTTCGGTAGCGGGCTCGGTAGTCGGCTTGGTGGCGGGTTCGGTCGGAGCTTCAGTGGTTGGTTCTGTCGTTGGCTTTGTCGGGGGTTCTGTAGTCGGGGCTTCAGTAGTTGGCTCTGTCGTTGGTTCAGTAGTGGTTTCAGTTGGAACTTCTGTAGGAGGCTCGGTTGTCGGCGCTTCGGTCGGAGTTTCAGTGGTTGGTTTTGTCGTTGGTTCTGTCGCGGGAGTTTTTGTTGTTGTTTCGGAAGGTTTGACCGTAGTGGATTCAGCAGGTGCTTTTGTGGTTGTTTCAGCTGGAGCTTTTGTAGTTGTCTCGGAAGTCGCGGGTTTTGTAGGAGTTTCAGTCGGTTGCTCGGTTGGAGCTTCGGTAGTCGTTTCAGCGGGCGTCTCGGTTGGAGTTTCCGAACCGATTACTTTGAAGATAAAACCGTTTTCGTTGGCGTAAGTTTCCGCCGCGCTGCCGGGAATACCGTAGATTGTGAAATTACCGACTTTATATTCTAAACCTTTGTCTTTATTATATCCAAAAGCACAACTGCCAATGCTTATAACACTGTCAGGAATAACTACGCTTTTAAGAAGCGGACAGGCAGCAAACGATTCAACTCCTATATGGGTAACGCTGCTGGGAATTGTTACTTTTGTAAGCGAATCGCACCAGTGAAACGCACTATCGGCAATTACTCTCGTACCTTCCTTAATTGAATATTCAGCCGGCAATTCACCATTTTTTGCAGATATTAAACAATTATCTATGTAAAGAACCCCATCGATCCAGTTGTCTGGATTATCACTTAATGCCGTACCTAAAGTAACGCTGAATCCAATATTTGTAACCCCATCTCCAATGGATATATTCTTTAGCGAAGTGCAATCAAGAAATGCATAATAATCTATACTGGCAACAGTGTCAGGAATTATTATGCTTGTAAGCGAAGCGCAGCCTTCAAACGCGTTATTACCAATGTTTGTGACACCGTTGGGAATTGTCACACTTGTAAGCAATTTACATTTATAAAACGCATAACTGCCAATACTTGTAACGCCATTTCCCATGGTTAAATCAGTAAGTGAGCCGCATTCATAAAACGCATTATTAGCAATATTTGTAACGCTATCCGGAATTATATAGTCTGTTCTTTTGCTTCCCATAGGGTATTGTACAAGTTCAGTTTTATCTTTATTAAACAATGCTCCGTATTCGTCGCTTGAATAATTTTGATTGCTTTTATCCACCATAATGCTTGCAAGCGAAGCGCAATCCCAAAACGCATTATCGCCGATACCTCTAACGCTCGCAGGGATTGTTACGCTTGTAAGAGAATCGCAACCTTCAAACGCATAGTTGCCGATACTTGCAACGCCGTCGGGAATTGTTACGCTTGTAATCGAATCGCACCAGCGAAACGCGCTATCGGCAATTACTCTCGTACCTTCCTTAATTGAATACTCAGCCGGCAATTCACCATTTTTTGCAGATATTAAACAATTATCTATGTAAAGAACCCCATGGATCCAGTTGTCTGGATTGTCATACAAGGCTGTACCAGTAAACGCCCAATCTTTGATATTTGCAACGTTATTCCCAATAGTTATGTTCATAAGCGAACCACATTCAAAAAACGTACTGTATCCTATACTTGTAACTCCATTTCCAATTGTTACAGTTTTGAGAGAAGAACAATTCCCAAATGTTCCATCGCCAAGATTTATGACGCTATCAGGGATTACGATGTTTGTAAGCGAAGTACAATATGAGAAAGCGCTTATACCGATGCTTGCAACACTGTTTCCAATTGTTATAGTTTCGAGTTTATAGCAATTGGAAAACGCTCCATCGCCAATACTCGTGGCGCTATCGGGTATTGTTACGCTTGTAAGCGAATCGCAACTACAAAACGCCGAATCTCCGATACTTGTAACGCCGTCTTCAATAGTTACGCTTGTAAGAGAATCGCAGCCATAAAACGTCGAAACACCGATACTTATAACGCCGCCGGGTATTGTTACGCTTGTAAGCAAAGAGCAGCCATAAAACGCATTATTGCCGATACTTATAACGCCGTCGGGGATTGAATATTCCGTTCTTTTGTTCCCCACGGGGTATTGTATAAGTTCTGTTTTATCTTTATTAAATAATACTCCGTATTCGTCGTTGCTGTAATTTTGATTATTTTCGTCAGTCTTAATACTCGAGAGAGAGTAGCAACCATAAAACGCCGAAACGCCGATACTTGTAACGCTCGCGGGGATTGTTACGCTTATAAGCGAATCGCAGGACACAAAAGCTGAATCGCCGATATTTGTAACTCCGTCTTCAATAGTTACGCTTGTAAGCGAATTGCAATCATAAAACGCATAATTGCCAATGCTCGTAACGGTATATTCGCCGATTTCTGAAGGAATGGTAATTTCCGTATCGGAACCGGAATAACCCGTTATCTCAGCCGTGCCGTCGTCTAAAACACGATAGTCGAAGTCATCTTCACTTGTCTCAGCAGTACCGATAACTACGGGTACGGACGTTAAAACAAGTATGACGGAGAGCAGTACCGATAGAATCTTTGTGATTTTTCTCATAGCAGATAAACCCCTCAAGAAAAATTATTTTTTGTTCGATATTCACAGCTTATCATAAATAAACCGAAAAATCAATAGGCAAATCAATAAAATCGCGTTTAAATATTAGATATTAAACGTCAAAACCGTAAAACAAGAGGTTTTATCATATAAGAAAAATTAAGTCATAACGAACAAGGCGCGGAAACGGTAAAGGGACGACTGAAATAACGACCGGCGCGCCGGGCTTAAAACAATCTTTAAAATAGTTCCCGACGTTCTCGAAAACCGCGATAATGAAGAGGCGAAAAAAATCAAAAAACTGACAAATAAAATTCCCCCGGTTTGCGCCGGGGGGGGGCATTTACGACAAGTTGCGAACGGCGGATAGTTTAACATGATAAACAATAAATTGAACCGCTTTCCAGTCGCCGATCGCCGCCAAAAGTTGCAATGAAATTATATGTTTTATAATCTATCGTCCGACATATAATATCTAATTTAATGTTTTTCGTCTTTCGGTTATTTCAGCGAGGGCTTTTTCTTTCTTTTCGCCTGTGTAATCGTTAAACAGCATCGGAATTATAGTAAGTAAAAAACCTATGGCGGGGACTATCGTTACGAGGGCTAAGAGAACTTTTTGAGTTTCGACCGTCTGCGGGAAGAAAATCTGCCTGCCCATTTTATCTACAAGAGAGGTGTCGACGGCTCTAAAGTCGGTTTTGCCAAGAACTTGACCGAAAACGGCGGTGGCGATACCGGCGTTGACTTTAGACAGGAAAGTCTGGAAAGAAAAGCACACCCCCTCGTGCCTTTGACCCGTTTTCCACTCCATATAATCCACGGCGTCGGCTATTAAGGTATATGTGATTACGTTGTAAATGCCTAAAGGAATGCCCATAAAGAACAGTAAAACCCAAAGAACAAAGATGTTTATATTGGTAACGTTTCTGAAAAATACGAGATAGCAGATGACGTGAACGACGAGCCCGAAAATCGCGGAGCCTATGTAAATTTGCTTTAAGGAAAATTTCTTTCTTAAAAGAGGGAAAATAGCCATGGCGGGAACCATGCCGGCGCCAATCGCCACCGTTAAAGTCGTGACGATAGTTCCTCTCGGAATAAAGAAATCATAAGCCGCCACAACATCCGCGTCAGGAAGGACGGTAGTCGCCGAAGCGTCGGTAAATATTTTACTGAAATCGGTTAAGTTGCCGATTATAAGGTAATTGCCTATATAGTCGGCGCATTGATTCGCCATAACCATAGTAGAGCCTAAAAGAGCGGCGAGTATGACGATAATAAGGACTTTATCTTTTCTTAAAACGGTAACCGTTTCTCTAAAAGTGGGCGCCTTGTCTTCTTTCGGGATTCTCTCTTTAGATACGAAAAATATAATTATCGAAAGAGAGCAGCCCACTACGGCGAAAATAAGACTTGAAACGAAAAAGCCTTTTTTGTAGCCTAAATTCGATTGATACAGTATCGGAACAAGGAGGGCCGGAAGGATTCCGCCAAATGTAGAACCTAAACGGGCGGTTGAGATAAACGACGTTCTTTCGCTTTCAAGAGGAGTAATGACCGACGAAAGACCCCAGAAAGGAACATCCTGAATTGTAAACGTAACGCCCCATAAAATGTAGGTGAAGGCGGCCCAGGCTACGGCGGCCGTCGAGCCGTTTTCAAAAGGAGCTGTAAAAAGAAGTACCGTACTGATGGCTATCGGAACAGGCGCGAAAAGCAAATAAGGGCGCATTTTGCCCCATTTTGACTTGGTTTTGTCTACTATCATGCCCATAATAGGATCGTTTAAAGCGTCGAAAATTCTTCCGCAAAGTATTATGGACGTGCCCTGCTCTAAAGTAAGACCCGCTCCGTTCTGAAAAAACACGAGCGAAAACATAGACATAAGAGTGTATATTCCGCTCCTGCCGAACGCGCCTAAGGTGAACGCTACGCGCTCTTTTGTGGTGAGATACTTTTCGTTTTGCATTATTTTTTCCTCCTTATTACAGCGGGAAGTATTTTGGGTTCCTTTTCGCCGGCGTTTACCATTTCTCTTATAAGAAGATTCTTCAACTCTTCGCGAACGTTTTTAAAGTTGTTGTCTTTTACAAGATTATTTTTTTCGATTATATCGTTTGAAAGATCGTAAAGGTAATCTTCAAAGTATACGGGCGACGAGTGATGAACGTAGCCTGTGCCGCCTGAAGTGCGAACGGAGTATTTATAGCGGTTTGTTCGTATCGCCCTGCCGCACTGGCTTTCGCTTATCTGGATAAATACGCAGTCCCTTTCATTGTCGTCGTGAAGCTGTTTTGTTAAATCGTAGCCTTTATATGACTTTGGTATATCGATTCCCGCTATGGACAAAAGCGTCGGGGGTAAATCTATAAGGCTTGTAAGCCTGAATTCCTTTACGCCGCCGGTAAAATCGCCGCCTCTTATTATAAGCGGAGTGTGAATAGAAGACTCATGACAAGAGCGCTTATATTCGAGGTTGCGCGTTTTAAAGTGATTGCCGTGATCAGACGTAAAAATAAA
Organism: uncultured Eubacteriales bacterium; assembly: GCA_964443825.1. Classification (GTDB taxonomy): domain Bacteria; phylum Bacillota; class Clostridia; order Oscillospirales; family Acutalibacteraceae; genus UBA1081. The sequence goes on from CAYUEV010000017.1 coordinate 5,127, forward strand.
AACCGTGTCGTCATAAAGATTTTTTTCTTTTAGTTTATCGACTAATTTGCCCACATTGTAGTCGATTCTGTTTATGGCGCTTATATAGTCGGGGTAAAACTCTTTATAATCGCCCTTTAGAAATGAAAGATCGTCGGGTATAGGGTAATCTTTAAAATTTTCCACGGCGTCTTTAAAGCCCTCGTAACAGTGGCGGTCGTTCTGGTGATGAGGCTCAAGCTGAGATATAAAAAGGAAAAACGGCTTGCTTTCGTCCCTGTTATCGAGAAATTCCAAAGCGAAATCGTTTATGCAATCGACCCTGTAACCGTTAAAATCGATTTGCCGCCCGTTTTCGTCGAACACATACCCGTCGTAACCGTGGGAAGTAAATTCCAAGACGTCGGCGGCTCTCCAGTATTGATAGCCTCCCATTTTTTCTTTAGGCACGGCGGTTTTTTCACAGTGAAGACCTATCCCCGGAAGTCTGTCGGACGCCAAGTGCCATTTACCCACATAGGCGGTCTCGTAACCCGCCTCGTTAAAGTACTCCGCGAGAGGTTTTATATCGTTGGGCAGTGGAACTCCGTTCCAAAAACAGCCGCATTCAGTAGCGTAAACGCCCGTTTGAAGACATGCTCTCGCGGGACCGCACACAGGCTGGCACGTAAAGTTATTAAGGTATTCCACGCCTTCGGAAGCGATTTCGGTAAGATTCGGAGTGACTTCCTCGCAGACCGTATCCCACCTTTGCTGATCGGTAAAGTAAAATACGATATTTTTCATATTCCCGCTCCTACGTTTACAAATTCGTTAATATCCGCTATGTGAAGCGCTCTGTCGAAGTCGTCTATTATATTTTCTATGTCTTCGATTCCCACGCTTATTCTTATCATATCGTCGTAAACCCCCGCCGCCGTCTTCTCGCTTTTTGAGGAGTGGGCGAAAATAGTCGAAGACGGGTGAACGACAAGAGTTTTTGTGTCGCCTATATTGGACGCATTTAAAGCGTATCTAAGGTTATCTATAACGGAATACGCCATTTCTTTATTGCCTGTGCGAATCGTGAGTATCCCTCCCGCCAAAGCGTCTTTAAACTGCTCTTTCACGAGGGGGTTATATGGGTTGTCGGGAAGCCCCGGGTAATTTACTTCCTTTACGCTTTTATGGGTTTTAAAAAACTCGGAAAGTTTAAGAGCGTTAGAACATATTCTTTCCATTCTTAATCCTAACGTTTCAAGTCCGTTTATATTAAGATAGGCGTTCATGGGGGAAAGGCACGCGCCTATATCTCTCCATATGGAGTTTCTGAGCCTCGCGGTAAAAGCGCCCTTGCCATATCGGAGATAATCGCCCATAACGGCGAATTTTTTTGTACGCCATCTAAAGTTGCCCGCGTCTATAATAACTCCGCTGATAGCGCTGCCGTTGCCGCAAATGTATTTTGACGACGAGTGGAGGACTATGTCCGCTCCCAGGGAAATGGGTTTTACAAGAACGGGAGTCGCCGTAGTCGCGTCTACTATTAAGGGAATATCGTTATTGTGAGCCAGATCGGCTAATGATTTTATATCTATTACGTTGAGTTTCGGATTTCCTATAACTTCCGAAAATATGGCTTTCGTGGAAGGCGTGATTTGTTTTTTAACGTTCTCGGGGGTAAAATCATTTACAAAAACGGCTTTTATTCCAAGCGGGGCGAGATCCTTAAATAAGTCGAGAGTACCGCCGTAAAGCCCCGTGGGAACTATTATTTCATCTCCGCTTTTAAGGATAGTGAGGAGAGTGCAAAGAACCGCCGCCGAACCTGAAGAACAAGCCGTGGCGGCTATCCCGCCTTCGAGCGTCGCCATTCTTTTTTGGAAATTTTCTATCGTGGGATTGCCTATTCTCGAATAAGCGAAGCCGAACTGCCTGCCGGAAAATACCTCCTCGAGTTCTTTCGCGGTATCGTGGGCGAACGCGGTCGTCTGAAAAATAGGAACTATTGTGCTGCCTTTATAGTCGTCGTCCGTTCTTACGGAATGTAAAAGTTTTGTGTTTACGCCTAACTCGGCGCGTTTATTTTCTTTTTCGTCGCGGTTTTGCTTAGAATTCTTAGATAAAAAACCCATAAATTACAGTCCCCAAAAATTGTTTGTAAAAATTATGCGTCTGTATGTTTCGAACCGCATCCATTTTTCGTATACTTCTTGTTTTTCGAGCGAGTTTAAATCTTTAAAGAACTTTTTCACGCTCTCATTATCGTAAATAGACACGCTAAAACCTTTGCCGTTTACTACGGGAAGTCCCGAATACTTATAATCGTGAAGAGGGGCGATATTAACAAACGCGCCGTTTCTGATAGCTATAGCCGCGTCCGAGTCGAGCGCTAAAATGTCGAAATTTTTGGGGTAATCGTAGCTTAAACCGCTTAGAGGGATAGTTTCGTTCAATGAAAAGCTCTCTTTAACGCCCGCGTAATTGCCTATTCCCATATTTTTTTCGCTGTAAAAATACTCGTCGAATAAAAGGGTTTTGGCTCTTATGCCGTTGCCTTCAAATATAACGCCGTTCTCGTCGTCCAAAAGGATCTCTTCAATTGTTCCGCATGAAGAGGTCATATTTGTAAGTCTGTCGATAAGTATAAGTTCCCCTAAAGCTTTGTGATTTTTAAAGGTATCTAAAGGTATTTTTTCGTTCAACGCGATTTCGCAAAGAGCGATTTCGTTTTTTGAAATAGACGAAGAGACTATATGCTCGCCCGTGTTTACGTCTATTTTATATAATATCCTCTTAACTTTTCCGACTGTTTTCCATGTTCCGATTTTTATAATATACTCGTTATTTTCATAAAGAACCGAGTCGTCCATCCAAAGTAAAGAGGCTTTAAACGAGTCGCCTACGGTCAAAGACGCGTCTTTTTCTATAACGCAGCCTCTTGAAACGTCCACTTCTCGGTCGAGAGTAATCGTGACGGGCTGACCTAAAAAAGCGGACTGTTTTTCATTTTCCCCTACAAAAATATTTTTTATATGGGCTTTTTCCCCGCTCGGCAAAACGGAAATCGTATCGCCTAAATTTATTTCGCCGGATTCTGTTTGACCCTGTATTCCCCTGAATGTGCTGTCAGGTCTCGATACGCGCTCTACGGGCATATAAAAGCCTTCTTCGGTTTTTTCGTCGTCGGTCTCGGCGTTTTCGAGGCGCGTTAAAAGCGGGTCGCCCTCGTACCATTTCATGTTTTCGCTTTTTTTAGTTATATTGTCGCCCACAGTCGCGGAAACGGGAATTACGGTAACGTCGGGAAGAGAAAGCTCTGAAGATAAATCGCTAATTTCGGATGACGTCTTATTAAATATGTCCTCGCTATAGGAAACTAAATCCATTTTGTTGACAGCGAAAATAAAATGAGATATTCCCATCAGTTTACAAATTCTCGCGTGACGTTTAGTTCCCGTTAAAACGCCTTTTCGAGCGTCTATAAGCATTACGGCGAGCGACGCGAAAGACGCTCCCACCGCCATATTCCTTGTGTACTCCTCATGCCCAGGAGTGTCGGCGACTATAAAAGAGCGCTTATCGGTCGAAAAGTAACAGTACGCGACGTCTATGGTGATACCCTGTTCGCGCTCCGCCATAAGACCGTCGAGAAGCAGCGAGTAATCTACGTCGCCGCCCGCGGATCCGACTTTTGAATCGAGCAAAAGGGCTTTTTCACGGTCGGCAAAAAGAAGTTTCGCGTCGTAGAGCATATGACCTATAAGGGTTGATTTTCCGTCGTCCACGCTTCCGCAAGTGATGAATTTTAAAAGACGCTTCATTAAAAATAACCCTCCCTTTTGCGCTTTTCCATGCTCGCCTCGCCGCCGTCGCTGTCTATGACGCGGCTCGTTCTCTCGGATTCGACGGCTGAAAAAGTTTCTTTTATAATATCGTCGACAGTCGTCGCGTCCGATTCTACGGCGCCTGAAAGAGGATAACAGCCCAAAGTCCTGAATCGAACCATCTTCATTTGCGGCTTTTCGTTGGGCTTTAAGCGCATCCTGTCGTCGTCGACCATTATAAGATTGCCGTCGCGCTCCACAACGGGTCGAACTTTCGCGAAATAGAGAGGAACTATCGGGATATCCTCTTTTTTTATATACTGCCAAATATCGATCTCGGTCCAGTTTGAAAGCGGAAAAATTCTTATGCTTTCGCCTTTTTTTATCTCGGTGTTGTAGAGTTTCCACATTTCGGGACGTTGATTTTTAGGGTCCCACGCTCCCTTTGAGTTTCTGAATGAAAAAATTCTCTCTTTAGCCCGGCTTTTTTCCTCGTCTCTCCTGCCGCCGCCGAAAGCCGCCGTAAATCCGTATTTTGAAAGAGCCTGCTTTAAGGCCTGAGTTTTCATAATATCGGTGTAAACGCTCCCGTAATCAAACGGGTTCACGCCTTTTTTTACGCCGTCCTCGTTGATATACTCTATCATCTCAATACCGAGTTCTTTCGCCGTCTTATCTCTGAATTCAATCATTTCGTGGAATTTCCACGTCGTGTTGACGTGCAAGAACGGAAACGGCGGCTTTTCAGGGTAAAACGCCTTAATAGCGAGGCGCAGCATTACCGACGAGTCTTTTCCTATGGAATAAAGCATAACGGGTTTTTCGCATTCGGATACGGTTTCCCGCATAATATATATAGCTTCGGCTTCAAGTTCGTCAAGATGTGATAAACCGTTCATAAATTTGTCCTCTCAGTACTTATTGGAAATCGTCTTATCTACCGTTATAGTCCTTATAAGATCCTCTCCGTCGTAAAATTTCCACTCTGAAAATTTTTCGGTTTCATTGACGCGCATATAATAACCTCTCCCGCCAATATCGGGGTAAAGAAAAAAATCAATCGCCGAAGCTTTGCATTCTTTAAGGCAGGAGGCGCATCCCCAGCAGTCCTCCGGGCGCTCTATGTACGCTCCGTCAGCCCCTAATTCTATAAGGTTTCCGGGACACGCGTCGCGGCACCTCCCGCATGAAAGACACTTTTCTTTGTTAATCCTTACGCTCATAATCAAGAGGCCTTTCAATGATTTTTATTTCCCCGTCTTTGTATACGGAATTTATAAATTTTAAGTAGTTTTCGTCGTCTTTAAAAGGATAACTTTTATTTTCGGCAAAACAATGCCAGCGCGTTTCTTTTCGAGCTTTAAGGTGTTCCGTCAAGACTAATGAAACGGTCAAACGGTCGAGCGTTTCAAAGTAATATGTAAGCTCTTTAAAATTTCGGCAGCGTATTAGATCGACCTTATTAAAAAGCTCTTTGATTTTTTCTTTAGCTATGTCAAGCGACTCTTCGGTATAAGCGTAATAAGAGCTTCTCCCGCCCGCGTACTTATCCATAACGGATTGCATATTTTCTTCCAGTTCCCTAATGGATAAAGCGCCTTCGCCCGACATAATATTTAAAATTCTTTTTTGGGCTCCTTTAATGAAAGAACCGGGAATTTCAGTCGTTTTAGCGTTTTTTATATTGGAAAGCGCTGAAAGGGCCGCTATTTTTCCTTCCGATAAAGCGCCCGTAACGTATTTTTGCGGGCATCCTCCGGCTACGTCGCCCGCCGCGAAAAGGTTTTTGACCGTCGTGCTTCTATCTTTAAAAACTCTGTAGCCGCTCCCCGTGTGACCGCCCGTAATATAAGGCTCCGTGCCTTCAATTTGGACGTTTGCTTTATCGGGCGGCTCTTTACTTTCAATCCATTTTAGCGTCTGCGACGGCGACATATTAAGGTAAGCTTTTTCAAGGTCTCTCGTCTGCTCCTCGGTTATCCCCGCGGTTTTAAGGTAGCAGGGACCTCTTCCCAACACATTTTCGGATACCGTCCCCCAAACTCTTTGGGAAGTGGTAAGACCATACTTATTTTCGTAAACTTCCCCTAAAGAATTTATCTGCTTAGCGCCCACTCCCTGAGCGAGCGTCCCGGTGGGGGCTATAGTGTCTTTACATCTGAGGGCTATAAAACGCATCTCGAAAGTAGTCATTTCAGCGCCGGCTCTAATCCCCATAGCGTAGCCGCTCCCGGCGTTAAAAGGACAGTACCATGTTTTGTGGCGGCTCATCCCGGGATTTGTGGGGCTGTAAATTCCCGACGCTCCCCCCGTGCATATTATGACGGCTTTAGCTCCTATAAAAACGAGTTTTTCCCGGTCTATTTTATTCCCGAAAGCCCCGATTACATTCTCGCCGTCCGTTATATAGTCTATTATGTTAAGGCGGTTAATTACGGCGACGTTTGGGCGAGCGTTTACAGCGTCCGCTAAAAGAGGCTTAATATTTTCGCCTCTTATTTTAATGTTCCTATCGCCTCTCGCGACGTACTCGTCATTTTCGTCTTTTAAGAAGACAAGACCTAAATTTTCAAGTTCTTTGGCGCACTCGTTAAGGTTCTCGCTCATGCTCAAAAGCAGTTCGCGGCTCGCTATGCCATGCGCGTCGGAAATCGCGTAATCGGCGTAAAAAGAAGCGTCATGTCCTTTGGTAATATACGCGTTAAGGGCGTTCACTCCCGCCGCAAGACAGCCGCTTCTTTTAATGTTGGCTTTTTCGGCGATAATGACTTTAGTATCGGGCGAAGATTCGGATATTGTCAGAGCGGCGTAACAACCCGCCGTACCGCCGCCTATTATAAGGATATCGGTATAAAGGATTTCGGTTTCCATTTTAGATTATCTTTACGTTTTCCTCTTGGGAGTCTGAGCCGTTTATTCTAAAAGCTTTTAAAACGGGTGCGTCTTTGTTTTGGAGGGAGAGAATCATATAAACGGCCGTTTTATCGAAAGCGAGTCTTTTGTCTTCATCGCTCGGTCTCGCGGGGCTTTCGGGGTGAGAGTGCCAGTTGCCCAAAGGGACAAAACCCAACTCTCTCATATCTTTGACGGCCTTGAGATGCTCTTTAGGGTCTAATGAAAAATGCTCGGAACTTTTGTCGATATTTGTAAGAAGGTATACTTTTTTAACGTAAGTTTCGTTTTTTTCGTCTACAAAACCCGCTAAAAGCCCGCAAGCCTCGCATGGGAGTTCCGTTAAAGCGTAATCTACAATCTTATTATAATCGTTTTTATTTAAAATTACCATAGTTTTTTTTATGAACATTCTGTTTGTTCGTAATCGATAAGCTCCGTAATCGTGGGGCGCTCCCCGCATATCGCGCAGTCGGGGTTTTTACCGAGTTTTATTTTTCTAAACTCGCCTTTAAGACCGTCGAAAGTGAGCATATACCCGGTAAGAAGATCTCCCGCGCCGGTTATATATTTTATGGCTTCCAAAGCCTGAAGGCTTCCGATAATACCCGCCATGGCGCCGACTACTCCCGCTTGCCTGCAAGTGGGAACGGCGTCTTTCGGAGGGGGATTTTTAAATACGCAGCGGTAGCAAGGTCCTCGCCCCGGCACATAAGTCATAAGCTGACCTTTAAAGCGGATAATCCCCGCGTGGCAAAAAGGCTTTTCAGTCATGACGCACGCGTCGTTTATAAGGAATTTAGCGGGAAAGTTATCGGTTCCGTCCAATATAAAATCATAATCTTTGATTATATCTAAGATGTTGCCTGAGTTTATAAATTCCTGATATTCCGTTACTTTTACGTCCGGGTTTATGGCGTTCATGGTTTCTTTGGCGGATCTTGTTTTAGGCTTTCCTATGTCGGCCGTGGTGTGAATTACCTGACGCTGTAAATTTGAAAGATCCACAACGTCCGCGTCGGCTATGCCTATAGTCCCGACGCCCGCGGCTGAAAGATACAAAGCGGCGGGAGCGCCTAAACCGCCCGCGCCGATTATAAGGACTTTAGCGTCTAAGAGTTTTTGTTGACCTTTTATGTCTATTTCCTTTAAAATGATATGGCGGGAATACCTTTCAAGCTGGTCGTTTGTAAACATCAAAGAGAGCCGCCTCCCATAAAGTATAAGAACTCGACGGAGTCGCCGTCTTTTACTATTTTTGTATCTAACTCGTCCGACTTTACAAAATCGTCGTTTATAGTGACGGTGACGTACTCGGGACTTTCGACGTCTTCAGCTTTAATAAGCTCTCTTACGGTAAGCTCTCCGGGGTATTCTTTTTCTACTCCCGCTACTGTTATTTTCATTATAATCAAACCTCTCTTTAATTTTAAACTTTTATTTTTAAAATGTCAATCTTCTCCGACTTTTTGCACTATTAAATCGAACGTGCCGTCGTCGTTATTTATAAGTTTAATGATTTTATGTCCGTCTTCTTTAATGCTGCGGGGTACGTTCTGAACCGGTTCCCCGCCGTTCATATGAACGGACAAAACGTCGCCGTCCTTAAGCTCCGACAGCGCCATTTTAGCTTTTACATACGTTACGGGACACACGACGTCGGTAATATCGACTTTACTCGTTATATTGTAGTCGTCCATAGACTAAAATCTCCTTAATGTGTTAAACGCGTTCTTAAAACGCTTCGTCTAATTTATCCTTAAGCTTATCCCAGCCCACTCTGTTAAGCGTTTTGGCGAATCTCTCGCCCGCCTCGGCGTTCTCTGAGAAAAACTCAATAGCTATATCGGCGGCTTTAATTAAATCGTCTTTACTCGAAAGAATCGGGAGCATCTCTCTGCCTTTATTTATTTCGTTGCCGAACATCCCGCCAAACGTCACTATATAGCCGGGCGTTCCTTTCCAAGCGCCCGAAGGACAAGCCGTTACGCATCTGCCGCAGTTGTTGCAGGATTCCTTGTCGAGAGTAACTTTACCGTCGGCAACTTTTATCGCTCCTTTTATACAAGCCTGTTCGCAGACGCCGCAGTTTATGCAGGCGCTCCCGTCAAAAGAAATGACCATACCGCCCTTTACGCCAAAGTCGTTTTCCTCGGCTTTAAGGCAGTTATTGCGGCATCCCGTCACGCCAAATTTAAATTTATGGGGAAGCTTTCTCCCAAAATATCTTTCGTCGAGCGTTTTAGCCACGTCATACGCGTCTATACATCCGCTTGGACAGCATCTGCCGCCCTGGCACGCCGTGACTGTGCGAACTTTAGGACCGCACACGCCGGGGTAAACGCCGCCTTCGGCAAGCTCTTTTTTGACTTCCTCAATATCTTTAAGCTTGATAAACGGTATCTCAATGCCCTGGCGGGACGTTAAGTGAATATAGCCCTCGCCGTATTTGTCGGCGACTTTTTTTATCGCCGCAAGCTGTTCCGTCGTGACCGCGCCGCCCACGACGCGCAGTCTTAAAGAAAACGTGTCTTTTTGACTCTGACGCATAAAACCGCCCGCTTTAAGCGCCTGGTAATCTACAGCCAAATTCATTCCTCCCCGAAATAAAACGGAAATTGTTTACATACTAATTATATAGGTATAATGGAATTTAGGTATATTATATCAGTAAAATTATGATTGTCAATAGATTCTGTAAATTTTTCGTTAAGTCGTTTTGTTAATCGCGTCTAAAATTTTAAGAAGGAAAATTGTCGGGAAATCTCATAAAACATTTTTTATTACGCTTATGGTTTCGTCTATTATATCGTCAGTGTGAGCGTTCGACACGAACATCGCCTCGAATCGGCTTGGAGCGCAATATATCCCGTTATTGAGCATTTTTATAAAATACGAGTTAAATTCTTTTTCGTCCGAGGTTAACGCGGAGTCGTAATCCACGACTTTATTTTTTGTAAAAAACGGGCTTAACAAAGAGCCCGCCCTGTTTACGGCAATTCCCTTTTCTAAATAAGCGTCCGCGAGTTTCTCCGCTTTTTTATTTAAACTATCGTAAATCGACGGATTGTCCCTTAAAATTTTAAGAGTTTCAATACCGGCGGTCACGGCTATTGGATTGCCTGAAAGAGTCCCCGCTTGATATACGCTTCCAAGAGGGGAAACGCATTCCATAATTTCGTTTTTGCCGCCGTAGGCCGCTAAGGGTAAGCCGCCGCCTATAATTTTACCGTATGTAGCCATATCGGGCTTTACGCCGTAGTGTTCGGAAGCGCCGCCGAAACTCAAACGGAAGCCTGTTATCACTTCGTCGAATATAAGAACGGCGGAGTGTTTTTCTGTTATATACCTTAAAAATTCCAAAAAACCTTTTTTAGGGGGTATAACTCCCATATTGGCGGCCGCAGGTTCGGCGATCAAGGCGGCTATATCGTCGTTTTCCTTAAAGAGCCTTTCAACTGAAGCTTCGTCGTTCCAATTCGCTATCAGGGTGTTTTTAGCGTATGACAAGGGCACGCCGGAACTGTCGGGAACGGAGCCCGTCATAAGACCGCTTCCTGATTTTACGAGGAGACCGTCGCTGTGACCGTGATAATGACCTTTAAATTTTATTATTTTGTCTTTCCCCGTAAATCCTCTCGCCGTTCTGACGGCGCTCATGACGGCTTCCGTTCCGCTTGAAACGAAACGGATTTTTTCTATAGACGGGATATTGTCGCATACGATTTTAGCTAAAACGGTTTCTTTCAAGGTGGGAGCGCCGAAAGTAAGACCGTCGTCGCAAGACTTTTTAACGGCGTTTATTACCAAGGGATTGGCGTGACCTAAGACGCAAGGTCCCCAAGAGCAGACGTAATCGATATACCTGTCGCCGTCCTCGTCAAAAATATACGCCCCTTCCCCTCTTTTTATAAAGGGCGGATTTATTCCGACTGAATTAAAAGACCTAACGGGGCTGTTTACTCCTCCGGGGATATATTTTTTTGCTTCTTCCCACATTTTGTCAGAATTTGCCGTTTTCCTCATAAATCCACCTCGCCGCCTCTAACGCGTGATATGTTATTATTTTATCGGCTCCCGCTCTCTTAAAAGACGTTAAATTTTCGAATATCACTTTTTTCTCATCTATATAACCCATCTTTGCCGCCGCTTTCACCATTGAGTACTCGCCGCTTACGTTATAGGCTAAAATAGGAAGATTTGTGTTTTGCCTCGCTCTTAAAATAATATCGCCGCACCCTAACGCGGGCTTTATTATTATTATATCCGCCCCCTCGCGTTGGTCGTCTTTTATTTCTCTTATAGCCTCTCGCCCGTTAGAATAATCCATTTGATACGTTTTTCTGTCGCCAAAAGCGGGAGACGACCCCGCGGCGTCCCTAAACGGGGCGTAATAGGAAGAGGCGAATTTCGCGCTGTAGCTCGCTATGGGAGTATAAACGAACCCGTTTTCATCTAAAGCCTTCCTGATAGCCGCTACCCGCCCGTCCATCATGTCGGACGGAGCTACAATATCCGCGCCGGCACGAGAGAGGGAAACCGCCGTTTTAGAGAGCAGTTTAAGAGTTTCGTCATTTAAAATTTCGCCGTCTTTTACTACTCCGCAGTGTCCGTGCGACGTATACTCGCAAAGGCACGCGTCGGCGATTATAAGGATATCAGGGTAATTTTTAGATATATACCTTATGGCGTTTTGAGCGATTCCCTGTTCATCGTAAGCTTGCGACCCCATCTCGTCCTTATTTTTAGGAACTCCGAAGAGCAAAACGGATTTAATGCGAAATTTTGTAATTTCTTCTAAGATTTCATTAAGTCTGTCTATAGAATAGCGAAAAATTCCGGGCATAGAGGGAATTTCTTCTTTTATGTTTTCGCCTTCTTTTATGAATAGCGGGTAAACGAGATCGTCAGGGTAAATTTTAGTTTCCCTGACAAAATCTCTCATTTTTTCGCTTGTTCTGAGTTTTCTGAATCTCTCCATATTAGATCCTCTTTTATAGCGTCCGCCACGCCGTCCGATAAAAAATTTTTCGGCGTAATAATCCTGCCGCCGTAATGCTTAATAAGCTCTTTTTTAGTTTCGCGCCCTATGACGACCGCCGTCGCCCTGCCTATGGAATTTCCGTTTTCAAAGAAAAATCTTACGCCTTTTGGGGACGAAAAAACTATATAGTCGTCGTGGCGCTTTACGGGCGCGCTTTCTTTAAACGCGGTTTCATAAATAAAAATATCGTCAAAAGAAAAGTTGTGTTTTAAAAGCGCGTCGGTTAAAGCTTTAGAACCGTCTTTCGCCCTTAATATAAGGATTTTGCCTTTTCCTTTGAAATTCTCGCAAATCTCTTCTCCTAAATTTTCCGCGTCGTATTCTTTTGGCGTAATATCGGGGTGAAAGCCGTTTTTTATTAAAGCTTCGGCCGTCTTCTTGCCGACGCAGGCGAAAGAAAGACCGGAAATACTTCGTAAGTCGGTTTTTCTTTTAAGAAGCGTTTCAAAAAATATGTTTACGCCTTTTTCGCTTGTAAAAACCAATAGGTCGTAACCTAAAAAATTTTTTGGGATATTCTCCTCGTGTTTTATTATTTTTATGGTTTCGAGTTTATTTACTAAAGCTCCCAACGTTTTAAGCTTAGGAGACAGAGAAGAAATAAAATCATTTGTTCCCGTAACAGTGACTGAAAATTTGTAGTTGGGGTTTAAATTAAAAGACGCGGCGTCTCCAACGATAAGTATGGCGGGAGACTTTAAGTTCTCGATTTTTTTGTATATATCGGAAACAGTTCCGTCTATTCTCTTCGCGTCTTCAGAAAATCCGTTCGCCAAAACCGACGCGGGAGCGTTTTTATCTTTCCCGTTTCTAATAAGCGACAAGCATATATTTTTTATATTCCCAAGGGCCATTAAAAAAACGAGCGTTCCGGGGATTTTAGCGTATAATGAGCAGTCGATTTCGGAACTTCCGGCTTCCCGTCCTGCGATTACCGTAAAAGAACGGGCGACTCCCCTGAAAGTCAAAGGTATCCCGAAAAAAGCGGGAACCGCTGCGGCGGAACTAACGCCCGGTATTATTTCAAAGGGAACGTTTTCTTTTTTAAGAAATAACGCTTCCTCCCCGCCTCTTCCAAAAACATACGGATCGCCGCACTTTAATCTTACCGTTCTTTTACCCATTCGGGCGTGTTTTAGTAAAAGAGCGTTTATTTCGTCTTGACTAACGCTTTTTTGCCCCGCTCTTTTTCCGGCGTAAATTTTTTCGGAAGTTAAAGGCGCGTAATCCAAAAGAGAAATATCGATTAGAGCGTCGTATATTATTACGTCCGCCTCCGTTAAAGCTTTCAAGCCTTTTAACGTTATAAGATTTTCGCCGCATCCCGCCCCTACAAGCGATACGAATCCGTTACTCATAAAGTTTTGTCCTTAAAGCGTCGCAAATTTCTTTATAGTCGCCTAATTTTCCGCGTTCCGATAATCTTTTTCCGTTGTACATTACGTCTATTTTAATATTTTCGTTATTTATTTCGGAATAAACTCCTAACGGAGCGCCGCAATCGGCGCCTAAAATAGACGCCATGTATCTTTCGGCTGTAAAACGGGCTTTTGTTTCACGGTCGCTTATTTTTTCGAGAGCCGATTTTATTTTTAAATCTTCTTCCCGACACTCGGCGGCTATTATCCCCTGGCACGCCGAAGGGATAAACTCTTCCGCGGAGAACACCCTCGTATCGAAGCCCGACAAATCGGCTTTTATTCTATCCAGTCCCGCTTTGGCGAGAATAATCGCGTCGTACTCCCCGTTCTCAAGTTTTTTAAGTCTTGTTAAAACGTTCCCTCTAATATTTGAAAATTCGGCGGACGGGTAAAATTTTTTACATTCCGCTATTCTTCTGGGGCTTCCCGTTCCGATTTTTATATTTTTTAAATTTTTTTTGCCTTTTCTAAAAATAATACAGTCCCTTGAGTCGCCCGCCTCGGGAGTTCCCGCGATCACAAGTCCCGGCGATAGTTTATAGGGCAGATCTTTTCCGCTGTGAACGGCTATGTCGGCTTTTTTATCGAGTAAATATTTTTCGATTTCGACGACGAACAGCCCGTTGCCGCCGATTTTTGTTAGAGGACTTACTCTGTCTATATCGCCTTTAGTCGCGACTTTAATGATTTTAAGTTCTTCTTTTAAAAATGAAAGCGCGTTTTTGACGATATTGGCTTGATACAGCGAAAGTTCCCCGCTTCTCGCGGCGATTAAAATTTCCGGCGTTTTATTATCCATTTTAAGAAAAAAGTTCCTCTATTCGCCTGATAAGAAGTTCTTTAATTTCGTCCTTTTCTGTTTTTGACGATAAAAGTTCTTGCCTGTATGACGATAGTTCATTAAGAGCGTCTCCTGTGTTTTTGGGGAGAACGTTCTCGATTTTATTTTTTATATATCCGCTAAAAATAGGCGCTTTTCCGTTTGTGGATACTGTTACGACAAGGTCGCCCTTTTTTATAACCGCGGGAAAAATAAAAGTGGAGTCGCCGGGGGAATCGACCGCGTTTACAGGGATATTTTTTGCTTTGCAAACGGACGCGATATTTTTATTAAGGAATTTATCGTCAGTCGCGCAAATTACAATATCGGCGTCGTCCAAGTCGGAATAATCGAAGCCGCGCTTTTTAACGGGGACGGCGCTAATATCGGTTTCTTTCGCGACTACAGTTATGTTTTTTGTAAAAAGGAGAAGTTTAGACAATTTTCTTTTAGCCGTCTCCCCGCCGCCCACAATTAAAACTCTTTTATTATCTATATCGCTTAAAAAGGGAAAAAACGTCATTTTAAGCCTCTCATTTTATTAAGAACTTTTAAAAAGCTCTCGAACTCATTGGAATCGGCGGCTTCCCGATAATTATAAACAAATTGTTTCGTCTTTTCGTCCAAGTCGGTAAAAAGCGGCAAGGCGTCTCTAAAAGCGAGTTCTTTTATAAGTTCGTCTACAGATTTATCGATAATGATTTCGGTAAGATTCAAATTTTGCGACTTTGCTATAGAATTTTTTAAAGCCATGTCCTTAAAATCGTCCATATCCAAAAGCTTAACAAATGGCAGTTTGGCGACGTCCGGGTCAATATCGCGGGGAACGGCCAAATCTATAAAAAGCCTTTTTTTGGGAGAGAGATTTTTAACGGACTCAAAAGTTACGGTAAGATGCGGGCTTTTTGTGGCGCTCACTATAATATCCATCTCGTCCATTAAAATAAATCTCTTATCATATGGAGCGAGAGTTATATTTTTGTTAGAGATCATATGTTTTCTGACGGTCGCGAAAATATTAAAAGAGCCGAAAGAGAGAAGATTTTTTATAACTTTACCGCCTATCTCGCCGCTCCCGCCTAAAATAAGGACTCTCATATTATTGCCTTCGGAAAATTCCTTACAGACGCTAGCCGCTAAAGTCCCTAAAGACACGGACGTTTTGCCCTTATAGGTTTCGGTTTTTGATTTTTTCGCGCAAGTTACGGCGGCTTTAAAAATAGTGTTAAAGTTTTTTTCGGTAAAGCCCTCGTTCCTTGAAAACTCGAACGCCTCTTTGACCTGTCTTAAAATTTCGTCTTCGCCTTTTAAAGGGGAATCCATGCCGCAAGTTACCGAAAAAAGACGGCGTATCGCTTTATTTCCTTCGTAACACAGCATTTTCGTTTTTATTTCTTCTAACGGGACGCCTGAAAATGAAGACAAAGCCGGAGGAACTAAAGAAAAATCCCCTTCGCCGTAAATTTCGCACCTTGAGCACGTAAAAAGATAAACCGCTTCTTTGATACCCGACGATTTAAGGCTTTTTAAAAAGTCTTTTCGCGTTTGATCGTCAAACGAAAATCTCGATCTCTCGTCCGCATTCTCGGTGCGGTAACTTAAAGAAAGCGCAAACAATAATGCCACCCTAAACCTATAGATTTAATGTGTATTAATATAGCATGTAGATTGTGTTTTGTCAAGCGGTATATCGGTAGAACGACCGTTTAGCCGGCGAGCGTTTTAATCGGCGAACGACTGAACTGAAAACGTTTAAACGGCGATCTTTAAATTGCCGATCGTTCAAATTGAAGTTCGTTAAGTTGACGGTTGTCTAAGTTATAGTCATAAAAATCGGTCGTTTAAATTTTAGACGTAAAACAAAA
>CAYUEV010000017.1:21053-24116 GCA_964443825.1 uncultured Eubacteriales bacterium
TTCGATTTAAGAAACTGAAAAAAGATTAAGTATCGAAGGAGACTTCGTAAGACCGTTTAAAACAATAGGGCTAAAGACCTCTCCCGCGAAAACGGAAACAATAAAGTTCATTTGCCTTAAGCCTTCTGCGTCGTAAACATCTATAATTTTAAGCTCGCCGTTTAAAGTGTAAATCCTGATAGTGCCGTACTCGGTTTTATAAACAGAACATAAGTATTCCGTTCCGTCTACCGTCGCTTTATTTTCCGAGTACTCGCCGCCCTCAATGTACTGTGAAAAGTCCATATTTTGGTCAAAATTCGCCATCATGCTCTTTAAGTCAGCTATATCGGTACTGCTTAAGTTTATGCCGTAAGCGGAAAGGCTCTTTAAAACTTCGTCAAGGTTGTCTATCGCCGCGTCGTCTATCACAGCGTAAGAATTTGTGGCGTTGTTTACAAGGTAAGGAACTGAGTCAAGATAAATTATCGACATTTTCATTTGATTGGAGTTCATTTCCAATCTGTAGTTATCGCCGTCGCAGGTCATTTTAGCGTCAACCGTTTCGCCGCTCGTAAGATTCATGGTTCCCGAGATATAAAAGCGTTTGCTTGACAACGTGTCGATTATGCCTTGTATAGACGACCCGTCGGCGGGCGCGGCGGTAGTTTCCTGAGGCTTAGTAGTAGCGGCGGCGGCGGTAGTAGTAGCGGGGGCTAAAGTCGTGGTTTCTTTTGTTTCGGGCTCTTTTGTTTCTTTTTCAGTCGTTTCTATGGTTTCCGTAGTTTCGGGGGCTTGCGTGTCCGGCTCCGTCGTTTCATTTTCTTCTTTTTTTTTGCACCCGAAGAATAAAAAGCAAATTAAAAAAGAGAGCAGAACGCACAAGACTTTCTTTAATACGTTTTTATACATATTACGCACCTCTTAACAATAATATGATATTATATTACCCTAATGTAAACCAAATATTAACTGAGATTTATATCGCGAGACCTTTTTTTAAAAGTTCCGTTTCCCCGTTGTCCTTTAAAACGTAAAGATCGAAAAGTCCCGCGCCGCCGCCTTGATTTTTTTTGTAGTAAACGCTGTTTTTTAAAATTTCACATTCCGACGCGTTTTCGTCGATTTCCACGGGGGCTTTGAATTTCTGAACTTCGTATAACGCGCCGTCGATCAAAATAAAAATTACTTTTCCCTCTGAAGTTATATAAAATTTTAAAACGCCGGACGCGAACATTCTTGTTTTGTCGTTATGAAACCCGTAAAGCTCGTTTTTATTGTTGACAAAGTAAATATATTCGTTGTCTTTCGTAGATGAAACTTTCGTAACGTCGCTCGAAATAGTTATACCTTCCGATTTTTTGTAAAGGTTGAGCAGACCGTCCGCGGACACGGCGAGAAGATTCCCATTTCTTGCTATAGAGTAGTTTTTTATATATTCGCCTATTTCCGAACTTTTGCCGTCGCTTGAAAGATAAAAAATGTCATAGCCGTCTTTGTTTTTGGAAGCGTAATAAAGATCGGTAAGATTTTTATTTTTAACTACCATGGCTCTGTCCCGAGAATCCAGAAAATATTCTTCTTTGTCGTAAGTTTGGGGTTTTGACGCGTTCTTGCCGATTCTTAAACGACTCGTTCCTTCTTTAGAGACGTAAGTATAAGATCCGTCCGAAAATACGACGTTTTTTAAGTCGGGGGAAAAATATAAGTCAAAATCTTCGGCGCCTGAACAAAGCTTTGACTTCATCCCGCCGTCTTTATTTAACAGGCAAAGAGAGCCGTCGCCTGAAAAGACGTAAATGAAGTTTAAGTTATCGGACGCGGCTAAAGGAGAGTAATTATCGCCTAAGCGCTTTGTCTTGGCGCCGCTGTTTAAGTAGAGTTTTGAAGAGCCGTTCTCGTCTTTGGAGTAAAGGACGTTTTTGCCGTTTGGGGACAGTGTAAACTCTTTTACGCCTTCGTCGATATTTTGGAGTTTTTTAGAGCGCAAATTGAATTTATAAAATTTAAAATCGCTATCGATAAAAGCGACGGTTTCGCCTTGGTACGATATTTGAAAGCCGTTTTCGCAATTTTCCGAAATTTTTTCACAAAAATCGCCGTCAGAAGCATATAAAGCGTATGAGGAGTTATTTGACGTCAAGACGGCTAAAGACGATCTGTTTTCGCAAAATTTAATTGACGCTATGCCCCTGCCGCTTGCGCCTAAAGGCGTTTCTTTTCCGTTTTTAAAAATTACCGACTTGCTTTCGGACGGGGAATAATATATCGAAAGCTCACCTTCAGAGTCTGAAAGGGAAAACGCTAAAATAGCGGTAAAGAGGATTATCGCAAAAGATATTATTAAAACTTTAGCGAAAACAGGGAATTCTTTATTTTTAGACGGCGCGTTATTGTTTTCGTCGGAGCGTTCCAAACGTTTCTCCCCTTTTAACCTGTACTGTAATAATTAAAACATAAAATCAAAAATATTGCAACATTTAAAAATAAATAAATATTTTTTGTTAAATTAGGTATTTATATTTACAAATCGGTTTAGTTATTGTATAATACATTTGTATAAAGGTTTCTGTCAGGAGGAATCGTTATGAAAAATATAAGGAAATTTATCGCGTTATTGCTGTGCTTTCTTATGGTAGCGGCGGCGGTTCCCGTCGTATCGTCCGCGAGCGGCGGTATTTCGCCTTACGCCGAGGGCGCTCCCACCGAACAAAGCGATTGCGCGTGGTTTACTTCCGCCGGAGTCAGAAAAGGCAGCGGCACGCTCGCGCAGGCTGCCGATAACGCGCCTTCTTTCGGAACAGTTCGACTTTTAAAGAACGTTGAAAACTTAACGGAGACAGTCACGTTTAAAAGGAATCTCACGCTAGACGGCGACGGTTACTCGATTATAAGAGGTCAAGATCTTAGCAAAAGTATGATTGAAATTTCCGGCGGCGTGAAGCTTACGCTCACTAACGTTACGTTAAACGGAAACGGCAAAACTTCCGGCGAGAGCGCGGTTATTGTCTCGGCCGGCAGTTTAGTCCTCGAGAATGGCGCTAAAATTGTAAATAACATCGCCGCAGAAAACGGCGGAGCCGT
>CAYUEV010000017.1:24216-30062 GCA_964443825.1 uncultured Eubacteriales bacterium
GGGAACGAGAGTTCTGTCTTTACAGCCGGGATCTGAGATTTCGGGTTGTAAAAGTCAGAACGGCGGCGCTGTTTTCCTTGATAACAACGCTCAGCTTACGAACGCGGGAGGCGTTATTAAATCCTGCTCTTCTACGGAAAGCGGCGGAGCCGTGTACGCGGCGGCGGGTTCTTCGTTTAAAATGTACGGCGGAGAGATTACCGGCTGCTCGGCGGGAACTCTTGGAAGCGCGGTATACTCAGAAGCTAATTCCGACGCCGAGATTACGGGTGGGAAAATATACGCTAACAATGCAAGCGGTTTCGGCGCCGTATACGTGGCCGCTCCCGGAACTCTTACCGTAGGCGGCGACGCTTATATTTACGAAAACACTAAATCCGGCGGAATCCGCTCGAACGTCTATCTTCCGACTAAATCCAGAATCAACATTGAGCCCGCTTTCGGAAACGCCGCTAAAGTAGGCGTTACAAGAGAGGGCGATCTCAAAGTAGGCGACGTTTTATCGGCTTTTTTAACATATGACTCCAAAGACGAACTTACGGGATACCTGTATAACGACGCGGACGAACTTACTTTTGTCGCTAACTCGGACGGAACTCTCGATTTAAGAAGCGCCGTAAAAGTGACTTTTGACCCGGGTAACGGAACTTGCCCGGTCGGAAGCAAAATTTACGCGGCGGGACTTCCTTACGGCTCTTTGCCAAGCCCCGACCCAAGAGAAGATTTTGAGTTTTTAGGCTGGTTCGGAGCGGACGGCGCTGAAGTGACCGCAAGCACGGTTTGCCCTTCGGACGTAACCGACGTCGTTTTAACCGCTAAATGGAAAAATCTTTACGAGCAGGATAGCAGCCCGTTCGCCGTAATAGGTCGCTTTTTCCAAAGAGTAGCCGAAGTTATGAGAATAGTGTTTAGCTTCCTTGAAAGCTTGTTTATGGGAACGGGCGATCATCAGCTATCCCAGATGGGAAAAGGCACGATTCCTTCGTTATAAGTTAAAAATTAAATTTACTTAAAATATAACCGCCGCTTTATTTTAAGCGGCGGTTTTGTTTTGTTTATTAGGCGGCTATAGCGTCGGGTTAGGCGCTAGTCGTCGGGGTCAAAGCTCTTAAGGAGCTTATTTACAAGCCTTTTAACTGATTCAACGGCATTTTCCAAAGGAACTTTTTCAGTATAGGATTTATCTCTCGTCGTAACCTCTGCGACGCCTTCTTTTAAATTTCTGGGGCTTACAATTACTCTTACGGGAACGCCTAAAAGATCCGCGTCGGAAAGCATAAATCCCGCGCTTACTTTTCTGTCGTCATAAATCGTTTCAAGACCCGCGTCAGTTAAGTCTTTATAAAGCTTGTCGGCCGCGTTATGAGCGTTCTCGTCGGCGGCTTTCATAACGCATAAATGAACTTGCCAAGGAGCTATCGACATGGGCCAAATCGGACCGTACTCGTCGTGATGCGCTTCACATACGGCGGCGGCGAGCCTTCCCACTCCTATGCCGTAACAGCCCATCACGGGGTATTGACTCTCGCCGTTTTCGTCAAGGTAAGTCATATTCATGGCCTTAGTGTATTTTGTTCCCAGCTGGAAAATATTGCCGACCTCGATTCCCCTTGACACTTCGATTGAATGTTCGCCGCATATAGGGCAAATTCCGCCCGTCTTAATTTTAGCGAAATCGTGGTACTCGGCGTTCGGGAGCTCCCTTTTCATATCAAGACCGGTATAGTGGTAATCGGTCTCGTTCGCGCCGCAGATCATGTTATTCGCGTCTTTAATGGAATTGTCGAAAAGGATAAGCGGATTTGACGACGCGTTCATGTTGTAAGGACCTATAAATCCGGCTTTAATGCCGCTCTCATCGGTGATAACAGCGGGATGAATATTCTCGCTAAGGTAATTAGTGAGCTTGGTTTCGTTTACGTCAAGGTCGCCTCTTATGAAAACGATAACATAGGAGTCGTCCTTATTTTTTTGGTAAGCTACGGCCTTAACACTTTTTTCGGAAGGGGCGTTTAAATACTCGCACACCTGCTCTATAGTGTGCATTTCCGGCGTGTGAACTTTTTTAAGGTCTTCCGAAACGTCGTCCCTAATATCTTCGATTATACTCTCGGCCGCTTCCATATTTGATTTATAGCCGCATTTAGGGCATATGGCTATGGAATCCTCGCCAATGGGAGTTAAGAGCATATATTCGTGCGATACGCTTCCGCCCATCATGCCCGAATCGGATTTTACAACTATCGTTTCGGGAAGCCCGGCTCTTTTAAATATTCTCTCGTAAGCGTGGTAGCATCTGTCGTAATATTTTTCGAGATCCTCTTGCGAGGTATGGAAAGAATACGCGTCTTTCATCATAAATTCGCGCACTCTTATAAGACCGGCTCTCGGACGCGCCTCGTCGCGGAATTTCGTTTGAATTTGATATATCATAAACGGGTATCTAGTATACGAGCCGCCGTACTCCCTTGAAAGCTGCACCGCCGCCTCTTCATGCGTCATGCCAAGAACCATTTTAGAACCGTTCCTGTCTTTAAAACGGAGAAGCGAGTTGTCTATTGAGTCATATCTTCCCGACTCCTGCCAGAGCGACGCGGGCATAACTACGGGAAACTGGACTTCCTGACCGTCTATTCTGTCCATTTCTTCGCGCATAATGTTTTCTATTTTTCTTAAAATGCGGCGAAGAGGCGTATACGATGAAAATATCCCGTTAGCGACAAATTTAATATACCCGCCTCTTATCATAAGGGCGTGACTATCGACGACGCAATCTGAAGGTTTTTCTTTAAAGCGCTCGCCCACAAGATTTGAAAGTTTCATAATAAACGCTCCGTTATATTTTAAATTTAAATTCTTACGCCAAAACTTCTGAGTTTATCTTTTAATTCGTCTACGTTGGATTTAAGCTGTGAAAAGTATATTCCTTTCATGCCGAAACGCTCCCCGCTTTCCACATTTTCTTTCGTGTCGTCTATAAAAAGCGATTCGGAAGGAATAATGGAATATTTATTAAAAAGAGCTTCGTATATACCGGGTTCGGGCTTTAGTATTTTGTAATCGCACGACACGATTTTGCCGTCCATGACGCCAATAGCGGGAATATAAGGCGAGTAATCGTAAAAATCAAATCCCGCGTTGCTTAAAAGATACGTTTTATAGCCGTTCTTTTTAAGTTCAATTATTAAATCGTACATCTCGGAGCAAGGGGGCATTTCGCTTTTTCCAAACGACTGATTTATATAGAGATCCTCGAGAACCAACTTAAGACGCGGAGAAGAGAGCTTTGGGGCGACTTCGTCAATAGCCTCTCTGAAAGTTTTAACTCCCCTGTCGCAATCTCGGTAAACGCCCGCCCGGTAAAACTTATCTAACAGCTCGTTTATGTCTTCAGGATTGTTCAACCGCTTAGATAAAGACTTTTCAGGGTCGAAAATTACGAGGACGTTCCCCATGTCGAAAACAATATTTTTAATCATAGATTCTTAAAGCAGCAAATACCGGCGTAAAATTTTTACTCAAAAACTAACATCCAAGACCCGCCGGAAACTTATTACGACGGATTTTAGATGTTAGGATAAATTTATGATTCTTCTATATAGCTTACTATATCGCCTACCGTATCAAAGCCCTGGAGCGTTTCATCGGACATCTCAATACTGAACTCATCCTCAATGTCCATCGCAATATCGGCAAGGTCGAGGTAATCGATATCCAGATCGTCAAGCAGAGTATCGGCGGCAACGTCCTCTTCATCTAAACCAAGGCGGCTTGATATGATCGCCCTGATTTTTTGAAAAACCATACAAACACCTCTTTTAGCTTAAGCAATGTAATATAATAAGATATTATGCATTTCTAAGGCGCTTGTCAATAGTTTTATTTAATTTTTAAAATTCTATTCGAATTTAAAAGGAAAATTTCAGGATGAAGTTTAATATCTGCTAATAACGCGCGAAGCTTAAGCTCCGCCCACAAAACGGCTCGGGAATTGAATCGCGAGAGTCGTTTTGCGAATAGAAATTTGAGAGTAAGGGTTATCTTAAACTGTCGTAAAGTTTGTAGATCTGACCGTAAATGTTAGTCGCGGCGTGTCTCCCCAATGAAGTAAGACCCCAGCTGCTGTCTACATCGATACCGCCGTTCTTTTCTCTAACAGTAGCGTATGTGAAGAACCCGTCGGGCATAATGTAACCTACCGCGTCGTTCATAAGGTCGAACACAAGAACGTCTTTGCCGCTCATAACGTCGTAAGCGCAGTCGTAGCCGAAATCTTCCATATCCTCCCCGCCTTTAATAAGTTCCGCGTATGTTTCGCCGGGGCTTAATATGACGGTAACGTCTTTGCCAAGTTCCATAATGCCGACTTCGGTTACGGTGTAGAGCTTATTGTCTTTATCCTTAAGGATTAGGTTGTCGGAAAGACCAATCTTGCCCATAAGACCGTAAAGGTTATTGTTAATTCTAACTATAAACTCTTTCTGCCTGATATTAAGGATCGGGTCGAGAACTTTCTCCTCAACGGGCTGATGACCTTCGTACCAAGGCGTGTAATCGGGAGAATCTTTGGCTAAATTCTCTCTGTCGTAATCAACTATGGTATCCTTGCACTGCTGCTCCGTAAGAGTCATGCCAAGGAGGATGTAGGCTATCTCCTGACCGTAGCGCTGAACGCCCTCGATTCTGTCTTTAGCGATGCCGTCGGAAGGCAAAGTAAGATCTTCGGTAATAGTGCCGACGGCTCCTTGAATGAACATAAAGTTGTACCCGGCGTCGTTGATGACCTGCTCCGCGTAATAAATGAAATCGGAAGAGGCGACGTCAAACTCATAGCCTATTGACTCGGGGTGAGCGCCGAAGTTTGCGATAATAGTACCCTTGCCGCCGTTGTCTGGAGTGAATTTAAAACGATAAAGTTCGTCTATTGAAATATCGGGAGGAGTTCTGTCTCTTACGTAATCGGCGATATTGCAGCGGGCGTATGTTAATTTGCCGGAAACCATGCTCTCCGTGGCCTGTTTCGCGCACTCGACCGTCTTGGCGATAATGTTGTTAAGGAAGTTCTCGTTTACGGCGGGCTCCAAATCGCCTAAACCGGTAAACGCTACCATGATGTTTTTAAGCGCTTTGCTAACGGTGTTAGTGTAAATGCCTTGAGTATCGATGCTGCTGTGGCAGTGAGAAGCGGACACGTTTATGCTGACTATGTGGTTTTGCCTCGCGTAATCGGAAAGAGCCTCTCTTATGAGTTTAACGTCGGAGTTGGCGAGACCCAGGCAATCGACCACGGCGAAAAGAACCGTGCCGCTCCCGTTTCCGTCGTCAAGGGCTATGACTCGGACTTTTAAGTCGTCGAGGACGTCGGTGAGTTTAACATTTACGCCGTAACCGCCTTTACAGTAAACGCCGCTTGAAAAATCAGCGGGGAGTATGGAACTTTGAGCGTAGCCCAGCTTCCACTTAGCGCCCGCCGCCGGGGAATCTTTAAAAGGACCTGTGCCGATATTAGTGTTATAACTCCTGTACGTTTCGACGTCGCCGACTTTATACGAGCAGGGAACGATCTTCTCAAAGACGTTAAGAAGACCCTCGACGGCGCTGTTAAACAAGTTGTTTAAAGCGTCCGCGGTGGCGGTGAGAGCGCCGCTCTTAACCGTGCCGTCCGCCGCCGCGACGCCTGTGGCAGTAGTAAACAACAAGACGACGCAAAGGGCGACTGAAACAAAGACTTTGAACTTCTTTTTCATAGTAACACTACCCAGAGTTTATTTGTTCCGATAAATTATATCACTTTATCAACAAAATTTCAATAGCGTATTTATGCGTTTTAATAAAATTAACAAATT
>CAYUEV010000018.1:0-6255 GCA_964443825.1 uncultured Eubacteriales bacterium
AATTAAACGTCGGCACGACAATTTACTCATATGAAACCGTGAGTTTGTGGAAATTTTTGGCATTTACGTTAAGCTCTACTTCGAGCGTTCCTTTAAATCTCTCAATGAAACGCGTTTCTTTGCCGTCAAGATAAACGTGATATTTTATATTTTTATTTCCGTTTAAGCAAATAATGACTGTGAATTTATCGTTATCGCCGTAATATTTTATTCTGCTTTGGAAAGATTTAAAATCGTTTGAAAAGCGCTTATCTTCTATCCACAAGTCAAATCCGGAGTTAAACTCTCCCGGTTTAAAATAGGCGAACGCCCATAGAAGAATGGGCGACGACAATCCGCCGAAATTGTGAAACCATCCGCCCCGCCCCGTTACGACGCTTAACATTTCAAAAGTATAATACGAATGGTCAACTTCTCTTTTCCATGAATTAAGCGCTCTTTCGGCTATCTTGAAAGCGAAATCCGCGTCGCCTAAATCAAGCATGGTTTTCCATATGAACCATTGATGCGGAAACCACACGTTGCCGTTCCAGTAGCCGTTTACGGAAAAATACTCGGCGCTCATATCGACGGCGCTTATGCCGTAGGGCGAAAACATCTCTTTTTCGCTCTTCATGTGGGAAATGACGGCTTCTTTTTGCTCCTTGGAGCAAAGTCCCGCGATTAATGGGTAAATCCCGTCGAGACCTTTATTGTAATTATCGTCATTTTCGGTTCTTAAAATTCCCAATGGGTTTAAATTTTCATCGTGGACGACAAAACCATAGTAGCCGCTCTCACTATCCCAAGAATATCGGTCGAGCGAATCTTTAAGATTGTTTATATCGTTTTTGTAAATTTTCGTATCTGAAACTAAAGACAAACGATCGCTTATCATTTTAAGAATTTTGGCGCACCTTGCCGCTTGAGACGACGATATCGCGGGAGACGTATGCTCTCTTAAATCCCTTTTAATCATGGCGACTTGAGCCGGATAATCGTCCATGCCGCTCGACGAGTAAAAGTAATCGTAAGTCGTTAAAAGTCCGCTTTTAAACTTGCCCATTGTCGAGCCTCTTACTCTTCCCAAGAGAAACTCATAGTAAAGCTTTAAGGAAGGATAGAGTTTTAAAAGTTCCGTTTTATCGCGACTGTCGTTAAGTTCCTCAAGGTAAAGATAAAATTGCGTGGGAACTATAGAGCCATGGTGAAGAAAAACGTAATCCGGATTTTCGCCGTCTGTTATATATGTTTTTAAACCATAAAGAGCGTACTTCGGGGCGATTTTCTCCATGGCGAGCCCTATAAAGCCTGAATCCCAGGTATAAAGGCAGTCCCAACGCTTACCGGGCGTGTGATGTGGGATATACTCCCCATACTTATATATAGGGTAAACGACATTGTATAAAAGCGTCGATTTTAAAATATTCACGGAAAATTTATATTTTTCACCGCTCTCGTTAAATTCTAAATTATCGGCTTCTTTTAATTTTTTTTGATAAATTTCCTCATACTCTAAAACAGATTTATAAGAGGCGTCTCCTAAACTTATGACGGCGTACTCCGTTTTGCTTTCGCCGGGATTTATAAAAATCGTGTGAGATACGGCGTTGTGGAAAAACCCCTCGTCGGAACGTTTTCTTGAAAAAGAGCCTGAAAAAGAGTCTGTCACGTCGTCAAAAGACGGGTCGGGGTTAGAGAGTTTGGATGTGATACAGTCTTCTAAGCACCCCGTGTGAATGGAGCGGTAGCGCGTATTTTTATTAAAAACTTTAAGTTTTATCTCGCCTTTTACGTCTTTATATTGATAGCTTACAGAGCCGTCCCCGTTAAAATTTATATCGGGCGTAAAGCTAAAATTTCTCGTTTCTGTTTTTACATAGGATACGTCGTCTTTTTCTATTATAGCGAAAAAGTCAAATTCTATTCCCGCCTTGCCTTTTGATAAAAAAGAAAATTTAAACTCGCCTCTATTTAATTTTCCGAGCTTTATAAATTTAAAAGTTAAATCTTTTGAACGCCGGAAAGCTATGCTCTCGCCGTTAAAAGTAAACTCGGCGTCGTATTTGCTTTCGGTAAGTTCTATATCGGGACAAATCTTTTTTTCTTCCGTATCATAGGTTATATCGCAAGTCCTGTAGCGCGCCACGAGATAAGCGTCTTGGTATGAGTTTTTGGAGTTTATGGTAAATTCAACTTTATCGCCCGCCTCGCCCCCAAAAGGTTTAAAAATCCTGTTTGGAAGATGCCATTTGGTAGCCCTGTCGCCAAGACCTTTTCCCAAGACGAAATCTCTGTCAAGGAACTCGCCTTTTTTCAAACCGTCGGCGTTTTGTTCGTCCCACGGTCTTTTTTTTCTGTACTCGTATGTGTCGTAATCGAGAGCTTTTTTAAACTCGCTCTTTTTAGGGAGAGTAAGTTCGCAATAAGACGGAGAGGGGTATTCTATGGAAGCGAAGTAATTTACAAGGCAGTTTTCCAAAAATTCCGAATTATTGAAAATCTCGGTTCTTATCAGATAATCGTCGTCGTCGATTTTAACGTAAGATACTTCTCCGTATACTTCGTCCTTATTAAGTATATCAAATCTGTATTTTAAAAAGGAATAATCGGAAGAGCAAAGAAAAGGGTGACAGCCCGACGTCACGGTCGTGTTAGGTATTTTAATATCGCCGAAAACAGACGGTACGGCGGTTATATCGAATCTTAACCCGTCGACGCGACTGTTTTCACTTTCAAAGATTCTTGAAAAGCCCATGTACTTTTTGCCGTATGGACCCCATTTTGGAAAGAAATCAGTATAATCCATAAAGACTCCAAAAATATTATTTCGGGTTCATAATAACAGCAAAATATCGGTTTGTCAAGAGAATGCAAACGTTTTGCAAAATGATAATGATTTCAATTTAAGATATTTCCACCGCTTTATAGCCCGCGTTTTTAACGGCGGCTTTAATGGCTTTATCGGGTATGTCTTTACTTAACGTGATATTCGCAACGCCGTCCGAAAGAGATACGTTAAGCGATGTTACGCCGTCTAACGACGATAAGGCTTTTTCGACCGTCGCTTTGCAATGGTCGCACATCATACCTTCGATTTTAACTGTTTTTTCCATTTGTTTATTATTCTCCTTTATTGAATTTTTATTTTGAGAGGAATTTTTGGCATTAGGTTTATACTTAAAAAATCTCAATCTTAAAGCGTTTAAAACGACGCAAACCGAGCTTAAACTCATGCAGGCCGCGCCTATCATCGGATTGAGTTTTATTCCGAATGGGATGTAAAAAACTCCCGCCGCTAATGGAATAAACAAAACGTTGTAGAAAAACGCCCAGAAGAGATTCTCTTTAATATTTCTAATAACGCTTCTGCTAAGAGATACGGCGGCGGCGGCGTCCCTAAGATCGCTCTTTTGAAGGACTATGTCGGCGGATTCTATGGCGATATCGGTCCCCGCTCCTATCGCCACGCCTACGTCGGCTCTTGTTAAAGCGGGAGCGTCGTTTATGCCGTCGCCGATAAACGCCGTGTTTTTGCCTTCGCTTTTTAATTTTGACACGATTTTTTCTTTGCCTAAAGGGTCTACTCCCGCCATAACTTTTTCTATTCCGGCTTTGGACGCTATAAACCTTGCCGTTCTTTCGTTGTCGCCCGTTACCATAACGGGTTCTATTTTCATTTTTTTAAAGTCGTCCACAGCTTCTTTGCTCGTGTCTTTTATGGTATCCGCGAGGGCGATTATTCCAAGGAATTTATTGTCAAATGAAAAGAAAAGAGGGGTCTTGCCTATAGCCGCCATATCTTCCGAGGTTTTTGTAAATTTCCCCACGTCTACTCCGTTATCGTTTAAAAGGCTTAAATTCCCCGCTAAAACTTTTTTGCCGTCGATAACGCATTCCATTCCCTTTCCGGGGATATTTTTGTAGTCGGACGCTTCAAACGGGGCGATATTCTCGCTTTCGGCGCTTGTCACGATAGCCTTAGCGAGAGGGTGCTCTGACAATTTTTCGGCGGACAGCGCGATTTTAAGAAGATTTTCTTTATTTTCGTAGCCGTTAGGCAAAATATCGGTGACTTTAGGGCTTCCCTCGGTAATAGTACCCGTCTTATCGAGGATTACGGTATTTATTTTATGAAGCGTTTCAAGACTCTCGGCGGAGCGGATAAGTATACCGTTGGAAGCTCCCACGCCCGTCCCTACCATAATCGCGGTGGGAGTGGCGAGACCCAAAGCGCACGGGCAGGATATTACGAGAACGGATATAGCGAGAGTTAATGAAAAACTTAAATCGCGCTTTACAAAAAACCAAACTATGAACGTTATCAGAGCTATAACGAGCACAACCGGCACAAACACGCCGCTGACTTTATCGGCGAGTCTGGAAATCGGGGCTTTTGACGAGGACGCTTCTTCCACAAGAGAGAGAATTTTTGAAAGAGTCGTGTCCTCGCCCACTTTCTCGGCTCTCATTTTAAAGTAGCCGCTCTTGCTGACGGTTCCCGCCGTGACCGCGTCTCCTTCATTTTTTAAGACGGGGACGCTCTCGCCTGTGATCGCCGACTCGTCGATATAAGCGTAGCCGTCGATCACAGAACCGTCCACAGGTACGCTCATACCGCTTTTTACTATAAGAACGTCGTTTATTTTAACGTCAGAAGACGGTATTTCGATTTCTTTCCCGTCTTTTTCGAGCATGGCCGTGTCGGGAGCGAGTTTTAAAAGCTTGCTTATAGCGTCGGTAGTTTTCCCTTTAGCTCTTGTTTCAAAATATTTTCCAAGCGTAATTAGCGTGAGTATCGTTCCCGCCGACTCAAAATACAAATTGTGGATATACCCCATAGCGGTATCCGCGTCGCCTTTACCCAAAGCGTTTCCTATGGCGAATATTGAGTACACGCCGTAAACGACCGCCGCGCCCGAACCCGTCGCCACGAGAGTATCCATATTGGGAGAACCTTTAAAGAGCGATTTGAAACCGCTGATATAATATTTTCTGTTTACGTACATTATGGGGAGAACTAATAAAAACTGTGAAAAAGCGAATGATACGCCGTCTTCGAGAAACGGCGGCAGCGGAAGTTTTAACATATGTCCCATGGCGATATACATAAGCGGTATAAGGCAGATAAAAGACGTGATAAGCCTAACTTTCATTTCTTTTAAAGCTTGGTCGGAAGGGGAATTTTTAGCGTTTTCGCCCTTTTTTACAGATTTATTTTCGCCTTTAACGTTAGCACCGTAGCCCGCTCCCTCGACCGCTTTAATAATATCTTCTTTTTTAGTGACAGTTTCGTTAAAATCGACCGTCATTGAGTTTGAAAGAAGGTTTACCTCAGCCGAGTTTATTCCGGGAAGTTTCTTTACGCCTTTTTCAACCGCCGCGGCGCAAGCCGAACAAGACATCCCGGTTATATCGAATTTAAGTTTCATAAGATCTCTCCCTTAAAGCTCTATAAAAGTCATTTTATTCTTTTAATAAGTTCCATGGTTTCATTTATTATGGTTTCGTCGCCTGATTTAATTTTATCTGACACGCAAGTCGATAAATGATCGCTTAAAATAATATAAGCTAAATTTTCTAAAGCTTTTTCGGACGCGGAAATTTGGATTAGTATATCGCCGCAATATCTGTTGTCGTCAATCATTCTCTTTATCCCGCCCAACTGCCCTGTTATGCGGTTAATTCTGTTTTGAAGGCTCTTTTTATACTCCTCGCTTCTCGGCTTTTCTTTATGGCGGCAGTTTTCACATAAGGCGTTATCGCACCCCAAAATAATCGCTCCTCTTAAATATTTTCATTTCAGTGACAGTATATACCCCCTATGGGTATTTGTCAAGGGAAAATCAAAATATTTTTCATTTTTCTAATATTGACAAACGCCCCCGTATGTGATAGAATGCCATTTAACGTTTTGCGAATGCGGTTAAACCGTGAAGTCATTTTTCCAATTCTCATAACTTCCATGGTAGCCGTGTTTTCGTTTTTACGACGCCCGACTCCTCTGTAAAAGAGTTTATCGACAAAGGCGATATTTAGGCTGCCCGCAGGGAACTAGGCGTTAAAGGACTTACCTGACCTTAAAACTAATAAAACGGCGATTTTACGATGGCGAAGACGTCAATCACACTTACGGCTATGGTCATGAATATCAAGTAAAATGGCGCGAAAACAAGAAAAAACAAAACAGATAAGTCAAATAACGTTAAAATATGCGTATCTTTACATGAGAACGTCCCAAAATTAGCCGAAGCGGGATCTCTTGAAGGCGCTCCC
>CAYUEV010000018.1:6355-29899 GCA_964443825.1 uncultured Eubacteriales bacterium
TTTACATGAGAACGTCCCAAAATTAGCCGAAGCGGGATCTCTTGAAGGCGCTCCCGACATTAAAAATATCCGCGATTTCCAAGCGGTGAAGCATAATCAAATAAGTTTTAATTGTTAATAATAATTAAAATATCAGTTAAGAGTTATTGACATTTGTGTAAAATTATGATAGTATGAATCATATAATTCCATGAGGGAGTAGTTTGCGTCCGTTCGCGGCGTTTCACTGTCAACAGCATAGCGGTTTCCCCGCTTGGCATGAATTAAAAAACCAGACTCATGTGCAGCGTCCTTTTTGAAACGGAATTCTGTACATGAGTTTTTAATTGAATATTTTTATGTAATTTTCTACGAAAGGAAGAAACACATGAACTACTACAGAGAAGAAGTAGGCGCCGTTTTAGACAACGTCAAAAGTTCACCCGACGGTCTTACTTCTCAAGAAGCCGAGAAGAGGCTTTCTGAAAACGGCAAAAACAAGTTAGAGCAGCCGCCTAAGGATTCGCTTATCAAACGGTTTTTTGCGCAGCTTACCGACCCGATGATCATCATCCTTTTAGCCGCCGCCGCTATTTCGGCGGTTCTGGCTATCGTGAACAAGGAATTCCCGTCCGACGTTATCATTATACTCGTCGTCGTTCTTATTAACGCCGTGTTGGGCGTATACCAGGAGAACAAAGCCGAAAAAGCGATAGAAGCTCTGCAAGAGATGTCGGCGGCGACGACTAAAACTTTGCGAGACGGAAAAGTCGTAAACATTAAAAGCGAAGATCTTGTCGTCGGCGACATTATAGTCCTAGAGGCGGGCGACGCGATTCCCGCCGACTGCCGTATAATCGAATGCGCCAGCATGAAGATAGAAGAGGCGGCTCTTACGGGCGAATCTGTGCCCGTCACAAAAATGCTGGAGGTCATAAACGGCAAAAAAGATGAAGCCGTGCCTTTAGGCGATCGTAAAAATATGGCTTACATGGGCAGCACTCTCGTTTTCGGAAGAGGCAAAGCGGTCGTTGTGGCGACCGGAATGGACACCGAAATGGGAAAAATCGCCGACGCTATATCCCAGGCGGAAGACGGTCTTACTCCTCTTCAGAAAAAGCTCAATCAGCTCAGTAAGGTTTTAACGTGGCTCGTTATAGGAATTTGTGTATTTATCTTCCTTTTCCAAGTTATAAAGAACGCGGTTTCAGGCGGGTTCTCTTCAGGCGGCTCAAGCGTATTTGACACTGTTTTAAGCTTCTTTATGGTGGCCGTGTCGCTCGCCGTCGCGGCTATACCCGAAGGACTTGTGGCGGTTGTCACTATAGTCCTTTCAATGGGCGTTACCACTATGTCTAAAAAGAACGCCATTATTAGAAAGCTCACGGCGGTTGAAACGCTGGGATGCGCTCAGGTAATATGCTCCGATAAGACCGGCACTCTTACTCAAAACGTTATGACGGTCGTAGATACGTTCTGCAGCGACGAAAAGAATCTCGCCACTATGATGTCGCTTTGCACCGACGTTACCGTAAACAGCGACGGCACCTTAAACGGCGAACCGACGGAAGCGGCTCTCGTAAATTTCGCTTTAAAATTGGGTCTCAACAAAAACGACCTTATGAAAAAAATGCCGAGAATCGGCGAGGCTCCGTTTGATTCCGGCAGAAAAATGATGTCCACGGTTCATAAGACAGAAAACGGCGTTGTGCAATTTACTAAAGGCGCTCCCGATATTATAGTCGGCAAATGCAAATACGCCGAGATGGACGGGAAAATCGTTCCCATGACGGATGAAATAAGAAAGAAAATTTCATCCGAAAATAAACGCATGGCTGATAAAGCTTTAAGAGTTTTAGCTTGCAGTATGAAAAAATACCGCGATACGCCCGAATCATATGAGCCTGATTACCTTGAAAAAGACCTCGTGTTCGTAGGGCTTTGCGGCATGATAGACCCCGTTCGTCCCGAAGTAAAGGCCGCTATCGACGAGTGCCGCAGCGCCGGCATTATCCCCGTAATGATAACGGGCGACCACAAAGACACCGCCGTCGCCATAGCTAAAGAATTGGGCATTATTAATGACGAAAAAGCTGCCATGACGGGCGCCGACCTTGAAAAGCTCTCTGATGAAGAGTTCGACAAAAAAGTCACCGAGACTTTCGTGTACGCCCGCGTTCAGCCCGAACACAAGACGAGGATAGTAAACGCCTGGAAAAAGAAAGGCTACGTTACGGCGATGACGGGCGACGGCGTAAACGACGCCCCGTCAATTAAGAGCGCGGACATAGGCGTCGGAATGGGAATCACCGGAACGGACGTCACAAAGAACGTCGCCGACATGGTTTTAGCCGACGATAACTTCGCTACGATTGTTTCAGCCGTAGGCGAAGGGAGAAGAATTTACGACAACATAAGAAAAGCGATTCAATTTCTTTTAGGGTCAAACTTATCTGAAGTGCTTTCGATTTTCTTCGCCACAATATTGGGATTTACGATACTTGAGGCTCCTCATCTTCTTTGGATAAACCTTGTAACAGACTGTTTCCCGGCGCTCGCTTTAGGAATTGAAAAGCCCGAGAGAGATATAATGAAGAGAAAACCGAGAAGCGCGTCGGACGGCATTTTCGCGGGAGGATTGGGCGTTGACTGCGTGTATCAAGGAATTGTCGTAACGATACTCACAATGTGCGCGTACTTTATAGGCGTAAACTGGGGCAACCCGTTTAACGAGTGGATATTCACGGGAATAGACCTTAACGGTCCTTTACATGAAAGAGCCTTGCTGGGTACTACGATGGCGTTCCTCACTATGTCGATGTGCGAAATATTCCATTCGCTCAATATGCGCTCGCAAAGAGGCTCCATGATCGCCATGACGCTTAAGGGCAGCGTAAATCTTCCTCTTCTTCTTTCGATGGCGGCGGCTCTCCTTCTTACGACGGTCGTTATTGAAGTCCCGTTCTTAGCGAACGCTTTTGATTTCGCCGAGCTTGACTTAGCGCATTACTTCACGGCTCTCGGTCTCGCGTTTATGATTATACCGATTGTCGAGGTAGTAAAGGCCTTCCAGAGAATGGCGACAAAGAGTAAAGATAAATAAGAATGAACATAATAAAGCCGGGATTTCGCAACCCCGGCTTTAATTTTTTAATATTATTTCGCTCTCAAAGAATCTACAAACTGCCTAGCGACTCTCGCCGATCTTCCGCCTTTTTTTAAGGCGAATTTTTCAGCCTCGTTCTTAAATTCTTCATTGTCGCAGTCTATTCCGTACTGTTTCGCTATATTCTCTGCGATACTTAAATAACACGCTTTATCGGGCTTCACAAACGTTATTAAAAGCCCGAACCGCTCCGACAGCGACATAAGCTCGCCTATAGTGTCGTTTCGATGAATATCGTCGCCGTCCCTGTCGGAAAACGACTCTCTTACTATGTGGCGACGGTTGCTTGTGGCGTAGATGACGACGTTTTCGGATTTAGCCGAAACGGAACCTTCAAGTATCGCTTTGAGGGCGTTAAAATTATCGTCGGCGCGTGAAAAAGATAAATCGTCTATAAAGAGTATAAATTTTAGGGGATTAAGGCTAAGTTCCTCGATTACAAAAGGTATGTCTACAAGTTGTTCCTTTCTGACCTCAACAATTCTAAGCCCTTCGTCTTTAAACTCATTGGCTACGGCCTTCACGGTGGACGACTTGCCGGTTCCCGCGTCGCCTGAAAGTAAAATATTGGCGGCGGGTTTGCCTAAGAGGAGCGCTTTAGTATTGTCTATGACCGCGTTTCTCTCTCTAACGTAGCCCGAAAGATCGCGAAGACATATGGGATCGGGATTCTTAACGGGGACTATAACGCCGTTCTCGACTTTAAAAGCCCGGTACTTAGAGTAAACGCCGTAGCCGTACTTTGAGATGTTTTTAAGTCTTTTAAGATACTTTTCTTTAATATTGATATTGGACGTTTCAAAAGAGGGCAAAAAGCCATCGTATCCTACAACCGGGTAAATATCGTTAAAGGTAAGATTCGACAGAGAATTTAAAACTTCAAGTTCTCGTTCCGCGCTCTCTCTTATTACGCTTGGAACTTCCTTCCCCGCCGCCGTCATTTTGACAAAGACGTTTTCGTCGTCCGCTAAAATATTAAATATATAGTCCGACAAATTGGGCGTGGACTTATAGAGACTGCTCGCAAATTCCCCGTAAAGAGCCGCCTTTTTAACGGGATCGTCGGATAACGCCAATTCTATAAACGCTTCTATGACTTTGTCTTTTAAAATATTCCTAAAAACCGAAAATGAGGAAAGCTTAACGGCGAGAGAACGCGCTATATCCATAAAAACACTCCCTACTTATTGATGATAGCGCCTTTTGAACCGCTCTCAACCATAGAGGCGTAGCGTTTTAAGTAGCCCGAAAGTTCCTTTTTCTTTGGAATGAAGTTTTTCATTCTTCTGTCGATTTCTTCTTCAGGGAGTTTTAACTCCAACTTATTTTCAGGTATATTTATGCTTATTATGTCGCCGTCCTCAATTACGCCTATCATGCCGCCTGAAGCGGCTTCCGGGGACACGTGACCTATCGCCGCGCCTCTCGTAGCGCCGCTAAACCTGCCGTCCGTGATTAAAGCCACTGAAGAGCCTAAACCCATGCCGACTATAGCGGAAGTGGGGTTTAACATTTCTCTCATTCCGGGACCGCCCTTGGGCCCTTCGTAACGAATTACGACAACGTCCCCGGGGACGATTTGGCCGCCGTTTATAGCCGCTTGAGCGTCCTCTTCGCAATCAAAAACTCTTGCCGGGCCCTCGTGAATTAACATTTCGGGCGCTACCGCCGAGCGTTTAACGACGCTGCCGTCAGGCGCTAAATTGCCTCTTAAAACGGCTATTCCGCCCGTTTCGCTAAATGGGTTTTCTATCGGGCGAATGACGTTCGGATTGAGATTCTTAGCGTCTTTAATGTTTTCGGCGACCGTTTTGCCGGTGGCGGTTATAATGTCGGTGTGAATAAGACCTTTTTTATTAAGCTCGTTCATGACGGCGTAAATCCCTCCCGCCTCGTCAAGCTCTTCGACGTAAGTCTTTCCGGCGGGAGCTAAGTGGCAGAGGTTGGGCGTTCTGTCGCTTATGGAGTTCGCTATGTCGAGGTTTATGTCTATTCCGCACTCGTTGGCTATAGCGGGAAGGTGAAGCATGGTGTTGGTGGAACATCCTAAAGCCATATCGACCGTAAGAGCGTTTTCAAAAGCCTCGTAAGTCAATATATCTCTTGGGCGAATATTTTTTTCTAAAAGCTCCATGACCTTAACGCCCGCGTGTTTCGCGAGCTCAAGCCTTCTTGAGTATACCGCGGGAATAGTTCCGTTTCCTGGAAGCCCCATTCCAATAGCCTCCGTAAGGCAATTCATTGAATTCGCGGTGTACATCCCTGAGCAAGATCCGCACGTAGGGCATGTCTTGCACTCGTATTCATGTAATTTTTCCTCGGTTATTTTACCGGCGTTATATTCCCCGACGGCCTCGGATATGCTCGAGAAACTCGCCCTGCCGCCGTCTATATGACCCGCCAGCATAGGACCGCCGCTTACAAATACCGTCGGTATGTTAAGCCTCGCCGCCGCCATTAAAAGCCCGGGGACATTCTTGTCGCAGTTAGGAACCATGACGAGCGCGTCGAAACCATGCGCTAAAACCATAGCTTCGGTGGAGTCCGCTATAAGATCTCTTGTGACCAGGGAGTATTTCATGCCCTTATGACCCATGGCTATGCCGTCGCAAACCGCTATGGCGGGAAAAACTATGGGAGTCCCGCCCGCCGACGCTACTCCTAATTTTACGGCGTCGACTATTTTATCTATGTTCATGTGTCCCGGCACGATTTCATTATAAGAACTTACGATTCCGACTAATGGTCTCGAAATTTCCTCGTCGGTAAGTCCTAAAGCGTGAAAAAGAGCGCGGTGAGGAGCGTTGCCCGCACCGAATTTTATTGAATCGCTGACCAAAGTTTAATCCTCCTGTTTAGCGTCTTATATAAGTAATCGTTCTCATTATATTTTGCCAACCGCGTTTATCAAATCGACATAAAATGAGAACGAAAACTTGTAAAATGTTTATTGGAATTTAGTTGTTTATGAGTTTAGCCTCGTCGCTCCAGCTGTAGAGTTTTCTGACTTCTTTGCCCACAACCTCGGAGGGGTGCTCGGCGGCGCGTTTTCTCATAGCGCGGAAATGCACCTGACCGCCCGCGTCAGACATATCGAGAAGGAAATCTTTAGCAAACGTGCCGTCCTGGATGTCGCTTAAAATCTTCTTCATAGCCTTCTTAGTGTCCTCTGTGATGATCTTAGGACCTGTTACATAATCGCCGTACTCGGCCGTATTGGAAATCGAGTATCTCATGCCCTCGAAACCGCTTTGATAAATAAGGTCGACAATGAGCTTCATCTCATGAATGCACTCGAAATAAGCGTTTCTTGGGTCGTAACCCGCCTCGACAAGCGTTTCAAAACCCGCCTGCATAAGTGCGCAAACGCCGCCGCAAAGAACAGCCTGCTCGCCAAAAAGATCCGTTTCGGTTTCAGTGCGGAAAGTCGTTTCGAGCACGCCCGCTCTCGCTCCGCCAATGCCTAAAGCATAAGCGAGACCTATATCGAGCGCGTCGCCCGTAGCGTCCTGCTCAACGGCGATAAGACAAGGCACGCCTTTTCCGGCCTGATATTCGCTTCTTACGGTATGCCCCGGTCCTTTAGGGGCTATCATGATGACGTTTACGTTTTTGGGCGGAATTATGCAGCCGAAGTGGATATTGAATCCATGCGCGAAAGCAAGAGTTTTACCTTCGGTCAAATGCGGCTCGATACTCTCTTTATAAAGTTTCGCCTGCTTTTCGTCGTTAATAAGAATCATAATGATATCGGCGCGTTCAGCGGCGCCGGCGGCGGTATAGACCTCAAAACCGGCGTCTTCAGCCTTTTTCCAGCTCTTGCTGCCTTCGTAAAGACCGACGATTACTTTAACTCCGCTGTCTCTTAAATTGAGAGCGTGGGCGTGACCCTGAGAGCCGTAACCTATAATGGCGACGGTTTTGCCGTCAAGTCTTGAAAGATCGCAATCCTGCTGATAATAAACTTTTGCTGTGCAATCTGACATATTATTGTCTCCTTTTATAAAAAATTTCAAATTGTGTCCTTTGTAACTTGCCAAAGTTAAAATTTTAAATAAATCGGCGTTTTAACCGTCGATGGGTGTTTCCTCGTCGTTTCCTATGTTGCTCTCTCCCCTTTGAAGGGAAACTATGCCCGTCCGGCAGATTTCGACTATGCCGTATTCTTTGATTAAATCGATAAACGCGTCGATTTTAGAGGATTCGCCGGTGATTTCAATAGTCATCGTATTTTTGCCGTAATCCACGACTTTGGCTCTGAAGATGTCGATTACGGACATAATATCCTGTTTTAAGTCCTTGTTGTTTTTGATTTTGATTAAAACAAGTTCGCGTGAAACGGAAGAGCCTTTTTTAAGCTCCGCCACTTTGACAACGTCGGGCATCTTAGCGAGCTGACGCATAATTTGCGTTTTAGTCGCTTCGTCTACGGAAAACGTGACTGTTATCCTCGAAAAATCGTGATTTTCGGTTTCGCCTACGGTGAGAGTGTCTATATTGTAACCTCTTCTTCTGAACATACCGGCGACTCTCGCCAACACGCCGAAACGGTTTCTAACTAAAGCGGCAATAACTATTCTTTCCATCATTCGCCCGGCCTTTCAACAATAATTTCATCCATAGAGCCTCCGGGGGGAAGCATGGGGAGTACCATTTCGTCTTTATCGACAAGGCATTCTATAAGCGCGGGGCGGTTAGCCTTAAGAGCCATGGATAATTTATCTTTAAAATCGGAAATATCGGAGCATCTGGCGCCCTCTATTCCGAAAGCCTCCGCCAATTTTACGAAATCAGTCTTTCTATCGAGTACCGTATTCGAATAATGCTTATTGTAAAAAAGCGTCTGCCACTGCCTCACCATGCCTAAAACGCCGTTATTGAGGATTATAATCACAATAGGGACGTTATAAGTCGAAACGGTGGCGAGTTCGTTTAAGCACATACCGAAACTGCCGTCGCCCGTAATGAGGACGGTTTTATTACCGGCGCCAATCTGAGATCCTATCGCCGCTCCGAGACCGAAGCCCATCGTGCCTAGCCCGCCGCTTGAAATAAATTTTCTCGGTTTTTGGAATTTTAAGTACTGAGCCGCCCACATCTGATG
This sequence comes from uncultured Eubacteriales bacterium, assembly GCA_964443825.1. Taxonomy (GTDB): domain Bacteria; phylum Bacillota; class Clostridia; order Oscillospirales; family Acutalibacteraceae; genus UBA1081. Next base: position 14,605 of record CAYUEV010000018.1, read on the forward strand.
CTGACCCACGTCCGTGGCGACTACAGTGTCTTCGTCCAAAAACTCGTTTATGGTTTCCATTATGCTCTGAGGCGTCATTCCGGAAGTTTTAGGCGCAAAGCTCTTTTCCTCGCTACGGTAAGAATCTACATCCCTTATCCATTCGGGGTGTTTTTGCTCGTTTACGTTTTTGATTATGGCCTCCAAGGTGAGTTTAACGTCGCCGCAAAGCCCTTCGGTTACGGTAATGTTTTTATCGATTTCGGCGTTATCTATGTCTATGTGAATGATTTTGGCGCCAGGAGCGTACTTAGCCTTATTGCCCGTCGCCCTGTCGCTAAATCGCGCTCCTACGGCTATTATAAGGTCTGAATTATGAAGCGCGATCGACGACGCGTAATGACCGTGCATACCCTGCATCCCTAAATAACGCGGATGGTCGGACGGAATTGACGATATTCCCATAAAAGAACTGCCGATTACGGCGTCTATTTTGCAAGCGAGGTCCAGGACTTCTTTTGAGGCGCCGCCCGATATAACCCCTCCTCCGCAATAGATATAAGGTTTTTTAGACTGATTTATAAGGTTTACGGCGTTTAAGACATCTTGAGCGGGCTTTTTCTCGTCCGGCGTTACGGGCGGTTTCGGCTCATAATCGCAAACGGCGTTCTGTATGTCTTTTGGTATATCTATTAAAACGGGACCGGGTCTGTCGGATTTTGCTATTTTGATGGCTTTTCGCACCGTGTCGGCAAGCTTTTGAACCCTGTTTACAAAGAAATTGTGCTTTGTAATGGGCATCGTTATGCCGGTAATATCGACTTCCTGAAACGAGTCCCTGCCTATTAGCGGACATGAAACGTTTCCCGTAATCGCGACAAGCGGAATAGAGTCGAGATAAGCCGTAGCGATCCCCGTCGTAAGGTTAGTAGCTCCGGGACCCGACGTCGCGATAACCACGCCCACTTTGCCGGTGGATCTCGCGTAACCGTCGGCGGCGTGCGACGCGCCTTGCTCATGAGCTGTTAAAATATGTCTTATTTCGCCGCTGTGATCATATAATTTATCGTAAATATCAAGAACCGCTCCGCCGGGATAGCCGAAAACAACGTCTATATTTTGTTCAATCAGCGTCCTTACAAGTATTTCAGCGCCTGATAATTCCATAATCGCAATACCTTCTGATTTTTATTTTTTACATTATACAATGGATCGTTAAAAAAATCAATACCGTTAGTTTATTTTGCCGGCTACAAGAGAACCCATCTGACCGCATCCGACTTTTTTCATGTTCTCTTTCATAATGTCTACGGTACGATACCCTTCGTCAAGAACTGAATCCACGGCGTTTTCTATGTCGTCGGCCTCTTTTTCCATATCGAAAGAATACCTTAACATCATAGCGGCCGAGAGGATAGTTCCTAAAGGATTTGCTATATCCATCCCCGCTATGTCCGGAGCGGAACCGTGAATAGGCTCGTACATCCCCAACGTACCCTCAGAAAGGCTCGCGGAGGGAGTCATCCCTATAGAACCCGTTAGCATACTCGCTTCGTCCGAAAGTATATCGCCGAACATATTCTCAGTGACTATCACGTCGAATCTCGCGGGGTTCCTTATAAGCTGCATCGCGGTATTGTCGACTAAAACGTCCTCATACTCTACGTCGGGGTACTCTTCGCTTAGATTGTGCATAATTTTTCTCCACAATCTTGAGGAGTCGAGAACGTTAGCTTTATCGACGGAACTTACTTTTTTTCTTCTTTTGCGCGCCGACTCGAAAGCTACTCTCCCTATGCGCTCGATTTCATGGGAGTAATATTTCATTTCGTCGCTCGCCGCCAACTCGCCGTTTTCGAGAGCGGTTTTTCTTTTTCCAAAGTATATCCCGCCGGTAAGCTCTCTTACTATAAGAAGATCTATTCCGTTTCCGACTATGGAGTCTTTAAGCGGAGAGGCGTCTTTAAGCTGCGTAAAAATCTTAGAAGGGCGGAGATTCGCAAAAAGTCCCAATTCATGCCTTACGGCGAGAAGCGCTTTTTCAGGTCTTATAGAAGGGTCCACGTTATCCCATTTAGGTCCTCCTACCGCGCCTAAAAGCACGCTGTCGCAGTTTTTACAGGTCGCCATTCCCTCGTCCGTCAAAGGAACTCCGTATTTATCAATGGATACGCCGCCTATATCGACGAAGTTATATTCAAACTCATGACCGTACTTGTTTTCTATGGCGCCGAGAACCTTTAAAGCCTCGTCTATAATCTCAGGGCCTATTCCGTCGCCTTTTAATATGGTTATTGTTTTTTTCATAAATATGCCGCCTTTAAAGCTTTAGTTTTTAATTGAATTTAAAAGCCCGCCCGACGATATTATGTTTTTAATAAAATCGGGGAAAGGCTCGGCTTTATAGCTCTCGTTTTTAGTGACGTTCGTAATTATCCCCGTATCAAAATCAATATTGACGACGTCGCCGTTTTCAATTTTTTTACTCGCTTCGGGGCATTCGAGAATCGCCAAACCTATGTTTATGGAGTTTCGGTAAAAAATCCTCGCGAAAGTTTCCGCGATAACGCATGAAATACCCGATTCTTTAATTGCGATAGGCGCGTGTTCCCTTGACGAGCCGCAGCCGAAATTAGCGCCGCCGACCATTATGTCGCCGGATTTTACGTTTTTAACGAAATCCGCGTCAATATCCTCCATACAGTGAGAGGCGAGTTCTTTATGATCCGACGTGTTTAAATACCTCGCGGGAATTATAACGTCCGTATCTATGTTATCTCCGTATTTATGCACAGTTCCTAAAGCGTTCATAATCTAAACCTCCCAAGGCGACGCGATATGACCCAATACCGCCGCCGCGGCGGCGACTTCGGGACTCGCTAAATAAATTTTTGACGTTTTGGCGCCCATTCTGCCGACAAAGTTGCGGTTGGTTGTGGCGACAGCCGTTTCGCCGTCGGCTAAAATGCCCATATACCCGCCCAAACAAGGACCGCAAGTAGGAGTGGACACGGCGCAACCTGAGTTGATAAAGGTTTCCATATATCCTTTTTCTATACACTGCCTAAAGACTTCCTGCGTCGCGGGAATTACTATGCACCTTACGCCTTCCGCGACTTTTCTGCCTTTAAGTATGGCGGCCGCTTTTTCCATATCGGATATTCTCCCGTTTGTGCAAGAGCCTATCACTACCTGGTCGGGGACTACGTCGTGAAGGCGATTCGCGGGTTTTGTGTTTTCAGGAAGATGAGGACAGGCTACGGTGGGCTCTATTTCGCTCAAATTTATATCGTAAACTTCATCGTAACAAGCGTCGTCGTCGGCTTTAAATACTTTATAAGGTCTTTTTTGTCTTTCTTTTACATATTCCGCGGTATTGTCGTCAACCTCAAAAATACCGTTTTTAGCGCCGGCCTCTATAGCCATATTCGCCATGGTGAAACGGTCGTCCATAGTAAGCGACGAAAGTCCTTCGCCTGAAAATTCCATAGAGCGGTAAAGAGCGCCGTCCACGCCGATTTTACCGATTATGTAGAGTATGACGTCCTTGCCCGAAACGTATTTTTGAAGCTTACCGGAAAGATTAAATTTTATGGCGGACGGGACCTTAAACCAGCATTTGCCCGTAGCCATACCCGCCGCCATGTCGGTGCTTCCCACTCCGGTGGAGAAAGCCCCCAACGCGCCGTAAGTGCAGGTGTGAGAATCGGCGCCTATTATAAGGTCGCCCGGCAAGGCGAGACCCTTTTCGGGGATAAGGGCGTGCTCAATTCCCATTTTGCCAACGTCGTAATAGTTTTTAATGTCAAAGGATTTAGCGAACGTCCTGCACTGCTTAGTTTGAGTCGCGGCTTTTATGTCTTTGTTGGGAACGAAGTGATCCATAACGAGCGCTATTTTTTCGTTATCAAACACTTTGTTAAATCCGTTTTTTTGAAATTCGTTAATTGCCACGGGGGAAGTAATATCGTTCCCCAAGACAAGATCAAGCCGAGCCATAATGAGTTCTCCGGCTCTTACCGATTCTTTGCCGGAATGGTAAGCCAATATTTTTTCGGTCATGGTCATTCCCATGAGTTTCGCCTTCTTATTCTTTATTTTTGTTTAAAAGTCTGTTGATAGCCGAGAACAGCGCGTAAATCGAGGAGAAAATTATATCGTCGTCAAGTCCTACTCCCCATGAAATTTTCCCATCCTCGCCCGTGACGCTCACATACGATACGGCCTTTGAGGTAGAGCCCACGTTAAGGGCGTGTTCGGTGTATTCTACGTGCGAGAATATAAGACCGAATCCTCTTAAAGCACCGGCGACCGCGTCAAATCTTCCGTTCCCCTCGCCTTTAAGGTTCTCGATTTTTCCATTATACTCTATAGTGACGTATGCCGTAGTCTGAGGATTCCTTATAAAATGGCAATCGACAAATTTTACGGGAGAACCGAGGACGTTTACGTAATTTTCACTGAATACGTCGAATACTTCTTTAGGCGAAAGCTCCTTGTGATTCTTATCGGACACGTCTTTAACGAGATAACCCACGTCTTCTCGCATTTTAAGGGGAAGTTTATACCCGAACTGCGTGTCTAAAAGATAACCTATGCCGCCTTTCCCGGACTGGGAGTTTATTCGTATAACGTCCGTTTCATACTCTCTTCCAACGTCTTTTGGGTCAATCGGCAAATAAGGAACCGTCCAAAGTTCGGAATTGTGTTCTTCTCTGTATTTCATGCCTTTAGCTATAGCGTCCTGATGAGAGCCTGAAAACGCCGCGAAAACAAGACTTCCGGCATAAGGCGCGCGATCGTGAACTTTCATCCTTGTGACTTTCTCGTAAATCGACACGATTTCGGGGATATTTGTAAAATCGAGGTTCGGTTCTACCCCTTGGGAGTACATATTGAGAGCGAGCGTTACAATATCGGCGTTGCCCGTTCTCTCGCCATTTCCGAAAAGCGTGCCTTCAATGCGGTCGGCTCCCGCTAAAAGACCCATCTCGCAGTCCGCGACTGCGCATCCTCTGTCGTTATGCGGGTGAAGAGATACGACTATATTATCTCTATATTTTAGGTTTTTGCACATATACTCGATCTGGTCGGCGTAAACGTGCGGCATGGAATGCTCGACGGTAACGGGGAGATTTATTATCGTTTTTCTGTCTTGCGTCGGTTTCCATACGTCCAAAACGGCGTTGCACACTTCCAAGGCGTACTCCGGTTCAGTCCCCGTAAACGACTCCGGGGAGTACTCGTAACGGTACTTTACTCCGTATTCCGACGCTAAAGAGTCAAAAAGCGTCGCGCCGTCGACCGCGATCTTTTTAATTTCATCGCGGGACTTTTTAAAGACCTGCTCGCGCTGAGCGACTGAAGTTGAGTTATAAAGATGGACTATAACGTTGTTTTCGTTTTTAACGCCTTTTAAGCTCTCGAAAGTCCTTTTTATTATGTGTTCTCTCGACTGAGTTAAAACTTGAACGGTAACGTCGTCGGGAATAAGGTCGTCTTCTATTAGAGTCCTCAAAAAACGGTATTCCGTGTCGCTCGCGGCGGGGAAACCGACCTCGATTTCTTTAAAGCCTATTTTAACGAGACATTTAAAGAACTCGATTTTTTCGTCGAGGCTCATAGGCGTAATAAGCGACTGATTGCCGTCCCTTAAATCAACGGAACACCAGATAGGAGCTTTGTCAATATAAGTTTTGTTTATCCATTCGCGCTCTTTTAGCGGAGCTTTATAAAACTGCCTTGTGTATTTACCCGTAATTTTCATTGAATCGCTTCCCTTATAAAAATAAAAATCCATCTCCATTAGAGACGGATAGACCGCGGTACCACTCTTAATTGGCGGGGAAACCCGCCCGCTCTTCGCATCGCAAAAGTAATGCTGTCTTCTTTAACGATGAAGCTCCGTTCTTCCTACATACTGTAAAACAGCGTTCAGTCGACCGCTCGAAGGGGAGATACGATTAAGGGCGGCTGCGGTCTCGCACCAAAACGACCGCTCTCTTAAAATACCGCTTGCCTAACCCTTTATCCTTGTCATAGCGTTTAACAATATCTACAGGGGATTATACAAGAATTTCAGAGCCCTGTCAAGCGCTAATCCAATAAATTTTAAAATTGGGGCAAAAAAATTTTTTTCTCTAATGCACAAAGTATAAAATTTAAATTTGTAAATGAGAAAATAATAAGTTATTCGCTAATTTTGAACGCGTTTGCTATTGATTTTTGGCGTTTTTGTGTTATAATGAACCGTGGAGCTAAAATCAAGCGCGTCGATTTTTTTCGGCGCGGCGAGCTTTAAACAAATATATGTTGAGGAGTGATTTCTATTGTACGATATTGCTATAATAGGAGCGGGAGTGGTAGGATGTCTTATAGCCCGCGAACTTTCAAAATATAATATTAAAATCGCTCTTTTGGAAAAAGAAAACGACGTCGCCATGGGTTCTTCCAAGGCTAACAGCGGGATAGTTCACGCGGGATTCGACGCGGCGCCCGATAGTCTTATGGCCTCTCTCAACGTAAAGGGCGCGGCTATTATGGCGGAAGTTTGCAAAGAACTTTCAGTTCCTTACAAAAACAACGGCTCTCTCGTCGTGGCGTTCAACGACGACGAGATGGATCATCTAAACGAGCTTTATTTAAGAGGCGTTAAAAACGGCGTTCCGTCGTTAAAAATAGTAAAAAAGGACGAACTCCTTAAATTAGAACCTTCTTTAAATCCTGACGCTCGCGGCGCGTTATTAGCCCCCACGGCGGGGATAGTTTGCCCCTATGAACTCACTATAGCGGCGGCTGAGTGCGCCGTAAAAAACGGGACGGAGTTTTTAAGGAACTGCAAGGTAACTGGAATTAAAACGGATGGCGAAAAGGTTACAATCAGCTCTACTCTCGGCGAAATCGAAACAAAATATGTGATTAACGCGGCTGGTGTTTACGCGGACTGTATCGCTAAAATGGCGGGGGACGACTCGATTCACATCACTCCGAGAAAAGGCGAATATTTCCTTCTTGACAGAACCGTGGGCGGGACCGTTAGCCATACGATATTCCAATGCCCCAGCAAAATGGGCAAAGGCGTTCTCGTAGCTCCCACGGTCGACGGAAATCTTCTTATGGGACCTACCGCCGAGGATATAGACGATAAGGACGACGTGTCGACTACTAACGAAGGACTTGAAAAAGTAAAGACCCTGGCCGCGAAAAGCGCGCCGACAATAAGCAGCAGAAACGCCATTACGTCTTTTTCGGGACTTAGGGCGCACGAAACAAACCACGAGTTTATTATTAAGCGGAGCGACAAAAACCCAAGACTTATCAACGTCGCGGGGATAGAATCTCCCGGGCTTTCATCGTCGCCGGCAATCGCTTTATATGTTGACGATATAGTAAAATCGATTGTTCCCGATCTTTCAATTAAAAACGACTACGACCCCGGAAGACCCGCGCCCGTTCGTTTTCGCCATATGACGGACGGCGAAAGAAAAGAGCTGATCGGCAAAAACAGCGCTTACGGGAGAATTATCTGCCGCTGTGAAACGGTAACGGAAGGCGAAATAATAGACGCCATAAAAGCTCCCGCCGGGGCGAGAGATATAGACGGCGTAAAACGCCGGACCAGAGCCGGAATGGGCAGATGTCAAGGCGGCTTTTGCGGAAGTAAGGTTTTGGAGATATTATCAAGAGAACTGGGTCTTAATAAAAACGAAATTACAAAATTCGGCGGCGCCTCGAAGATTCTTTTCGATAAAACAAAATAACCCGCTAAAAATCAAAATTTCGCTAAATGGCATATGGAGGGCGTCATTATTTATGATAAATTATGATCTTGCGGTCATTGGCGGAGGTCCCGCCGGTATGGCCGCCGCTTTAAAGGCTAAAGAACGCGGCGTTAAAGATATAGTTATTCTTGAGCGCGCCGAGACTTTGGGCGGCATATTGGAGCAATGCATTCACACGGGCTTTGGTCTTCACTATTTCGGCGAAGAGCTTTCGGGTCCCGAATACGCGGCAAGATTTATAAATCTTTTGGAAAAAACCGACATTGACGTTAAAACCGACACAATGGTTTTGTCAATAGGAGAAGATAAAACCGTAACGGCGGTAAACTCAAAAGAAGGTCTTCTTCAAATTAAGACAAAGGCCGTGATTCTCGCCATGGGCTGCCGCGAAAGACCGAGAGGCGCTTTGCAGATAGCCGGCACAAGACCTTCGGGCGTTATGACGGCGGGGACGGCTCAAAAATACGTCAATATCGACGGCTATATGCCCGGAAAAGAAGTCGTCATTTTAGGCTCCGGCGATATAGGGCTTATTATGGCTAGGAGAATGACTTTGGAGGGCGCTAAAGTTAAATTGGTATGCGAACTCATGCCGTATTCCGGCGGTCTCACAAGAAATATCGTTCAATGTTTAAACGATTTCGATATTCCTTTGAGGCTCTCGACCACCGTTATTGAAACTCACGGTAAAGATCGTCTGACGGGCGTTACCATAGCTAAGGTGGACGAGCGTTCAAAGCCGATTCCCGGAACCGAAGAATATATACCGTGCGACGCCTTAATGCTCTCGGTCGGGTTGATCCCCGAAAACGAGCTTACAAAAGAAGCTTCCATTGAAATCGACAAGATAACAAACGGCGCCGTCGTAAATGAAATGAGAGAAACTTCCCGCGAAGGGATTTTCGCTTGCGGAAACGTGCTTCAAGTTCACGACCTTGTAGATTACGTGACTTTGGAATCTCAAATCGCGGGAGAAGGCGCGGCGAGGTATATTTTAGAGAACGACGACAATGAGAAAGTTTACGTAAAAACAGCGCCTCAATCGGGCGTAAGGTATATAGTTCCTCAAAAGGTCAACGTAAATTCCAAAGAAGACGTAAAATTGTACTTTAGAGTTGGCGCTATTTACAAAAACAAAAAACTCACCGTGACGGCGGGCGACAAAGTCGTCTCATCTAAAAAGAAAGTAAAATTAGCCCCGGGCGAGATGGAAAACGTCGTAATTCCCGCGGATGTGCTCAATAATTTAACGGAAAACGACGAGATTTCAATTAAAGTCGAAGATTAAATCAGGACGTGATAATAATGAAAAAAGAAATGACGTGCGTTTCATGCCCGTTAGGATGCCTTATCACTGTGGAATATGAAGGAGACGAAGTGTTTTCGGTAACAGGCAACACTTGCAAGCGCGGCGACAATTACGCTAGGACTGAAATTACAAACCCCGAAAGGTCGATTCACTCCACAGTAAAAATCGAGGGCGGCGCTCACCCGGTAATTCCCTGTAAAACGTCGAAACCGATACCGAAAAAATCAATATTCGACGTTATGAAAGAGATTAACAAAGTTTCGGTAAAAGCGCCAGTCAAAATAGGCGACGTCTTTATAAAAAACGTATGCGGCACAGGAGCGGACATAGTCGCCACAAACAACGATTTTGGGGGAAAGTCATAACCCGTTAATTGTCTTATAAAAGTCGCGGACTAAATTTTTATATCTACGGCGAGGCAAGCGAACGAACCCAAGGTTAAAATGAAATTTTGCTTTTTCATAAAGCGCTCCGACTTTTTAAAATAAACCAAAATCCTTATAGAATTTCCAAATAAAAAATCCGTCCCCGTAGAAACCTTAAATATAGGGGGCGGCTTTTTACTTTAAGTAGAGAAAAATTTAAAATACGCTATGAACAATTCTTTTTTGCCGTAACATATTAAACCTTTGCTCGTCAACAATTAGAATGAAAAGTTTTTTATTTCTTAAAGCTTTTTTATTTTACAATTTTAAGAGTAGCCGGTTTTCGTTCGTTATAAAGTAGCCTTTTATGGGTTAAAAAACAGAGGGTGTTTACCCCCTGTTTTTATTTAATAAGCTTAGATTGCCATCATAATTCTTTCTATAGCGTCTAAAATAAAATCGACAATATTGTTAATAGCGGTTATAATGTTTTCAAACAGCGATTTCGATTCTTCTGCTTGCTCAGGCGCTTTTAAGCCCTCGTTATGGTCGTTTTCCATAAATTGCGGGAATTTTTCATTGGTAAAAACAGTCGGCTGACCGTCGTACAATATCGCCCAGTCTGTAAACTCAAGATAACTTAAGGTAAATTCCGGGTGAGAAAGTTCTTTAAAAAACCATGTGTACTCGGGGAAGGCGGCGCAAGACGCGTCGATTAAACCGTCGTCCGATAAGTGGTCATGACCGTCGTCGTTTACTTGTTTATAATTTTCGCCTAAAGTCTTGCCGAAAGGCGCGCAAGCCGCCCCCAAACTCATATATTTCGTGTCTATCAACATATCGGATTGAGTCGGTTCCAGATCGTTTACGGGCGCTGTTGAAATTCCGTAGCCGGAGGCGATAACAAGTTTTATTCCTTTCGACACGGCCTTATTTAAAATTGACGTTACGTTATTTTGGATATTGTAGTGGTAATTATCGATTTTCTCAATAAGTTTTTTATACGAAGCGGCGTCGGGCAAAGTAGCCGCTTTCGCGTCCTCGTAAAATTCGTCCGGCACGAAAGACCATAAACCGGGACACGTGCCTAGCACGTCCCTTAAAGACTCCGCGAAAATTCTGTCGAATTGCTCGTCGAGCATTTTTTGGAAAGTATTTAAAACGGAATCGGTAATGCCTGTTTCCTCTAAAACGGACAGCATAAGTCTCGTAAGTCTCCCTGAAAAATCGTCGCCCATAAGACCGTCCGCGAATTGAGAGAGAGCCGCGCTTTTGCCGGCCACGTTAATTTGCTTTGTAAAAACAGAGCCGATTATAGAAATGCCTTGGTAAGCGGGGGAGAGTATAACGAGGGAGTCGATCCCGTCGTAGCCGTAAACTTTAAGATAAGAAACGACTATCGCGGCGCCCTGGCTGTGACACACGAGTTTTACGTCGTCGTGACCCGTGAAATCTTTGATATAATCGACGTAATTTTTAAGTTTCGCGGCGTTTTCAATGGGCGAAAGTCTCCAGTCCTGACGGAAAATAAATTCGCCGTAAGGAGCGCTTTCGTCGTCGTACCTTCCCAATCTGTAATGAGTGATTTTGTGCGTGTCCTCTGTAGGATAGCTTGAGTACTCTTTGCTTATCGACACGTTATAAGCGGAATCGCCGTTTTTGTCGCAGGCGACTTTCCCCATAATGGTATCAAACGCGTCGATTACATTGTCGGCGAAATAGTCCGAGTCGTCCGTTAAAACGCCTAACACGGCTTTTGAAAGCGACGGGAGCGCTTTAATAACCGCGCTTCTGTCAGGCGGCATAACAGGTTCGGGAGAGTCGCTTTCAGGGTTTAAGTAAAGAGGATCGCCAAACCCAACGACGTAGACCACGGGATCTATACCGCAGGAGCATGAGTTTTTAGCGTTCGACGCAAACGCAAACGAAAAAACCAAAACAATCGATAAAAAGACAGATAAAAACTTTTTCATAAAATCACAACCTTTATTTTAAGATTTAATTTTATCTAAAACCATTAAAATTTACAGGCAAAGCTTTTAAGGAAAAAAGCCGCGGTATAACGCCGCGACTTTTTTTGGGGAAGAGAAAATAAAATGAAAAGGAATATTACGCTTGCTATGATTAAAGTATATATCGCTTGGTTTATAACTTTTGTACAGATTTATGAATTTTTTATTAACAATTCATATTTAATACATTCGGTAAATAGTATTACGTAAAACGCTAAAACACTCGGCAGACGAGCCGTAATCATGGCGTTTTATAGGCGTTTAGAGGGCTTAGTATCTAAGCCTTCCGCCCAAAGTCGTGACTTCCGGCGCTTTAGGAGCGGTCGTAGTTTCTGTTACGGGTTCTGTGGCCGCCTGAGTCTCCGTTTCCGTCGTAGGCTCTTTGGCGTTCTCCACAACCTCTTCAAACGACACTATTTCGGGGATTGTGGAAGATACCGTTTGAATCGAAGTAACATAATAAGCCCCGGCGCTTTCGGTCAAAGTCACCTTCACTACTTTATCCGGCTCGGGAGCTATGAACCCGCCTTCGCCGTCCTGTCGCCAGGCGTCGCTTAAAAGAAAGTCCGCCGTTATAGACAGCCTTGAGCCGTCTTCTTTGACGTCTGTCACGCGGGCGGTGTAAACGGGCTGAATCGTCGTGACCGGGATTTTATATACGTCTTGAGAACTGTCGTACTCAAAAGTACAGTTATACCCCTCGACAGTTTCAAACTGTAAAGACGACGCCGAGTCGCTCCCAAAGAAAGACGCGTATGACTTCCTCACATCCTCGGACGGTATAATAAGGTAACCGCCTTGATAAGAATAAGCGTCCGGCGTGGACTCGTTATCAAGTATCTTCCATATGGCAATATTTAAAAGATCTTTTTGATCGGCTCTCGATATATCGTCAAACGGGTCGGGGTCGACGGCCGCCAAAGGTTTTAAATACTCGTTATACCTTGTAAACTCCGTTTCCGTGTCGGTCGTTTTTTTAATGTAGTTTATACTGTTCCAAGCCGTTAAAAATACGCCTATAAGAGCGAAAATCAAAACGACAAGACCTATTAAAAACGAAATTTTACTTGGGTATTTTTTGTTTCTCTCGTCTTTTTTCTTTTGTTTGCGCTTTTTTTTCTTTTGTTTTTCGGTTTCAGTCTCGCGTCTGCCGTTTTTTGTTTTAGCGACTTTTTTTACGTTTTCTTTTTTGTTTTCTATGTTGTGAACGTCAAAGGTTTCTTCATCGTCGTTTCTTAGAGATTTTTCTAAAGTTTCAAAATCTTTGTTTTTATCTTTATCGTCATCAAACAAAACGGGGTTCAAAGAACTAAAAGAACTGATTTTTATTCCGTCCTCCAAAAAGTTCTTTTTGTTTTCTTCCGGCTTTTTGTTTTCTTCGTTTATGTTAGGGTCTTTTTCGTCCAAAAATCACAGCTCCCCTTTTATTCTCTTATTTGACCGTTTCCGCGAATAATGTATTTATACGACGTGAGTTCGGGAAGACCGATAGGTCCTCTCGCGTGAAGTTTTTGATTTGATATGCCGATTTCAGCGCCGAAACCAAACTCCCCTCCGTCGGTAAATCTTGTGCTGGCGTTTACGTAAACGGCGGACGAATTGACGCTCTTTAAGAATTTTTCGGCGGTTTCGTAATTTTCAGTAACGATACAATCGCTGTGATTCGTGCCGTATTTCGCGATATGCGCTATGGCTTCGTCTATATTGTTTACGATTTTTGCGGATATTTTGTAGTCTAGATACTCTGTTCCCCAGTCCTCCTCTTTAGCGGGCGTTACGTCGGGGAGAATGAGCCTCGTCGCCTCGTCGCCTATAATCTCCACGTTCTTTTTATCTAATTGTTCTTTTATGGCGATTAAAGCTAACTCGGCTATATCCTTATGAATGAGGAGACTTTCGCAGGCGTTGCAGACGGATACTCGCGAAGTTTTAGCGTTAAAAACGATTTTGACCGCCATATCTATATCCGCGTCTTTATCGATATATATGTGGCAGTTGCCCTCGCCTGTTCTGATAACGGGCACGGTGGAATTTTTTACGACAGATTGAATTAAACCTCTGCCGCCCCTCGGGATTAAAACGTCTATGTATTCGTTTAATTTCATAAGATCGAGAGCCGTTTCCCTGTCCTGTTTTTCAACAAATTGAACGCAGTCGCGAGGAAGATTCACTTCGTCTAAAGCGTCCCGCATTATATCGGATATTATCTTATTGGAATAAAAGGACTCCTTCCCGCCTCTTAACACGACGGCGTTGCCCGATTTTAAGCAGAGAGCCGCCGCGTCGGCGGTAACGTTAGGCCTCGACTCGTAAATCACGGCGATTACTCCTAAAGGCACTGTGATTTTACTTATATTGAGCCCGTTGGGTCTTACGCCGCCTGACAGAACTCTCCCCACCGGGTCGGGGAGAGCTATGATCTCTAAAACGCCTTTTGAGATTTTTTCTATTCTCTCTTTACTTAACATGAGCCTGTCTATCATATGGGCGGGGAGACCGTCGTCGCGGGCTTTTTCCATGTCTTTTTCGTTTTCTTTTATTATATCTTCCGCGTTTAATAAAATTTTATCGGATATATTTTTTAAAGCGAGATTTTTTAAATCGGAAGACGCCGCCGCAAGCCGCGTTTCGGCGATTTTAGCGTTTTCGCCCAATTTATTAAGATAAGGATTGCTTTCCATAATATATCCCCTCGTTCTCTTTTTTAATCATTATATCACAACTCCGTCTTATTTTACAAGCGGATTTAAAAATAAACTGTTGACAAAAAGCGATATTTAGCGCTAAAATGGGAATAAGTTTTTGCGCGTTCAATTTAAAATATAAAAGGTGATATTTTATGTCAGGACACTCCAAATGGAGCACTATAAAGAGAAAAAAAGAAAAGACGGATAACCAAAGAGCGAAAGTCTTTACTAAAATCGGAAGAGAAATAGCCGTCGCGGTGCGTTCCGGCGGTCCTGACCCCGCCGCGAACTCTAAATTAAAGGACGTTATAGCGAAAGCGAAGGCCGCGAACGTCCCTAACGACAATATCGACAGAATCATCAAAAAAGCCGCGGGCGACGCTAACGCCGATAATTATGAAGAATGCACATACGAAGGTTACGGCCCTTCCGGGATAGCCGTTATAGTCGAAACGCTGACCGATAACAGAAACAGGACGGCGGGCGATATACGCCATTACTTTGATAAATACGGCGGGAATATGGGTCAGGCAGGCTCCGTTATGTTTATGTTTACAAGGCAGGGCAATATTGTGGTTGAAAAAGAAGGCGTAGACGAGGACGCTCTTCTTGAAAAGGCTCTCGACGCGGGAGCCGACGACCTTATAACCGACGAAGACGACGTTTACGAGGTTCGCTGTGATCCGTCGAACGTGAGCGGCGTGGCGGACGCTCTTCAGGCGGCGGGATATACGCCCATATCGGCCGAGGCCGAGTATATACCCGGAACGTATGTTAAACTTACGAATCCCGACGATATAAAAAATATGGGCAAAATGCTTGAGATGTTCGACGAAAACGACGACGTTCAAAACGTCTGGCACAACTGGGAAAACGAGGAAGATTACGATAATATGTAGCTCGCCCTTGTAAAAACCGGTTTTGTCAAACCGATTCGATAAAATCTGAAAGGATACGCGGCGCAGAGTGCCTGGCGGATAGCGTTTAGCGCTTAGCAAAACAAATTAAAATTATGTCGTTTACTAACCGCTAAAAACTCGACAAACGCGGGCGAATTGATAAATCAATGCGGGAACAATTCCGTATCATCAGCATTATTCGCCATTTGCTGCTAAAATATTTCTCGTTTTCTATAATAAATTTGTGTTATATGCCGAAATGA
>CAYUEV010000019.1:0-8220 GCA_964443825.1 uncultured Eubacteriales bacterium
GCGCCGATCTTTCGTAACATATTAACTTTAACATACAAAATAAAAATAATCAACAGAAAAAACGGTATGTAAGTTTAGCTTTGCTTTCGCGGGGAATTACTAAAAAATTTACTAAAATAAGTTTAAAATAATAGGCGCAAAAGATACAAAAACGCTAATTTTCAAAAATCCTATTGACAAAGTAGGAAATAGATGTTATATAATAATTGTCGGCTTATGTTCCGGGACGGACGGGCGTTTTTGGTTTAAGCGCTTTTGCCGATAAAGTCAGATTTACTGGGAGTTTGATAGTTATGAGCAATTATAAATTCGAAACGCTTCAAGTGCACGCGGGTCAGGAAAAGCCGGATCCCGCGACCGATTCCCGCGCGACGCCTATTTACGCCACCACGTCTTACGTTTTTAAGGATTCGGCTCAGGCGGCGGGGCGTTTCGGGCTTACCGAGAGCGGCAACATCTACACGCGCCTTATGAACCCGACGTCGGACGTGTTCGAAAAAAGGATCGCGGCTTTAGAGGGCGGCGCGGCGGCTCTCGCCACGGCTTCGGGGTCCGCGGCCATTACTTACGCCGTTCAAAATATCGCGCTTTCGGGCGACCATATCGTTTCGAGCAAGAACCTTTACGGCGGGACGTTTAATCTCTTCTCAAACACTTTAAGAGACCAGGGCGTCGAAACGACTTTCGTAAACCCTCACGACCCCGAGAATTTCGAAAAAGCAATAAAAGACAACACGAAGCTTCTTTACGCCGAGACTTTGGGCAACCCAAACTCGGACGTCATAGATATTGAGGCGATTTCCGAAATTGCCCATAAACACGGTATTCCGCTCATTGTGGACAGCACTTTCGCGACTCCCTACCTTTTAAGACCTATTGAGCGCGGAGCCGATATAGTCGTCCACTCCGCCACAAAATTTATAGGCGGTCACGGCACCGTAATGGGCGGCGTCATTGTAGACGGCGGCAAATTCGACTGGGCGCAAAACGATAAATTCCCCGGACTTTCAAAACCCAATCCCTCGTATCACGGAATAGTGTTTACGGAGGCTTGCGGGAACATAGCCTACGTTATGAAAATCCGCACCACTCTTATGAGAGACCAGGGCGCGACAATTTCGCCGTTTAACTCGTTTTTGCTTATACAGGGGCTTGAAACGCTCTCGTTAAGAGTCGAAAGGCACGTTGAGAACGCCCTTAAAGTCGTCGACTACCTTAAAAACAGAAAAGGCGTGGAGAGAGTAAACCATCCGTCGTTGAGCGAGGGGCGCGATAAAGAGCTTTACGACAGATATTTCCCGAACGGAGCGGGTTCGATATTTACGTTCGAGATAGAGGGCAGCGCCGAGGAAGCTAAAAAATTCACCGAGTCTTTGGAGCTTTTCTCCCTTTTGGCAAACGTCGCGGACGTAAAATCGCTCGTAATTCACCCGGCCTCGACCACGCATTCGCAGTTGAGCGAAAAGGAACTTTTAGAGAGCGGCATTAAGCCCAACACCGTAAGACTTTCAATCGGCACGGAGCATATAGACGACATAATAGAAGATCTTGAAAAAGGCTTCCGCGCCGTAGGGTATTAAAATATGGATATTTATTGCGATAACGCGGCGACGACCGCGCTTTCAGAGAACGCGTACAACGCGATGACAAAGGCGTTAAAAGATCTTTACGGCAACCCTTCAAGTCTTTATTCCACGGGTCAGAGGGCGGCCGAGGAGCTTTTTAACGCGAGGAGTGTTTTAGCCTCGAACTTAGGCTGTTCGCCCAAAGAGATAACTTTTACTTCAGGCGGCAGCGAAAGCGACAATCAGGCTATAATTTCGGCGGCGTTATCAGGCGCTAAAAAAGGCAAAAAACATATTATCTCGACTTCGTTCGAGCATCACGCCGTCCTGCACACGCTGGAGAAGCTTAAAAAATACGGCTTCGACGTGACTTTGCTCGACGTTCACGAGAACGGGATTGTAAAGCCTTCGGAGGTGGAGGACGCCATAACCGACGACACGTGCCTAGTTACCATTATGTACGCCAATAACGAAATAGGATCTATCGAGCCTATAGCGGAGATAGGCGAGATTTGCCGAAAGAAAGGCGTAATTTTCCACACGGACGCGGTTCAGGCGGCGGGTCATCTTCATATTGACGTAAACCGCGAAAATATAGATATGCTCTCCTTATCGGCTCATAAATTCCACGGTCCTAAAGGCGTGGGGGCGCTGTACTGCCGAAAAGGAATCCCCCTTTCAAATTTAATCGAGGGCGGGGCGCAGGAGAGAGGCAAAAGAGCCGGAACGGAGAACGTCCCCGGTATAATCGGGATGGCGGCGGCGTTTTCGGAGAGCAATGAGAAAATCGACGAAAACATGAAAAAGCTCATACCCAAAAGAGAGAGGCTTATAGACGGGCTTTTAAAAATTCCTCACTCCCGCTTAAACGGCGACCGCGAAAAAAGACTTCCCGGAAACGTCAATATGTGCTTTGAGGGTATAGAAGGCGAAAGTCTTCTGCTCCTTCTCGACTCCAAGGGAGTAAGAGCGTCGTCGGGATCCGCCTGCACGTCGGGATCGTTGGATCCAAGTCACGTGCTTTTGGCCATAGGATTGCCGGCGGAAGTGGCTCACGGCTCTTTAAGGCTCACTTTGGGCGAAAATATCACGGACAAGGAAGTCGATTACGTAATAAAAGCGACGGGCGAAGTCGTTTCTTATCTTCGCTCCATGTCGCCCGTATGGCGCGATTTACAGGAGGGGAAAAAGCAATATGTTATACAGTGAAAAAGTTATGGATCATTTTATGAATCCGAGGAACGTCGGCGTAATTGACGACGCGGACGGGGTAGGCGAAGTCGGCAACGCCAAATGCGGCGATATTATGAAGATGTACCTTAAAATCGACGACAACGGCGTCATAACCGACTGCAAGTTTAACACTTTCGGATGCGGCTCGGCCATCGCCACAAGCAGCATGGCGACGGAGATGATTATAGGCAAGAGCGTGGACGAGGCCTTAACGCTTACAAATAAAGCCGTGGCGGAAGCCTTAGACGGTCTTCCCGATTACAAAATGCACTGTTCCGTTCTCGCCGAGGAGGCGGTAAAAGCCGCCATTGAGGATTACTACAAAAAAAAGGGAGAAAATCCCCCTAAAGAAAATTAAGATTCGCCTCTCCTTTTGGGGGAGGCTTTTTTAAAATTTTAAATAAGAATTATCCGCCGCGTTTTTTCTTTTAAGCAAATATAAGAATGCGTTTAATATTCTTTTAAAGAAACTCAAACGATTAAATATATATAAAAATAACATATATTAGCGCTTTGTATTTTGATGTTTTTGCACTTGATTTGATTTTGGAAAATGATATAATATTATGTAAATAACGTGATAATATTTTGAAGTTTCAAAAATTCTTACTAGGCGGGCGATTTTCTTGGAAGGAATATTAAAAGACATATTGGAGGCCGAGGAACAGGCGAGAAAAATGGCCGAGGAAACCGAGAAGTTCAAAGAAAAAAAGACCGCCGAAATAGAGCTTGAATGTAAAAATCTCATCGATAAAAAGATGGAGGAAGCCAAAAAAGAAGCCTTAAGGCTAAAAGAGGAGCATAGAAAAAAAACGCTTTCGCTTGAGAGCGTGATAGACGGCAAAGAAAAGGCGGCGCTTGAAAATCTTTCCAACATCGAAAAACAAAACAGAAAATCCTGGGTCGACGCTCTTTATAAAAGGACTTTGGGGTTATGAAAATAAAAAAATTTTCCGAAAACTCCGTTTACGCCGTAGTTAAATACCTTTACGGCGGAAGGCTGACCGAGAAGAATTACCGCGATCTTATAAATTTAGGCTCTGTAAGAGCGGTAGCCGAGTACTTAAAGTCAAAGACGTCTTACAGCGCGATTTTCGACGGCGTGAACACGTCGGGCGAACTTTCAAGGTCAAGACTTGAAAATATGCTCGACAATAAAATGTACGACGAGCTTGAGAAAACGGCGCGATTCCAAAAAGCCGCCGGCAGCCGTCTTTACGAGTTTTTTATCACGAAATTCGACGCCGTTCAGATTATGAACGCTTTAGCGGGGATAGAATCGGGCGGGAACGATTATTTTTTTAATTTCCCCGTTTTTTATAACGAGCGCTCCCGTCTCGATCTTTATAAATTAGCCAAGGCAAAAACGCGGGAAGACCTTTTAAAAACCATTGAGGGCACGATTTACGAGCCTGTTTTAAACAAGTGCGTTAAGGAATACAATCTTACAAAAAATCTCGCCGCCGTGCAGGCGGAGTTCAGGAACTTTTCCGACGGGGAATTTTTAAAGCTCCTGGGAAGAGGAAAAACGGAGAACCTAAAAAAACGGGAACTCGTAAAACTCTACGGCGCCATGAAAGACGTTCACATCGTAAAAGTCCTTTACAGAATGACGAGATTTGAGGATATGGACGAAACGGCGAAACTGATACAAAACCCCAAAATCACATACTTTTCTAAAAAAGAATTAAAAAGTCTTTGCGAAAAGAGAACGCCTGAAGAACTTGACGAAGCGCTTTTAGGGACTTATCTTTCACCTATCGTTAAAAACAGTAAAAAATACGGGATTTTCCGTTCAGCCGACGAGTATATATATAAAATTCTTACCGACGCTGCGGGGCGGTCTTCCGACCCCGACACGGTCATGTTCGCGTACTTTAATTATTCTGAAATAGAAATAAAAAATATAATCCACATAATAGAAGCGATTCGCTACGGTCTGTCTCCGGCGGAGATTTCCCCGTTTATCACCGGCTTTTCCGGCGCGGCGTCTTAATTTCCGCTAAAATTAGGCCTTTCACGGCGCGTGACAACTAAAAGGTGGCGACTCATTTTTGTCGATCGAAAAGATGATGTTCGCGAGGGCGGTAGGTCCCGCGGATAAATTGAACGAGTTTAATCTCAGTATAATAACGGCCGATTTTTATCACCCTGAAAAAGCCGACGAGTATATGAGCGGAGCGGGCGGGTACAGATCGGCTTGGAGAGCCTGCCCTTATGATCTGCCCATTAAGCATATCGAGGAGATAGCCGATATGTGCGGGATTGATTTTTCGGACAACTTGACTAACGTTTTGGGGACGGGGAAAACTCCCTCGCCGTCTTACATAAAAAGACTCGGAAAATACCTCTCGGACGCCGATTTTGACTCAAGCGACATACACTCCGTGATAGCTCAGATGGAACCTAAGGCGGGGCTTGACACGAAACAGCGCCTCGCTCTTATCGACAGGGAAAAAGAGCTTACGCAAAAAATCGATAAACTGAGCCATTTTGAGGAACTCGACGTGGATTTAGGCGAAATGCTCGGCGCTAATTACGTAGAGGTTCATTTCGGGAGTCTTCCCAAAGATTCCATGATTAAGCTCTATATGTACAATAACGAGGGGAAATTTACCTTTAAAACGCTCTCGTCCGATAAAAAATATTTCTGGGGAGTTTATTGCACGTCCGCCCGTTACGCGAAAGAGTCTTCCGAAATTATGAAAGCCCTTTACTTTGACGAGCTTGTTTTAGACCCCGGAGAGGGAACTGTCGGCGAAGTAATAGAAAAATGCAAAAAAGAGCTTGACGAAATAAGAAAAGAGCGCGAGGACCTCTCCAAAACGCTTGAGGACAATAAAAAAGAGCTCGCCAATATTTACTCCATCCTTTTGGATTTAAGGAAGCTGTGGGACTTTAGAAAATACTCCGTAATAAACGACGACAGTTTTTGCTCTATAGGCTGGATTCCCAAAAAGAAAGAGAGCGAGGCGAGAAACCTCTTAGGCGCGTTAGACGAAGTGGAGTACACTATAAAAGATCCGGAGAAGTCCGTCACCGCGTCGGGGATTAACGACGCGAGTCCGTTTGAAACGCCTATACGCGATATAGAGCATTTGGCTCACCTTGTAAAATTCGACTTATCGCCCTCTAAACTTCACAACGTGATAGGAAGCGGAAGACCTCTTACCGACGAGTATATAACGGAGCTTACAAGATATTTGGGCGGCGCCGACCTTAAGTCCGGCGACGTAAACTCGCGTCTTAACGCCGAGATTCACAGGTGCAGCGTCAGAAGAAGAGAATTGAGAACGAGAAAAAGATACCTTACGAGAAAAATCGCGAGACTTAAGCATTTTTCCTCGCTCGACGTAGATTTAAGCGAAATTAACAATATCAGCTTTACGTCGGTTCATTTCGGAAGGCTTTCAAACAGATACGTTAAAAAAGTCCAAGAGCTTTCGGACGAAAAGAATTTCGCTTTTAACATATGCTCAAGCGACGAAAAAAGCAGCTGGTGCATATACTTTGTCCCCAATAAGTTTGAGCGCGACGCGGAAGAATTTTTCGACTCCATCTACTTTAGAGAGTACTTTATAGACGACAAAAAAGGCACGATTCCGGATATAATAGACTCGTGCGAAAAAGAACTTTCGGATATAGACAAAGAAAAGCGGAAAATCGCCGAATTCTGGAACAAAAACGAAAGCGAGATAGTCGAGCGGTATTCTATTTTGCAGGACCTTCAGCAGCTTTGGAACACAAGAAAGTACTTTATAGAGAAAAACGACCGCTATATTTACACGGGGAGCGCGACCAGAGCCGAAAAGCGCAAAATGACGACGATTTACGAGGCTATAGGCGGCTTTACCGACGATGGGCAGGAGTCAGATGGCGAAAAAGAGAGCTTAACTCCTCCCACGAGACTTAAAAACCCCGCCATAGTGAGACCTTACGAGTATTACGTTAAGATGTACGGAACGCCGGGGTACGATTCAATCGACATAACGGGCTTTGTAGCCGCGACTTACACCGTTCTCTTCGGGATAATGTTCGGCGATTTGGGGCAGGGGTTCGTACTTTCGATAGTCGGAATCTTAGCCTGGAAACTCAAAAAAATGGAACTTGGCAAAATCCTGGTTCCGTGCGGAATATCGTCAATGGTATTCGGTCTTGTGTTCGGGTCGTTCTTTGGGTATGAGGACGTTCTCGACCCGCTCTACACCGCCATAGGATTAAAAGGGAAGCCTCTTTCCGTTATGGACAGCATAAACACGGTTCTGCTGCTCGCGATTTCAATAGGAATATCCCTGGTTTGCGTGTCCATACTTATAAATATTTACGCTAACGTAAAATCAAAAAAATTCGGCGAAGCGCTTTTCGACAACAACGGTCTGTGCGGACTGCTCTTTTATATCTGCGGGGTAAATCTCGTTTATAATTTTATGGCGGGGAAAATGATAATACCCGGCGTAGTGTGCGCCATAGTAGCGCCCGTATGCGCCGTAGCGCTGTTCTTAAAAGAGATACTTATAGGCGTGGTCGATAAGCGCGACGACTATAAGCCCGAGAGCATACCCGACTTTATAATGCAAAACATATTCGAAATGTTAGAGTACGTTCTCTCTTACTTCAGCAACACGGTTTCTTTTTTAAGAGTGGGAGCGTTCGTCCTGGTTCACGCCGGAATGATGATGGTCGTTTTCTCTTTAGCGGGGGAGAACAGAAACATATTGGTTATAATTTTGGGCAATATCCTTGTAATTTGCTTAGAAGGGCTTTTAACGGGCATTCAGGCTCTGAGGCTCGAGTTTTACGAGATGTTCAGCCGCTGTTTCCCCGGCGACGGCAAGGAATTTATTTCCGCCAAAAAAAGACTTGACGGCGGAATTTAATTTATAGATTATTCCCCATTTTACGGAGGTCAGATTATGTCATCACTTTTCTGTTTTATTTTAGCCTTAGTCCCGGTTTGCCTTTTATGCTTTATCGCTTACAGATCCTTTAAAAGCCGTATGATGGGCGCGTCCTCTAAAAAAGTACTCTCCAAAAATTTATTGTCGTTCGCGGTGATTTTAGTTCTTACGGCCGCTTTAATGTTTACCGTGTCGGCGGCGGATAAGAAAGACGCGGAAACCGCCGGGGGAACTGAAGTATCCGAAGAAGGCGGAACCGCGGAACCCGCGGGAAGCGATCCCGCTCCGGCCGACAATTCCAAAGGCCTGGGGCTGTTGGCGGCGGGACTTGTTACGGGACTGGCGGGAATAGGCGGCGGCATAGCGGTCGCGGCCGGCGCTCCGGCGGCTATAGCGGCGACGAGCGAAGACCCTAAATCATTCGGCAAATCGCTTATATTCGTGGCGTTGGGCGAGTCCATAGCCCTTTACGGCGTAGTTATATCAATCCTTATTATCAATAAAGTTTAGATTATGAAATTTTT
>CAYUEV010000019.1:8320-29827 GCA_964443825.1 uncultured Eubacteriales bacterium
ACGGCGTAGTTATATCAATCCTTATTATCAATAAAGTTTAGATTATGAAATTTTTTCTTATTATCAATAAAGTTTAGATTATGAAATTTTTCCTTATAACCGACAACCGCGACGCGGCTCTGGGGATGCGTTTGGCCG
Organism: uncultured Eubacteriales bacterium; assembly: GCA_964443825.1. Classification (GTDB taxonomy): domain Bacteria; phylum Bacillota; class Clostridia; order Oscillospirales; family Acutalibacteraceae; genus UBA1081. The sequence continues at coordinate 8,459 of CAYUEV010000019.1, forward strand.
GTATAGAGTCTGAAATTATAGAAGATGGACGCTCGTGCGCCGAAAGCTTTGAGCGCGTCTTAAAGTCCGGCGACGTGGGGTTAATTCTCGTCACCGAAGGGCTTTACACAAAAAACGCCGACGATATCGACGAGATAAAAAGATCGCGTTCAGCCCCTTTGATAACCGAAATTCCGGACGGTCCCGGCGGGTACGTTACCGACGCCATTACGAGATACGCGAACGAAAGCATGAACATTTAACTAACGGAGCGTAAAAATGGAAACGAAAAACAGCGCTTTTTTAAGGACTATCAGCGACGCCTCAATAGAGAGGCGCGATAAGGCCGTGTCCGAAATGGAGAATTTAAGGCGGGAAAAATTAAAAGAGGCCGAAATTGAGGCTCAAAGACGTTACAGCGAGTATTTAGACGATCAGATTAAAAGCTTTACCCGTCTTGACGGCGTAGAGGAAGGCGGCAGAGCTTCTCTTACAAGAAGGAATATCGCCGAGAAGCGCGAACATATCGCGAAAAGCGTATTTTCGGAAGTATTAAATAAACTGGAAAAATTTACGAATACGAGCGAATATGAAAATTTCCTTATAAAAAGCGTAAAAAACATACTTTCCATAGCGGGGGAACGCGACGTTACAATCTATTTAAAGCCCCGCGATTTAAAATATAAAGACGCGATTGAGGCTTTATCAAAAAATATCTCGATGGAGCCTTGCCGGGAAATAAAAACGGGCGGCGTAAAGGCCTGCTGCCCCGAACTTTTGATAAATATTGACGACACTCTTGACGAGCGGCTGGCCGAGCAGGTCGAGTGGTTTTACGAAAAATCGGGATTGAGCGTAAATTACTGATTCTTAACGGTTATCTCAATACTAAACTAATATAAAATCTAAAACGGAGCGCGACGGATTTGTCTTATGTAAAAATATACGGAATAAACGGACCTGTTATCACCGTCAAGGGGAAGACCGACCTTAAAATGATGGAAATGGTCTATGTCGGTTCGTCTTCTCTCGCGGGGGAAGTCATTAAGATAACCGACGAGTTCACCACTATCCAGGTTTACGAAGATACCGAAGGGTTAAAGCGCGGCGAGGAGATAGCCCCTACGGGAAGCCCCATGTCGGCGGTTTTGGGTCCGGGGCTTTTAGGGAATATTTACGACGGAATAGAAAAGCCTTTGACCGCCATAGCGAAAGAGTCGGGCGTTTTTCTTCCGAAAGGCATGAGCGCCCCGTCCATAGACCCCGATAAAAAATGGAACACAAAAATCCTTATTAAAAAAGGCGACAAACTAAACGGCGGGGAGATTTTCGCCGAATGCCCCGAAACGCCCATTATAAAGCATAAAATTTTGGTTCCGCCGGATATTTCGGGCGAGGCGATCTCAGTAAATCCCGACGGCGACTATAGAGTAAACGACACGATAGTAAAAATAAAAACTCCCAAGGGCGATATTAAAGACCTTACTTTATGTCAAAAGTGGCCTATAAGAACGCCCCGTCCCGCTAAAGAAAGACTTCCGATTTCCAAGCCCTTAATTACGGGGCAAAGAGTTATAGACGCCATGTTTCCGGTGGCTAAAGGCGGGTCCGCCGCCATCCCCGGCGGATTCGGAACGGGGAAAACGGTCACGCAGCATCAGCTTGCGAAATATTCTGACGCGGATATAATAGTGTACGTAGGGTGCGGCGAGCGCGGAAACGAAATGACCGACGCCCTAAACGAGTTTTCGAGCCTTACCGACCCGAAAACGGGAAGACCTCTTCTTGAAAGAACTATCCTCATAGCCAATACGTCCAATATGCCCGTGGCGGCGAGAGAAGCGTCCATTTACACGGGGATAACGCTGGCCGAGTATTACCGCGACATGGGTTACAGCGCGGCTTTAATGGCGGACTCCACCTCCCGTTGGGCGGAGGCTTTAAGGGAAATCTCGGGAAGACTTGAGGAAATGCCCGCCGACGAAGGTTATCCCGCGTATTTGCCTTCGAGACTTTCGGAGTTTTACGAGAGGGCGGGGTGTTTTGAAACGCTTTCGGGGGACGAGGGCTCTATTACCTTAATAGGGGCCGTGTCGCCTCAAGGGGCTGATTTTTCGGAGCCGGTAACTCAAAACACAAAGCGTTTTACAAGGTGCTTTTGGGCTCTCGATAAGTCTCTGGCATACGCGAGACACTATCCCGCCATAAACTGGAACGACAGTTACAGCGAGTATATCCCCGACCTTACCCCCTGGTACAGGGAGAACGTCGCTCCCGATTTTGTGGATTGCAGAAACAGAATCGCCGCTTTGCTTTCGGAAGAGTCCAGGCTTATGGAAATAGTAAAGCTGATAGGAAGCGAGATTCTCCCGGACGACCAAAAACTTACTCTCGAAACGGCGAGAGTTATAAGAATCGGTTTTCTTCAGCAAAACGCCATGAACGAAACCGACACGTACACTCCCATGTATAAGCACTATAAAATGATGAAAGCGATACTTTATCTTTACGATAAAGCGGGCGACGCTCTTAAAAAGCAGGCGTCTGTCGAAAAAATTCTCGCGACCGGTCTTTTTGACAAACTTGTCAGAATGAAGTATGATATACCTAACGACAATCCCGATAAAATAGACGACTACATTAAAGAAATCGACGCCGTTTTAGGCGGTTTAACTTGACTTTACTTGAATCGGGGAAGAGCAAATGAAAATAGAACATACGGGACTCAGCGAAATAAGCGGGTCGCTAGTTATATTGGAAAACGCTTTCGACGCTTTTAACGAGGAGATGGCGACTCTTATACTTGAAAACGGCGAAGAGCGTTCCGGCAGAGTCGTTATGATAGAGGGCGATAAGGCCGTCGTGCAGGTATTTGAGGGCGCTAAGGGCATGTCCGCTAAAAACACGAGGACTGTTTTTAGCGGAAGACCCATGAGAATGGCTCTCTCGCCCGAAATAATAGGAAGGGTTTTCGACGGTCTCGGAAGACCCATAGATTCCTTAGGGGAAGTTTACCCGGTCGTAAGAAGAAATATTAACGGCAGCGCTATTAACCCCGTTAAAAGAGTCTACCCTAAAAATTACATTAAAACGGGAATATCCTCAATAGACGCTTTAGTCACCCTTATAAGAGGGCAGAAACTGCCGATTTTTTCAGGCTCCGGCATGAAGCATAATGAACTGGCGGCGCAAATAGTAAAGCAGGCGAGCGCCGGAGGGGACGAGGATTTCGCCATAGTGTTCGCCGCCATGGGCGTTAAAAACGACGTCGCCGACTACTTTAAAAAATCGTTCAGCGAGGCGGGCGTTATGAACCGCGTCACGATGTTTTTAAATCTCTCCAACGATCCCATAATCGAGAGAATCATCACCCCCAAGTGCGCTCTGTGCGCCGCGGAGTACCTCGCTTTCGATTTAAATATGAACATCCTCGTAATACTCACCGATATGACTTCATACTGCGAGGCGTTAAGGGAGTTTAGCTCCGGCAAAGGCGAAATCCCCGGCAGAAAGGGCTACCCCGGTTATCTTTATTCGGATCTCGCGTCGATTTACGAAAGGGCGGGAATCGTCGAAGGCTCTAAAGGCTCCGTTACGCAAATCCCCATATTAACCATGCCGGGCGACGATATAACGCACCCAATCCCCGACCTTACGGGCTTTATAACCGAGGGGCAGATAGTCCTGGACAGGACGCTTGAAACGGAAGGCGTTTATCCCGCCGTAAGCGTTCTTATGTCGCTTTCCCGCCTTATGAAAGACGGCATAGGGAAGGGCTTTACAAGAGAAGACCACAAAGCCTTGTCGGATCAGCTTTTCGCGTCTTACGCCCAGGTTCAAGACGCTAGGTCTTTAGCGTCCGTTATAGGAGAGGACGAACTCTCCGAAAACGATAAACTTCTGCTGCTTTTCGGCAAGGAATTTGAAAAAGAATTTTTAAATCAGGGCGAAAACGAAAACAGGACGATAGACGAAACATTAGATTTGGGCTGGAAGATTTTGTCGATACTTCCTAAAGAGTCCTTAGACAGAATAGACGCGGAAACTCTTAATAAACGCTATATAAACCATTAAATATATAAGGAAAAGTCAGAGTATGTCTCAGAACGTTTTCCCGACGAAGAACAACTTAATTAACGCTAAAAAATCACTAAAATTGGCGCGCACGGGGTACGACCTTATGGATCGCAAGAGGAGTATTCTAGTTCGCGAAATGATGACTTTAATAGACGACGCTAAAGAGATCAGCGTTAAAATCGGCGAAGTTTACGACGACGCTTACAAGTCCCTTGAAAGAGCTTATATCGAGATGGGGGACTGCGGGAGCGCCGCGTCCTGCGTTCCCGTCGACAACGGGCTTAGCATCGGCGAAAGAAGCGTTATGGGTACTTCTCTCCCTACGGTTTCTCACGAAAAGACGAAACTTAAACTTTATTACTCTTTCGCGAGCACGTCCGCGTCCTTAGACGAAGCTTACGAAAAATTCAACGCCGCCAAAGAACTCACGGTAAAGCTCGGCGAAATAGAAAACTCGGTTTGCCGTCTGGCCGACGCGGTTAAAAAAACGAGAAAGAGAACGAACGCCTTGGGGAATATTATGATTCCCAAATACGAAAAAACGATAAAATACATTACCGAGGCTCTTGAGGAAAAGGACAGAGAAGAGTTTTCGAGGCTGAAAGTTATAAAATCGAGCGCGAAATAGATAAAGGCAGGAGAAAGTTATGGAATATAAATTTTCAAAAAGAATTTCAAATTTAAAGCCGTCCGCGATAAGGGAAATTTTAAAGGCGACGCAGGAAAGCGGCGTAATTCCCTTTGCCGCCGGCAACCCTTCCCCCGACGCTTTTCCTATTGACGAAATTAAAGAAATCGCGAACGACGTTTTGGAGAAAGACCCCGTTACGGCTCTTCAGTACGGCGTGTCGGAGGGTTACGCTCCCCTTATAAAGACGCTTAAAAAATACGTTAAAGAGAGATACGACAGTATATCCGAAAACGACGAGCTTATAGTGACCTCAGGCGCCCAGCAGGTAATAGATCTTGCTTCCAAGGCTCTTTTAAACGAGGACGACGCGGTTATCAGCGAAAGCCCCTCTTTTATAGGCGCTTTAAATACTTTCCGCTCTTATAAAGGGAATTTGGCGGGCGTTCCTCTTCTAAGCGACGGCATGGATATAAACGTCCTTGAAAACGTCTTAAAAACCGAGAAAAACGCGAAATTCATTTACACAATCCCAAATTATCAAAATCCGTCGGGGGTTACTACGTCGCTTGAAAAAAGAAAGGCTATATACTCCATGGCTAAAAAATACGGCGTTATGATACTTGAGGACAACCCTTACGGCGAACTCCGCTGTCAGGGGGAGGAGCTGCCGACTATCAAATCAATGGATACGGACGGAATTGTAATTTACTCGGGTTCGTTTTCTAAAATTCTCTCTCCCGGTCTTAGAATAGGCTATACGGTAGCCCCTAAGGAGGTTATAGCCAAGATGACCGTCGGGAAGCAAAGTTCCGACGTTCACACGCCCGTTCTTATTCAGATGATAGTAAACGAGTGGATGAACAATTACGACGTAGACGGTCATATACTTAAAATAAGAGAAATATACAAAAAGAAGCTTGATCTTATGTGTTCTCTTATAGATCGTTATTTAGGGGATTTTGTAAGTTACGTAAAGCCTATGGGAGGTCTTTTTATCTGGTGTGAACTTCCGTCTTACGTAGATATGATGGAATTTTGCAGAACGGCCGCCGACAATAAAGTCGCGGTAGTTCCGGGATCCGCTTTTATGATGAGCCCGGACGACAAAACTCAGTGCATAAGGCTCAACTTCTCCACTCCCACCGACGACGAAATCGTAAAAGGCATGGAAATATTAGGGAAAGTCAAACAAAAATTTATTAAGTAAGCGAGCGTTAAAAATGGAAAACAATAAAAAGACCGTTTTAAGTTTAATACAGCCCACCGGGACGCCAACTCTCGGAAATTATTTGGGAGCCTTAAAAAACTGGGTCGCCGCGTCTTACCGGTATGATTGCTTTTTCGGCGAGGCCGATCTTCACGCCATAACCGTGAGGACGGATCCGAAAGAGTTTAACAACAGGCGCTTGGAGCTTTTCGCGATTTTGATCGCGATGGGTTTAGACCCCGGCAGAAGCGTAATATTCTGCCAAAGTCACGTTCCGGCGCACGCTCAATTACAGTGGCTTTTGAACTGCTACACTCAGTTCGGCGAAGCGTCTAGAATGACTCAATTTAAAGATAAGGCGAAAAAACACCTTGACAACGTAAATTTAGGGCTTTTTAATTACCCCGTTCTTATGGCCGCCGATATACTTATTTACGACGCGGATTACGTGCCCGTAGGAGAGGATCAAAGGCAGCATTTAGAGCTTACCCGCAACATAGCGAACCGTGTAAACGGTATTTACGGCGACGTTTTTAAAGTTCCCGAGCCGTTAATCGGCGAAAAAGGCGCCAAGATTATGTCGCTTACGGATCCCACCAAGAAAATGAGCAAGTCGGACTCCAATCCCAAAGGATATATCCTTGTGACGGACTCCCCGGACGTCATAGCCAAAAAGATAAAAAGCGCCGTGACGGATTCCGAAGCGAGCGTATACTACAGCGAAAATAAACCGGGCGTCGCGAATTTAATGGAAATTTACTCCGTTTGCACAAAAAAGAGCTATACCGAAATCACAGACGAGTTCGCGGGCAAAGGTTACGGCGACTTTAAATCAGCCGCGGCGGAGGTCGTAATAGAAGAATTAAGACCGTTAAGAGAAGAGTATCAAAGACTGATTAAAGATAAAGAATATCTCTCCGCCTGCGCTAAAAAAGGCGCGGAGAAAGCGAGCGAAACCGCCGACAGAACGGTAAAGAGATTTATGGACAAGATAGGCTTTTGGTTTTAAATAAAACTTTAGGCGCGTTTTTAAAGGCGAGGTAAAATTATGGACGACTGTTTATTTTGTAAAATCGCAAAGGGCGAAATTCCATCGGAAAAAGTCTATGAAGACGATGTTTGTTTAGCTTTTAAGGATATTTCCCCCGTAGCCCCTTTTCATGTTCTCGTAATACCGAAAGAGCACATAGGCGGGGCGGGAGATATAAACTCCTCCAACAGTTCGGTCGCGGCTCATATTTTTGAGGTTATCGCGAAAATCACAAAAGAAAAGGGTCAAGACAGTTTTAGAGTAGTGTCCAACTGCGGCGAGCGGGCGGGGCAGTCCGTAAAGCACCTTCATTTTCACGTCCTCGCCGGCAGAGATTTAACCTGGCCTCCGGGCTGATGACAAGACCGTTAATCGCTTTCGGCGCGTCGTTCTTTTTAACAATCCTCTCTTTCGCATTTCTGCCGCTAAAGGGGAGCGCCGTCGTATTCGTTTTATCTTCCTGTCTTTTTATCATATCGCTGATTTTATTTTTTGTTTTTAAAAAAAGAATCCCAAAATACCGCGTTTTAGCGTCTTTTTTTATTGTTGTTTTCGCGGGGGCGGCTCTTTCGTCTTTTTTGTTTTCGGTAAAGTATACTTTCGACTATAAAAAAACGGCGGCGATAGCGGGCGGCGGCGTAAAAACGCTTTCGGGGAAAATTAAGTCGTATGATTCCGATTACGGAAGATACTTTTACACTCTTAAGGACGTATATGTAAACGGACATAAAATTAAAGGCGAAGTCGCCGTAAATTCGCCGTTTTATATAGAAGCGGGAATTGACGACGTTTTATCTGTAAAAGAAGCTTTAATTTACGATTTAACCGACGGCGAAACGGGATATAAAATGGCGGACGGCGTATACCTGGGAGCGTACCCCGGAAACGAGTTCTCATTAAAGGAAGCGAGCCGCCGCGGCGTAAACTTTTATATAAACTCTTTAAAAGATAAAATTTCAAGTATTCTTAAAGAGTCTTTAGGCGAAAAATACTCGTGGCTTTCAAACGCTTTGCTAACGGGCGATAAAACCGATATCGACCCAAGAAAAGAATTAAACTTCCGCTATTCGGGACTGTCGCACCTGTTCGCCGTGTCGGGCTTTCATTTAAGCCTTTGGACGGGGATTTTGGGTCTCGCCTTTTTGTTTTTGCCGCGTAAATATAAAAATATCGGGAACGTCTTAACGTTAATTTTTATACTGTTTTTCGAGTATTTAACCGGATTTACAAAGTCCGTCGTGAGAGCGGGGCTAATGCTTGCCATAAGCGTATTGTCGCGGTTTACAAAGTATCAGGCCGATTCACTGAATTCCCTTTTTATAGCCCTTACCGTAATACTCATAATAAATCCCTTTTCCGCCTTCAGCGTATCCCTTCAAATGTCGTTTTTAGCGTCTTTGGGGATAATCGCCGCGTCGAGGCCTCTTATGTCGCCCGTTTACGATTACTTTAGAAGACATAAAAACAAAAAACTTAAAAAAGCCGTTATCTCGGTTTCGTACTCAATCGCGGTTTCCATTTCGGCCGCCGTTTTTACTTTCCCGGTATCGATTTTTACTTTCGGGTACTTTACGCCTCTGTCGGTTTTAAGCAATTTCCTTTGTTTGGTTCCCGCCGAGTTAACGATGGTTTTTTCGGGGCTTGGCTGCGTTCTATCGTTTTTTAAGCCCCTTTCAAAGTTATTTTTCGCCCTGTCGGCCATTCTTTCAGAATATCTTTTCTTTATAACCGAAAAATTATCATCTTTGCCTTTCAGCATAATAAATTGCGACAATTTATATGTTCTCCTGCCGATTACAGTCGTTTTAGCGTCGTTTTTTATTCTATTCGCGGTTTTTAGAAAAAACAAAAGAAAAGTTTTTAAAGTTTCGGTTATATGTCTGTTGTCGTTCTCGCTTGTCACGGTTTATTCGTACTTATTTAATGAAAACGTTGCGAGAGTAATTTTGGCCGACGTGGGGAACGGTCTTTCGGCGGTTTACCATAAGGGCGGCTTGAATATAATGGCGGGATGCGGCGGCGACTCCGGGAAAGGCTATAAACTTACTTCCGCGTGCGATAAGTTAAATATAAGAGAATTTGACGCGCTTTTTGTTTTAGGTTCCGACAAAAAAAGTTCCGCGTACCTTTACGACGTGGCGTCTGACTATAACGTAGACCTTTTAGTTTCGCCCCGGGGTTCCTTGGATTACCCGAAAGAACTTTTTAACAGCGTGATAAAGGAAAATTATTATCAACTTAACGCAAAAGGAGCTAAAATAAGCTTTTTTAACGAGGAGAAGCGCTCGTTTTTAAAAATAGAGCAGGACGGCTTTTCGTGCCTTGTGATTTTAAAAGGCGGTTACAATATCCCGAAAGAGCTTTTAAAAGGCGATCTCCTTATAACGTCCGGCGGTATCAATAATATCGACACGAGCGGATTTAAAAATGTTTTTGTATCGTCGAAAGAGGAAGTTTACGAAAGGAATGTTTACGGGACGCGCCTGTTGGGCGGTATCGAATTGAATTTATACCCTGACGGCAAGTACGTCGTCAAAAATTCAAATTAAAGCTTTACTATGATTTACTCTACCGAAAAAGAAGTTTTAGACTTTATAAGACAAAAAAAATCCCCCGGAATATCGCTGATCTACGGCGGGGACGATTATCTTGTCGATTATTATTCGGGACTTTTAGCCGGTAAGACGAAAGACGACCCCAATCCTTACGGGCTTTCGGTATTTTATTCGGGCGATCTCAATTTCAGCGACGTCAGATCGTCCGTCGAAACTCTTTCATGGTTCGGGGATCCACGCGTCCTTATTAAAAATTACTCCTTTAAAAAAAATAAAGGCGCCGACTCCGACAACTTTAACGACGACGACCCGGAGCTTTATATAAATCTCATTAAATCGGCGGGCGAAGACGTTAATCTTATTTTTAGCCTGTGTCCCGGCTCAACCGATATTCCCGCGGTTCCGCCTAACTCCTATAAAATAAAAAACTCTAAAAAATGGTTCGATATATTAAATTTATTTAAAGAGAGAGGCAATATATTTTATATACCTAAAAGGTCGAGAGCAAAACTTATTGAAATGTTAAAAAAAGGCGCTTTAAGCAGAGGCTCTTTTTTAGGCGATAAAGAGGCCGAGTTAATCCTAAACAGAACAGGGGAGGATATGTTTCTTTTAAGAAACGAAATAGAAAAACTCTCAAACGCCGGTTTAGGGTCCGCCATTACAGAAGAAAAAATTGAGGAGCTGACGCCTTTAATCTGCCGCGACGACCAATTCTCCATAGCGGAGAACTTAAATAAAAAAAATCCCGACAGAGCTTATCTCGTTTTAAAAACTCTTCTTGAAAAAAAAGAAAAGCCCGAATTAATTTTAGGCTCTGTTTCTTTAACGTACATCAACATTTACAGAGTAAAAATCGCCGAAAAATACGATAAAAAAATTTCCGACATAGCAAACGATATTGCGGGGACTAACGAAACCGCCCTCAGAATCGCCAAAGAAAACTCAGGATCCGTAACTCTTAAAAAAGTCAAGGATATAATAAAAGCCGTGTCTAAAGCGGATAAACTCATTAAAACGACGAGATCCGGCGAAGATATTACGCTTTTTAATCTTTTAGGGGAAATAAACGCGATAATTAACGGTTAAGGAGAATTTTATGAAAAAGAAAAAAATAATTACAATCGTTTCAATAGCGGCCGCGTTAGCGATTTTAACGGCGTCCTCGTTTGCTTTGGACGACCCTTATACGTCGGGGAAGCCCGTAAACAGCGAGATAATCGACAGGGTAAATTACAGCGTGTCGGCGACTGAATTTACTTTTAAAGACGGCGGGAAAGACAAATATACGTGCGAGTTTACGTTTTCGATAAAAAAGACTCAGCCTGATTTTTACGCGGAGCTTAACGCCGCCGAACTTTCGGGAGCGGAATTTCCGGACGTAATTTACACGGCGGGGAAAGATAACCCCGAAAGCGCGAGAATCCCCGAAAACGCGTCCATAACGTATGAAAACCCGCTTTCCTGGGAAATAAAATTTACCGTTCCGAAAGAAGAGGGTAAAAACGTCTATCAATTAAATTTCACAATAGATTTTGTGTCGGGCGTAAAGCGGTCGGCGTCCGACCGCCATGTGGTCGAGATTCCGATAGTCGTTTCGGCGGGTCAGGCGTAAATATTTTTAAAATAAAAAATTAAGGGACTTCCCCGGCAACGTCTAGGGAAAGCCCCTTTTATTTTATTTGAATTTAATTTAAACTCCCGCTATAAACTCGTCTACTTTTTTAAAGTAACCGTCTTTGTCGTATGCCACGGACGACACGTGCGGCGCGTCCTTTACCGCGAATTTGTCTTTAGGCGCGCTACAGGCGAGATAGAGCTTTTCCATCATAACGTAAGGCACAAGATTGTCGCCCGTACCGTGGATAAAGAGCGTCGGCGTTTTGGATTTCTTAACTGCCTCTTCAACGTCAATATCGTTTATATCGAACTTGTCTTTCGCCTTAGTTAAAACGTTTAAGCAGTACAAAAAAGGATAAGGCGTGACGTGAAGAGCCTCTTTCGCCTCATGTGAAAACTCGTCGCGGCAAGAGGAAAATCCCGCGTCCTCTATAGCGCATTTTACGTTTTCGGGAAGATCCTCCCCCGTCGCCAAAAGAACGGAGGACGCTCCCATAGACGTGCCGTGAAGGACTATTTCCGCGTCCGGGTCTTCGTTTATAATGTAGTTTATCCAGGAGATAACCATATCTTTTTCAAAATACCCCATGGAGGTGTGCTTGTGAGGGTCGCTGCAATGACCTCTTAAATGCGGGAAAAGAAGATTATAGCCGTTTTCATAAAAATGAAGAGCGAAAGGCGCCTCGCCTCTGGGTTCTCCCGTGAAGCCGTGGACAAGCACAGCCCATTTATGCGATTTTTCGTCTTGATGAAGGACGTTCGCGAACATCCTGCCGTCGCCAGACGACGCGGAAACCTCCGGCAGATCCAAAGCGTCGAACCACTCGTAACTTTCTGTGTAAACTGGATGATGGAGCAAAACTTCCATCATTTTTTTATCTTTAAGACCGAGTTTAGAGGTGAGCGCGGAAGAGAACCTCGCGTTAAAAACGCCTTCGTAGAGAAGCCCGGTAACGCCCGCCAGAGCCGTTCCCGCCGCTAAAGATACTTTTACTGTTTTTTTAATAAGATTTTTCATAGCGTCTCCCTTTTTGTCGCCTTAATAAGCGTTCCTGTTTTGCGTCAATATCCGGCGAAACGTAAACTTCCCGCCGCGCCGGAATGTAAACTATCATACTATTGTACAATATTATTTTTAACGTAACGTTACTTATTTATTAAAAAACTGTGGCAAATATTCCATATGAGCTTGTTTCATCTCATAGTAGCATTTTCTCGCTCTTTCGTAGTCGCCTATAAGCGGGTGAATCATGAGAGCGTTCATGGCGGCTCTGTCGTCGCCGTTTACAGCCGCCTCCACGGTGTACTTTTCGTACTCCTTTACGACTTTCATAAGCCCTTCCATATGCCTTGTCCACGTCTTTCCGACGGGTACGGGTTTCGCGCCGTCGGCGCCTATTTTAGCCGCTATCTCAACCACGTCGTCGTCGTCCATAAACGGAAGCGTTCCGTTATTGAGTATGTTTACGACGTGAACGTCGTTTTTGTCGTTAGCTATCGAGTCTATTAAGGAACAGGCGGCGAGGGAGTACTTATGACCGCCTCTTTTGTCGAGGAGAGCGGGTTTGGTTACAAGGTTTTCGTCTTTGTACAGCTCTAAAAGCTGCTCCTCGATTTCCATGCAGACTTGAGCGCGGCATTTTTCGTCTTCTTTTAAGCGTTTTATTTTAGCGTCGCGGCAGTAGTAGTACTGAAGATACGAAGAAGGTATGCCTCCTACGGCTTTTAAGCATTCTACGTCAAAACCGTCGTCTTTGATGTTGGCCATAACCTTAGGGGCGTACCCTTCGTCAAAGAGATCGTAAATCTTCTCTTTTCCGTCCTTTATTACGGAGGTAATCCAGCTTAAATGGTTAAGCCCTAAATAGGTGATCTCGGCGTCCCCGCCTACGGCCTCTTTTACGTCGTCTATCATATCAATAGGCACGTTGCAAAGACCTATGCACTTAACTTTCGTGTTATTGAGAACGAAGTCCGTTATAATGCCCGACGGATTTGTAAAATTGATTAAGAAGGCGTCGGGGCAGATTTTTTCTATTTTGTCGCAAATGTCGGAAATTACGGGAATCGTCCTTAAAGCTTTAAAAAATCCGCCTATGCCCGTCGTTTCCTGACCTATAAGACCGTATTTTACGGGGATCTGCTCGTCAAGATAGCGGCAGTGAAGTTTTCCGACTCTAATCTGCGTTACGACAAAATCAGCTCCCGCCAAGGCTTCCTCAAGGTTGTCGGTCATTACGACCCGGCAATCGATCCCCGCGTTTTTAATCATTCTTACGCAAAGATTGCCGACTATCGTCCTCTTTCTCTCGTCAATATCCATAAGGACAAGGCGTTTAAGGCTTAACGAGCCGCGCCTTTTAATAAAACCGTCTATAAGTTCCGGACAGTAAGTCGAGCCGGAACCGATTACGGTCACGTTAATTTCCCTCATTTTATTACTCGCCCTTTTTAGTAAATTATTAGCAAAAATTTTGTTTTAACATTAAATTTAATTTAAAGGATTTATTTTTCATTTTCCAAAATCCAGTTTACGCACCCGGTTACGGGAGCGGCGGCAAGCTTTACGAAAGACAGATTTTTCCCTGATTTTTTGTAGCACTCCTTTTTAAGAAGGTCAATAAAAATCTCGTTTTTCATTTTTGTGTTCATGGAGCCGGAGAGAATAACCTCCGTAGCGTCGCCGTTAAAAACCTGCCTTTTTAAATGAGCCGATATTAAGTCGGAGCAGTTGTCGACCATATCAAGGCATATGCTGTATGCTTCTTTATCGCCCTCGTTTAAAGCCTCGAAAAAAGTATCGGTCAGTATCACGCAGTACTCTTCGCGGTCCGTTTCGTCAAATTTGGTAACCTCGGGCAGAAACTCTTTGGGCGTGGGACTTATATTAGTCTTTTTGCAAAAAATCTCGGTCATAAGAGTTTTTCTCGTCATAAGGACAATATCCCGGTAAACGGACGAGAAAGTCCGCTCCGCTATCCAGTAGCCGTTGCCCGTGTCGCCGGAAAGAACGCCGAACCCGGCCAACTGAAGAAGAGAGCCGTTTTCGTCTATGGAATTACAGCAAGTTCCCGTTCCGAGATTAAGACCGATTCCGCAGCCATTTTTAGACCCCGCCTTAATGACTATAAAGCCGTCGTTGTATATCTCAAAGTTTTTAAGACCCTTTTCGGTTAAAAGCCTTTTCATCTCGTCGTGCTGAAATTTATGGTCTATTCCGGCGAGACCCATAAGAGAGCCGTCAATATCGTCTATCGCGAGGTTGTTTTTGTTAAGAAGAGCGTTTACCCCTTCAATTATAATATCGGACGCTTCGCGGAAAGAGCCTTCCATATTTTCGTGGTTCGTGCCGCCCGTTTTTACGGTATCTAGTATATTTTTGTTTTCGTCAAAAAGCGCGTAAAGCGTTTTAGTGCCGCCGCCGTCCACCCCTATATATCTTTTCATGTCGCTTTACCTTTAATCAAGACTGTATTTTGAGTTTACCCGCTTCTTTTTTTCTATCCATTTCCCTCTTGTAAAGTCGGGGAAAGATTTTACCGCTCCGCCTTCCGCCACGGACTGTTCCGAAAGAGGCGTGACAGCCATATACGCGGCGGCGTCGTAAACGTCTATGGGCGGACGGGAATTATTTTTAACGCTGTCGACAAACGCGCAAAGGACGAGATAATCCATCCCACCGTGACCTTCTATAAAGCCTTTCGCGTATTCGTCTCTCCACAATGGATGCTCGTAAATTTCGCTGTAATTTTCTTCCCAGTCTTCCCATTGTTCGCGCTTTGAAAGCCCGTCTATATAAACGAGCGCTTTGTGGTCGTCGGGAGCTTCTTTAAAAACGCCTTTAACGCCTTCTACGGTAAATTCCCTAGAATAAGGCCTCGGGCAGCAGCAGTCGTGGTGAAGGGTAATAGTTTCGCCGTTCGCGCATTTAATTATGGTCGTCGTAACGTCCCCGCACTTCCAGTCGTAGCCGTAAAGGTCGTAATCCTCGCCTTTATTTGTTTTAATCCACTCGTTAAGCCCTCTTGACTTGCTTGACATTGAAACGAGCGTTAAAAATCTGTTGCCGTTGTTTATATCGATAATTTTAGCTATCGGACCTATCGAGTGAGTGGGGTAAAGCTCCCCGTTCCTCGTCATAAAATTATTGAGTCTTCCGTGAATATTCTCTCTTCCCAGGACGATTTCGCTCCTCAAATCGTGTCTGTAGCCGCCCTCAAGGTTGACGATTTCGCCGAAAACGCCTTTTTTAACCATGTTGAGAGCCGCCATTTCTTTTCTGTCGTAACAGCAGTTTTCAAGAAGCATGGTAAAATTGCCCGTTTCCTCGCTCGCTTTGACGAGATCGAAACACTCTTCTATACTTGTGGCGCCTCCCACTTCGAGACCGACTTTAAGCCCCGCTTTCATGCAATATATGGCTAAGGGTATGTGGGTTATCCAGGTGGTGGCGATCACTACCGCGTCAAGGTTTTCTTTTTCAACCATTTCACGGTAATCTAAGTACCCGTTTACGCTATACTCCCCGTTTACGCGCTCTTTTAAATCTTTAAGAGCGTCCTCGACTCTCTTAGGTACGGCGTCGCAAACGGCGGGAACCGCCGCGTCTTTAATTGAAAGAAGCGTTTTCATTAAAAAATAGCCTCTCCCGCCGAGACCTATAACTCCTATGCGAATTTTATCTATGGACATATCTTGAGCTCCGTTTAAATTTACGCTTTTTTAACGCGCTTTGATTTAATCTCTCCCGCTTTAGTGAGCGCGGCTTTTGTGATTAAAGGTCCTGTAAGTTCGTAAACGAGCGTCGCGCTTAAAACGACGGCTCTTATCTGCTCGCCGTAATCGGGCAGAATCGATATTACAAGCTGGCTCATAGCGATAGCCACGCCCGCTTGAGGGATTAAGGTAAACCCTAAATATTTTCTGATATTTTTTTCGGCTTTAACGATAGTCGACCCGACCGACGCGCCGACATATTTGCCGAGCGTTCTCGCCAATAAATAAACGACGCCGATTAAACCTATCTGCGGGATAACCGAGAGGTTTAATTCCGCTCCCGATATTACAAAAAACAGCAGGAACAGAGGAGGAGTCCATCTGTCGCAAACGTCGAGCATTTTATCGCTTTCGGTAGAGATATTCACCATGACGGCGCTGTTCATCATGCAAACTAAAAGCGACGATAAGTCGAATTTATCCGACAGCCCTACGCAAAGGAAAATAGAGCATACTATTACGGAAATCCTGTTTGCCCTAGATTTAAAGAATTTAGCGCAAAGGGAAACCACGAATCCCACTAAAGAGCCTAAAATGAGCGACAGGCCGATTTCTCTTACGGGGTCGAGAATCATGGCGCCTAAAGAAAGCCGGGATCCGTTGGCTATAACGGCGGCTATCGAGGTCATCACCGAAAACAGGATTATGCACACGGCGTCGTCCATCGCGACTACCGGCAAAAGCATCCTTGTAACAGGCCCGTCCGCGTTATATTGCCTGGCGACAAGTAAGGTCGTGGCGGGAGCGGTCGCCGCGGCTATCGCCCCTAACGAGAGCGACACGGGGAGGGGGAAGCGGAACAAAAGAAGCGAAACCGTTACAAATAGAGAAGCCGTGCAGCTTTCAAAAAGCGTTATGACTAAAACTTTAGACCCGATAGCTTTTATATTGGAAATTTTAAACGAGCCGCCTATTGAAAACGCTATAAAACCGAGAGCGACGTCGGTAATAACGCCCATTTGCTCCACGGCTTCGGCGGTTAAAAGATTTAAGACGTAAGGCCCCGCCAAAAGCCCTGCCAAAAGGTAACCCGTTACGTTGGGAAGATTGATTTTTTTAACGATGCGGTTAAATATAAGCCCCATCGTCATGGCGATTGAAAGAAACAATAAAGAAGACATAGAAATTAATATAATGAATTTTGGATTTTAGCTTAGAAAAAGCCCTAAAAAAGGGCGTGCGGCGTTTAAATTGTAAAGCTTATGGCGGGTTAATCTTTTGTTACAAGACCCATGGCGCTTGATATAGGCAGGGTAAACACGATTCCCGTGTTGGGATTTTCAATTCCGCCCACTGATTTATCAATTATTTTTTTAGCTTTCTCTATTTTATCGTCAGGCAGAACCGCGAACATCATTTTGGATTCTTTTTTAGACTGACCTAAAATATATCTTAAACTCCCGAAAATAGGGGGAGGCTCGACGTTGGATTTGTCGATTACGTTCAAAGCCCCTTCGCAGTTTATGACGGTCGGATCTCCAAGTCCTTCGCCCACCATGGCGGAAACTATCCCCGGCATACATTCGGTTTTTGTGAGAATAAGCACAAGCAGCTGCATAACCCCAATCCTTTCCCGTTTTACGCGATTCCACTAAGGTATTCTACATCATTTTTTCCATTTATGCAATATGATATTATTATGAATCTGTAAAATATTTGGTTTTCGTTATGTCGCAAAAACTCCCGGCAAACGCTCTCTCGTCCGTTCGCGACGTTTTTAATTTGTTGTTTGGTTTTATGAAACGGGATTACAATAAATCTAATGTTATATTTAGTAAATATTACAGTTTTTCGTATTAAAGCTTGTTAATTATCATGAAATTACATAAAATTTATATTTTGGTATTTACATTCGGGGGGGGGTATATAATGACATTGACGTTTATTATAGCGTGTCGTACAAAAAACAAGAAGAGGAGCGCTTTAAGTGAAAAAATTACTTAAAAGAATTATCCCGATAGCGGTCGTGATTACTGTTATCGCGGTCTTTTTCACCGTATTTGCGGCGGCGGACGAGGAAGCGGCGTCTGAGAGCGTGCCGACGGACGTTTGTCGTTTAGGCGACGTAAACGACGACGGTAAAATACAGGCGAGCGACGCGAGAGCCATTTTAAGGTTTAGCGCGAAGCTCGATATGCCTTCCGACGAGCAGCTTATTTTGTCGGATCTTTCGCAAAACAAGATTATAGAAGCAAACGACGCGAGGCGGGATTTAAGGATTTCCGCGAATCTTGAGGAGCGTCCCAAACACGTCCCTGGCGACGAAGCTACTTGCACCGAACCGCAGAAATGTAAAGTTTGCGGAGAGATTCTTGAAGAGGCAAAAGGACATACTCCCGGCGCGGAGGCAACCTGTACCGAACCTCAGGTCTGCACTGTTTGCGGAGAAGTGTTAGCTGAGGCTAAAGGTCATATTTCAGAACCGAGAATATGCACAAAAGATGAGATTTGTTCAGTTTGCGGAGAAGTAACGCGCGCCGCAAAGGAACATACATTGGATGAAAACGGAGCTTGCACGGTATGCTCCGAAGTGGATTACGATGAGGACGGAGTTTCCGATTTTGTAGAAGAAGCAATTGGATTAGATGACACTAGGGCAGATACTGACGAGTTTGATATATATCTTGCTTATAATGCATTAGAAATAGGATACTCAGATGGAGATTACTTTAATTCAGTAACAAATAAATTAGATTTACCTGTTTCATACGGGGAAGGAGAGCATGAAGTTGACATAACATGGACTTCGTCTGATTTAAATGTAGTATCAGAGAACGGCGATGTTAATCGCCCAATTGAAGATAATGAAAATATTTTAGTAACAGCTACGTTGACTAAAGGAGATTTTTCTCGAACAAAAGAATTTAATATCAGAGTAATTAGGGTACAAGAAATTATAAAGTCGGAGATTCACGATAATGATGAAGATGATCTCATCGCTTTAAATGAAAACGCTGAATATGATCTAGAAATTGGATATAACAATGATAGAACCCAAGCAAATTATATTAGCGGCAAATATAGCGAAATTAACGTAAACTCTATTGATACAGCAGTTTGTTCGATTTATTCCGTTAAAAGCCTTATTGGTCTTACAGACCCGGATTCAGAACTTACTTTCAGTGCTGTAAATTATGATAAATATACGCTTTCGTATTCATTTGAGCAAGTTTACAACGATATTTCTATATATGGAAGAACAGTCACTGTGAACGCCGATATTAATTCTGGCGAAACAAGATCTATTAGTTCAAGTGCGCTTTCTAATTCTGTGTTAAGTTCTATTTCTCTCACACCAGTTTTATCCATTGAAGAACTGTTAAACAAATACAATACTGACAGCTACGAACTTGTAATTTATTCATTAGATGAATACGAAGAATCTCCTGTTTTGGCTTATGTTCTTCATAGTGATGGCGAGATAGTCGTAGTTGATGCAAATAATGCAGACGTTTTACTTCAATTTCAAACAACTAACGACTGGGGGGACTATTCAACAACTGGAAGTGGTAAAACTGAGCTTGGAAATACTGTTACTTTTCCTGTTCAGTTTCACCAGTGGGATTCATACTTTTATTTGGAAGATGTTCAAAGGAAAATTTATGTACATGGTGACAAAGCAGGATTAACAGAACATGAATTTAATACCGAATGGGGAGATAAGACTGCTAATTCGGCTTATACAAATGTTATAGCAGTGTATGATTGGTATAAATCTCATTTAGGCAGGAATTCTATCGACAATAATGGAATGTCAATTATTGTAAACATTCATGATTGCAAGAATGAGGGAGTGACTGGTAACGCGCATTGGGAAACAGATAACGAAATGATGTGTTTCTTTGAAAACTATGAAGGAGGGATTCCGACTACGGCGGCAGGTCTTGACATAATAGCTCATGAAATGACGCATGGAGTTTTTCAACACGTAATCAATGAAAAAAAAGCAGTGCATTTTCCTTATACTGGCTATACAGGGTCAATAAATGAAGGTTATGCGGATGTTTTTGGATATTTTGTGGATAATGATGACTGGACGATAGGTGAAAAATGGCAAACACTAAGAAGTTTATATGATCCTGAGTCTATGGGTGCTCCTTCAAAAATGAGCAGTCCAAATTATTATAGAGGAGGAAATCAAAGTGTTCTTGTTCATACTAATTCATCGATAGTGTATCACGCGGCTTATTTGATGTATACTTACGGAATAAGAGGAAATGAGCTTGAGGAATTGTGGTATAACTCGATGGGAAATGGGTACGATGCCACGTCGGATTTTATAACAGTTAGACGTTGTTTAATTCAAGCTGCTAAAAATTTGCATTTTAGCAATGAAGACGTTGCTAAAATTCGAAGAGCCTTTGATACAGAAGAAGTGTTTGACAATTCAGGAATTTTATCTGGCAAAATCTGCAAAGCTTCAGATAGAAATATTGCTATTCCTGGGGCGACGATTAATGTTTATAAGGATGACACGCTTTATACGACGTATACTTCAAATGAAGCTGGGGATTATTCGATAGATATACCTGCAGGAGAGTATTATGTTGAGATAACAGCTGAAGGTTATATTGATTTCCGTTCATATGCAACTGTCGTAAATGGTGAAAACACATATATGGAAACTTTTCTGCTGGTCGAAGGCGAGGAAGGAGAGATTGGAACTGCGACGGGGAATATAGTAAATTCTCTTAATAATGTTGGAGTAGGCGACATAACCCTTGCGGTAAGGAAGGACTGGAATAACGCAAAAGAAGATGCGGAAACAATTTTAATGTCCTACACAGATGAAAACGGAGATTACTCCATGGATTTACCGATAGGAAACTATACCGTAGTAGTTTCAAAAACGGGTTATCTTACAGGAAGGTTTAATATTATAGTTCAGCCCGGAGTTACAGGGAATCAAAACAGTACGATTACTCCCATAATTTCAGGCGACGATTATTTAATTACGTTAGAGTGGGGTGTAGATCCAAACGACCTCGATTCTCACGTAGTAGGAAAAAATTTGGACGGCGAAACTTTCCATGTATATTTTTCCGATATGACAGCTGTCAATTCTGATGGAACTGTAGTTTGTGAACTTGATTATGACGATACCACTAGTTACGGACCTGAGCATATAACATTAGATACCGCATCGGACGAACCATATTACTACTATATTTATAAATATGCAGGTAGCGGAACGGTCGCGCTTTCGGGAGCTAAGATAACTGTATATCAGGGAAATAATTTGATGGCTGTTTTTAATGTTCCTACCGATCTCGGAGATGGCGATTATTGGAACGTTTTCGCAATAAAAGATGGTCAGATTATTACTAAAAACACAATTACCGATGAAGCGGATTTAAGTTACGCAAACGACAATCCTCCCGCTGGTGGAGGAGAAAGTGGCGGCGGGGGCGGAGCGTGGTAACGTGCGCGGGACGATTTCTCATAACCTCAAATTTTTTTCAAACAATAAAACTTTACCGGTCGCGGGATTACG
>CAYUEV010000020.1:0-29185 GCA_964443825.1 uncultured Eubacteriales bacterium
ATTTTAACACATCTAAAACGTAATTGTCAATAGCAAAATAAAATATTTTAGGCTCGTAAATTCCCAAAGTAACTTCCACAGTGGAAAATGAAGTGGAATTTAACATGGGAGAGATTTTATAGTAGAATTTAGTCTGGGAAATCGCCTTCTCAGGCTTGTTTGCCATACATATTTACAGTAACTAAGGGTATATTTGTAAGCTTCTTTATAAAATAATCTATATTTCTCAATGTTAATTCCGCCAATTTCCCATAGTAAAATCAAGCTTTGTCCAACTGTGGAAGTTAGTCTGGGAGTTTACGGTTAAAATTTCGCGCGGCGCGGATTTGTCAACGACGCGTTACAAAAATCAGACCAAAAACCTCGCCGGAGAAGGCGGCGTCAAGTAAGCGTTTTTTAATTAACCCGACCGCTTTAACGGCAATTTATCGACAATCGCTCACTTTAGCGTTTTTGTGCCGCAAGGGCTATATCCGGCTTAACATGGCGGGATTTCGTTTATTACTAAAACGCAGGCGGATTCGATTAGCGGGCTTCTTTTTGTTTTTTTTGAAAAATACGTTGCGGTTTTTCCTTATTTATGATAAAATAATAATGGGGTTGGTTTGACGTCTCAAGATCACAAGGCCGATTTCGCTTGTTCCGCCGCGCGACCCGTTCGCGGATTGCGCGCGCTTTGGGAGCCGACCGATTAAAGTATTTTCAAAGGAAGAGATTTTAATGGCGAAAGAAAAAAAGAAAGAGAAGAAAAAGGGCGGGGCTTTAAAGATAGTTCTGATCCTTCTCGCCGTAATTTTGGCCGTAACCGCTTGCGTCGGAGCCGTTTTTGTCAAGAGATACAGAACCGCGGGAGAGTTCACGGTTCTAAAAGCTTCCGAAATAGTCGATCGCGACGTTACTTTAGTCGCTCACAGGGGCTTTAGAGCCGTCGCTCCAGAAAATACCGCGCCCGCTTTTGAACAGGCGGGGCTGGCGGGTTTTGACGGCGCGGAGTGCGACGTTTACATGACAAGCGACGGCGTCTGGGTGATAAGCCACGACCCTAATATGTTTAAAATGTCCGGCAATCTCTCCTCGATTGAGTCGAGTTCTTTGGCCGAACTTAAGGAAATCGTATTCGATTACGGCTCAAATATCGAGGATTACCCCGACGTCGGGATATGCGCTTTCGACGAATATCTGGAAATCTGCAAAAAATACGATATGTTTCCCGTAATTGAGCTTAAGAGCGATAAAAATACCGAGCGCTTCGATACGCTGATACAGTCTCTTGAAAAATATGAACTTTCAGATAAGGCGGTTTTTATCTCTTTTAATCTTGAAAACCTCAAAAAAATGAGAGCGCTCTCCGACGCTCCGCTGTATTATCTTGTGAACGATATAGACGACGAGGCCATAAACGACGCGCTTTCCTTAGGCGGGAAATGCGGGATTGATTTTAAAGGTTCGACAGAGGAAGAGAATCTCGGCGAAATGATAGACAAGTGCGTAGAAAAGGGATTGCTTTTGGGCGCGTGGACAATAGACGATCCGGAAATTTACAAAAAGCTCGTGAATCTCAACGTGACGCTGATTACGACGGACTGCGTAACACACTGATTTTAAACTTTCGCCCGCGCCGCCGTTTTATACAAGCGGCGGTTCGGTTTTCCGTTTTCGCCAATTTTGAAAAGCGGCTTAGGTTTAAGCAAACTTACAAAAGAGAAAAGCGGAGGAGATTAAAATGTATTTTGAGTACGGACGAAAGGAAACCGAGTATTTAAAAAACCGCGATAAAAAATTAGGGGAAGTTATAGATAAGGTCGGGCATATCTACAGAGAAGTCGATAGCGATATTTTCTCGTCGATTGTTCGTCAAATAGCGAGTCAGCAAATTTCAATGAAGGCGTCGGAATCTCTTTTAAAAAGAATCGACGATAAATTGGGGACGATTACGCCCGAAAAGCTCATTAAAACGGGCAGAGAAGGGATAAAATCTTTCGGCATGACTTACAGAAAAGCCGATTATATACTGGAGCTTTCCGAAAAAGTTCAAAACAGCGAGTTTAACGTTAAGACGCTTTTAAGTATGACCGACGCGGAGGCGGAGAGAGAACTCGTTTCCCTAAAGGGCGTGGGGATCTGGACCGCCGAGATGATTCTTATATTTTCCCTCAAAAGACCCGATATTTTAAGTTACGGCGACCTGGGCATTTTGCGCGGAATGAGAATGGTATATAACCTTAAAAAAATCGACAAACGGGATTTTGAAATTATCGGCAATCGTCTTTCGCCTTATCGCACCGTAGCGAGCCTTTATTTTTGGGAGGCGTCGGGAGGAGCGGTTCCGGGACTGCGGGATCCCGCGGATTAAGTTTAAAGCGGCCCCGGCAATATTGAAATAAACTAAAAAACATGTTACAATAGAGAAAATATCCCTCGCGGTGATTTTATGATAGAAAAACTTGAGAGCGTCCAAAAACGTTATGATGAAATCGAAGCCCTTTTGTGGGGCGGGGACGCGGGTTCGGACGTGGAAAAATATACCGCTCTGTTAAAAGAGCAGAAATCGCTTCTCCCCATAGTCGAAAAATTTAAAGAGTATAAAGACGCTCTAAACCGCCTGAGCGCCGCCGAAGAGGAGCTTAAGTCGGGCGACCTTGATAAAGAGCTTAAAGAACTGGCGCAGGAGGAAATGAACGAGGCCAAAAGGCAAATCGACGAAACGGAACAGGAACTTAAAATTCTCCTTCTTCCAAAAGATCCCAACGACGACAGGAACGTCATAGTCGAGATAAGAGGCGGCGCCGGGGGAGAGGAGAGCGCCCTTTTCGCGTATGATCTGTTTAGAATGTACTCGATGTACGCCGAGCGCAAAAACTTTAAAATCGAAGTGTTGAACATAAACGAAACGGAACTCGGCGGCGTCAAGGAAATAAGCTTTATGGTGGTGGGCGACGGCGCGTATTCGCGGTTTAAATTCGAAAGCGGCGTTCACCGCGTCCAAAGAGTGCCTGAAACGGAGTCGGGCGGCAGAATCCACACGTCCACCGTAACGGTCGCCGTCCTGCCCGAGGCGGAAGAAGTCGAGTTTCATCTCGACCCCGCCGATTTGATATTTGAAACATACAGAGCGAGCGGAGCGGGCGGGCAAAAAGTCAATAAAACGTCGTCCGCCGTAAGAGTAATACACGTCCCGACGGGTACCGTAGTCGAATGTCAGGTTGAGAGAAGTCAGTACCAAAACAAAGACAGAGCCGTAGAGCTTTTAAGGTCGAGGCTTTATAACGAAGAATGCCGCAAACAGCGGGAGGCTATCGACAGCGAGCGTCACAGCCAGGTCGGCACGGGCGACAGAAGCGAGAGAATCAGGACTTACAATTACCCTCAGGGAAGAGTTACGGATCACAGAATAGGATTAACTCTTTACAAACTCGATTCCATATTAAACGGCGACCTTGACGAGATAATAGACGCTCTTATCACCGCCGACACGGCGAAAAAACTTTCCGAAGGCTCAAATTAAAATGATTGACACTTTAAAACTCACCGCGAAAGACCCGGAAAAAGATATAGAAGACATAAAAACCGCCGCCGATATAATTTTAAACGGCGGCGTCGTCGCGATTCCCACCGAAACGGTTTACGGGCTCGCCGCCGACGCTTTTAACGAAGAAGCCGTTAAAAAAATATTCGACGCGAAAGGCCGGCCTGCCGACAATCCCTTAATCGTTCATATTTCCGATTTCAGCGAAATTTACTCTGTAGCGTCCGTCGTCCCCGAGAGCGCTAAAAAATTAGCCGAAAAATTCTGGCCCGGGCCTCTTACGATAGTTCTCCCAAAGTCTAAAAATATCCCTTACGTTACGAGCGGCGGGCTTGACACGGTGGCGGTGAGAACGCCCTCCAATAAGGCGGCTTTAAAAATAATAGAACTTTCCCGCCCTTTGGCCGCCCCCTCCGCCAATATTTCGGGTTTTCCAAGTCCCACGACGTTCGGAGCGGTTCTCGACGATATGTTTGGAAGAGTAGACGCCGTATGCGACGGCGGCGACTGTTTGGTGGGAGTGGAGTCCACGGTAATTTCTCTCGCGGGGGAAACGCCGACGCTGCTTCGCCCCGGTAAGATAACGGTAAGCGACTTAGAGAGCGTACTGGGAAAAATAGACGTGTCGAGCGCCGTTTTAAACCCTTTAAAAGAGGGTGAAAAAGCCTCTTCCCCGGGAATGAAGTATAAGCACTATTCCCCAAAGGCCGATATAACCGTGTTTAAAGGCGGTTTTCCGGGGTACTTAAGGTATTTAAAAACCGAGGAAGGGAGGCATTTTGACGGCTGCTTATGCTTTACGGGCGAAGAAAAGTATTTATCTCGGAAAAAAACGGCCGTAATGGGTCTGGAAAGCGACCCTATGTCGCAGGCCAACAGGCTTTTTTCATCCTTAAGGGAACTTGACGAAACGGGCGCTTTAAACGTCCTGGCGCGAAATCCCTCAAAAGACGGGGTTGGCCTCGCAGTGTGCAACAGGCTCTACAGAGCGGCGGGGTTTAAGTTTATAGACAGAGAAAACCGCGCCGTTATAGGTCTTACGGGCCCTACGGGAGCGGGGAAAACTTTTGCGGCCGATTATTTAAAATCAAAAGGATTTTATATCTCCGATACCGATAAAATCTCAAGAGACATAATAAAAAAAGACGGTTCGGTTCTGAGCCGCCTAAAAGAGAATTTCGGGAACGACATTGTGGATTCCGAAGGGAATTTAAAAAGAGGCGTTTTGGCTAAAAAAGCCTTTAAAACGAGAGAGTCTACGGAACTTTTAAATTCAATCACTCACCCCGAGATCGTAAAAATATCTTTAAATATGTGCGAAAAAGCTCTCGACAGCGGCTTTAGAGGAGCCGTAATCGACGCGCCTCTTCTCTTTGAAAGCGGAGTCGACAGATTTTGCGACGCCGTTATAGCGGTTACGGCGCCTTTTGAAGTAAGGCTTAAAAGAATAATGGAGCGCGACGATATTACGAAAGAAAAAGCTCTGCTTCGTATGAGCGCTCAGCAAAACGACGATTTCTACACAGAAAAATCCGATTTTAACATAAAATCATACGGCGACTTTGACGTTCCAAAGCAAATTGACGAAGCGATAGACGGAATATTTTTTAAAAATCGCGGCGGTTAAATTATTGTTTTTCGTTAATAAACACTCTAAAAAGCGGCAGACACGTACTGAAGAATTTTTTGTAAGATTCGCAGTAGTCGCCGCTTATTCTCGTCCTTTTGCACCCCCCGGCGCGGCATATGGGGAACAATTTGCAGCTTTTGCATTTACCCGGGATAATTAAGCTCTCCTTTATAAAATCGACGGCCGTTTTGGAGCCGGCCATTTTATAAAAATCGTCGTCTTTAACGTTCCCCAGCAGATATTCGTCGGTGCAGTAGAAATCGCAGGGGTAAATATTCCCGTTGGACTCGGATACGAACTGATGAGAGCAGCGTCCCTCTATCCCGCACTGCTCCGTCTTTTGTCCTAAATAGAGCCTTACCCAGTTGTCAAACTGCCTGACGCTGATATAATTCCCGCGAGCGTAGTCTTTTACGTAAAGACCGAATATTTTAATAAGAAAGTCGGCGTACTGTTCAGGGGTCATGTAAAGTTCGCTCTGTTCGTTACTCCCAAACGGCCTTAAACACGGGATAAACTGTATATACCTAAAGCCCTTCGACTTAAAAAAATTGTAAATCCTCTCGGCGTTTTCGGCGCAATAGCCCGTAAGGACGGCAAGTATATTGAACTGCGCGCCTCGGTCTTTTAAAATCTTGGCCGCCGACATAATTTTATAAAAAGAATTTTCGCCGGAAGGCTTTTTTCTGAACTTATTGCCGTCAAGATCCCCGTCGAGGCTTAAACCCGTTAAAAAGTTGTTTTTTCTTAAAAAGTCCGCCCATTTGGAATCTACAGCCATGCCGTTGGTTTGAATGGAATAAAAAACGGGGCTGTTGTAAATGTTTTTTTCTTTTACTGTTTTTGTGAAAAACTCAAAAAACGGAAGTCCCGCGAGAGTGGGCTCGCCGCCTTGGAAAGCGAAAGCTATGGGCGCGCCTTTCGCGAAATCGAACGATTTTTCAATCAGCGTCTCGGCGGTATCGTAATTCATAACGCCAAAGCCCAAACGCTCCCTGTGTTCCGATACGTCTTTATAAAAACAGTACTCGCACGAGAGATTGCAAAGGGATGAGGCGGGTTTAATCATAAGCGATAATGGCGGCATAACATCACCGTAAAACTCCGCTCAAATCAAAGGGCGGAACATATTTTTCGTCCTGGGAGGACAAGTCCTGTAAATATACGTTTTTAAGTCCCGAAAGATATAAATAATCTAAAGCTCTGTCGTATTCTTCCTTTGTGACTTTTTTTAAAAGTTCGGGGAAGCGTTCGCACTTTCCGTTCGGGGTATATTGGCTCATTAAACTGAAAATAACGTCGTCATGAAACTCGTTTGACACAAAATCTATAACGTCGAGCGTGTTATCAAGCAGCCCCGGGAGCATAAGGTGGCGGATAATAACGCCCTTTTCCATAACGCCGTTTGAGTCGAGTTTAAACTTCCCGGTGATTTTATACATTTCCTTAACGGCGTTTTTGGCGACTTCGGGGTAATCCCTGGCGCGGGAATATTTTAACGAAAGCCCGGGGTTTAAATATTTTAGGTCGGGCATGAAAATTGATATTTTCCCGGAAAATTTTCTTATCGTTTCGGTCTTTTCGTACCCGCCGCAGTTATAAACGAAAGGAATGGAAATATTAACGTCGAGAGACTCTAAAATTTTATCGCTGAAGTGAGTGGGGGTGACCAAGTTAATGTTGTGAACGCCCAGCCGCTCCAGCTCCTTGTAAATTTCCTTAAGCCTTTCGACCGTAATTTCAGCCCCGTAAAACTCATGGCTTACCTTAAAATTTTGACAGTAGACGCATTTTAAATTGCACCCGCTGAAAAATACCGTTCCAGAGCCTCTTATTCCGCTGATCGGCGGCTCTTCCCAGTAGTGAACGCCCGCTCTCGCGACTTTAATTTTATCTCCCGCCCGGCAAAAGCCTTTTTTATATTTTCTGTCCGCGCCGCAGTTTTTAGGACAGAGATAGCATTTGGACATAATTTAAATTCCGCTATAAAACAAGCTTAACCCTGAAAGTTCAAGGTTAAGCTTTAATTTTATTTTATTGTTAACCTAACGTGCCGTCTATTGTTTTTACGCAGGCTCTTTTGACCCAGCCGACGGCGGTTTCTTTTCTGACTATGGCGTCCTCGCCGAACTTCTCGTCGAACTTTTTCTGCTCGTCTTCCCAGTCCTCGCTTATGAGGTCGTCTAAAATGGTTTCATACCAGTCGGGATGGTCGTGACCGCCCACATAGTACATAATGTGGTAGCCGTACTCCGTTTCGACTATATCCGTGTCGCCTTCTTTTCTTTCTTGACCTTCGTATTTGCCTTCCGAGAAAACCCAGTCCTCAAAGTTCTGAACATACGCGCCGTTGTTGTTCATATCCTCAATAAGACCGCCGGCGCTCTGAGAACCTGTGTCGTCGCTTAATTTGCTGGCTAGTTCCCCAAAGTACTCCTCGTCGGAAACCCCGCTTTCGTTTTCTTCTATATAGTCGTTGTAGTCGTTGAGGATTGACTGCGCCTCGCTCTCGCACTCAGATTTAATTTCGGGCGATATTGTGGTGGACTCGGTTTCCTCCGCCGCGTCTTCTCCCGTCGCGTCCTCTCCCGTAGTGCTTTCCTCGCTCACGGCCTCGGTCGGGTACTCGACGAGAATATGTCTTACCGACGCGGAAACGGTCGTGTCGCGGAAGGGAACGCCCAAAGCGTAGATTATATACACCGCCGTGTCGTCGGAACTTAAGAAGTATTTCATGTCGCCCGCCTGACGCGTGTAAACGCCTTTGTCGTTTTGCTCAAAGAGCCAGTCCGCGGCCTCTGTGCTGATGTTTGTGGAAACGTTTTCTTTTGAAATTTTTTGAAGAAGGGTGGCGTTGTCCTGTTTGTATGTTTCGGTTTTTTCCTTATCGGAACTTACGTAATCGAGAACCGCCTGTTTAAAGGTATCCTCGTCGTAATTCTGATGTGATTTTACCTCGTCTATAAAGTCCTGCGCCTCGTATTCTTCTTCTAATGGGGCGCTGTCGTCGGAAGTCGCCGGCTCCGTCGTGGCGCCGCTTGAGGAGGAGTCGTCCGACGTCGATTTTACGTCTATCGTGAACCATCTTATGGCGGTAACGTCGTAAGCCGACTTATCCTCGTTGTAGACTTTCTCGACGTCCGCGTCTTTGTAGTTCTTTTTAAGCTCTTCCTGACGGTAGTTCTGGTAAGCCTCGACGTATTGCTGCTCGGTAATTATTCTCTCAAAAACTTTTTTGGTGACGCCTTTGCCGTAGTTTAGGGAGATAAACCTTGAAACGGAGTAGTTGCCGAGATTCGTGCTGTTTTCAAAGCTGTCGAGAACGTCTTGAACGTTTTTCTTCTCTTCTTCCGAAAGCTCCACTCCCGCCTCGACGGCCGCCTTATAGTAGCGTTTCGTGGTCGCCATCTGCTCTATGGCTTCGCTTAAAAAGTACTCGTCCCATGTTACGGTGTTGCCGTCGTCGTCTTTTGTGGTTTGTTCCGTGGGTGAGAGAGCGGTGTTGTAGCCGGTAAGCTGCGCACCGTAGCCCGAGCCGTACTGCGACTCGTAAGTCAAGGTAGTCTGATAAATATTGTTAAAAATCTGCATATAATAACAGCTGAGCTCGTTCATGGCGTATGATTCGCCGTCTATCGTCACGGCCTTTACCACGCGCTGAGGAACTCCGAAGAAGTTAAGGCTGGCCGCTAAAATAGCGATTACCAAGACGACGGAAACGACTATGCCGCATATCTTTCCGGCGGTTTTCTTAGCTCCCTCGTGAGATGAGGATTTCTTCCCCGACTTCTTGTTCTGTTTCGCGATTCGATCTTTCCTCTCCTGACGGTAGGAGTCGAGATTGTCCTTTTCATTTTTCTTCATGGGATCACCTTTTTATTAAGTATAAGATATTATTTCCGATTTTGGCGCGGCGCGAAAGTTTATTGCGACTGCGCCGGTTTATTTATGTATTCGAGTATTTTGCCGATAGCGTTGTCGTCCGTTACGACGTTTGTAAGGTCGTCCGTTTTAGCGACGCTCTCCTGCCATTCCGACTGCGCGTCGCTTACTAACGACTCGAGTATCGTGTCGAGCCATTCGGGATTTTCGCTCTTTTCGGAGAGGAACGCGACGTAATAATACCCTTCGCCCTCTAAAATCTCGCAGTCGCCCGTCTTTCTCCCTTCTTTCGCGGCCCACTCCTCGACGACCTCCGGCGCTTTGCCGTTTTCGGGATTATCGGACCCCACCTGGGTATACGTTCCGGCGGATACGAGAGAGTCGCTTCCGTCTCCGTATTTATCGGAGACGGCCGTGAAAGCGTCCTTCGTTTTACTTCCTTTGTTAAACTCGTCGAATATCTTCTTAGCGGTGGACTCGGCCGCCAGTTTTAACTCTTCCTCCGTGTTGACGGACGTGTCCGTCCCCACCGCGACTGTTAAGCAATCCACTGTGGAAAGGTGAGTTTCGCTTCTTGAAGGCTCGTTCACGACGTAAATCACATACGTAAGATTGCTCGCTTCCACTACCGTGACCGCGCCTTTTCCGTTTACGTATTTGCCGTCTTTCATCTGGAAGAGCCACTTTGACGCGTCCTCGGAGAAACCGTCTATATCCTCCTTGGAGTATTTCATCTCGGTTATTACGGAATCGTCGTCTCCCGTAACGGATTTTACGGCTTCCTCGAAACCCGCGCCCGATTTTACTTTCTCTACTATGGCGTTCGCCGTTTCCTTCGGATTTTCGGAACTTGACGGCGCTGCGAACCTTAAAGCGTCGCACCTGTCGTAATCGGCTTTATTTTTATTGTACTCCTCCTCGGCTTTTTTGGAGGAATTCGCCGTAACTTCGTCTTCTATTCTCTTGTAGTTGTCGTCAAGGTACTTTTGGGCGATAGCGGTTTTTTCCATCGATTTTCTCATCATGTCAACCGTAATGCCTTCGGCGTAGAACTGCTCCACGAGCTCTTCCGCCGTCATACTGGACGATTCGGCGGACTGTTCTATTTGTTTCATTCTCTCGTCTATTTCGGCGGCGTCCTCTTCGGTTAATTTGTAGCCTTCTTTTAACGCCGCGCCGTAGAATCTGTTTATCGACACTATATAATCGAGAGTTTTTTCTTTAATCTCATCTTCGGTGAGCTGATAACCCACCTGCTGAAAACTCGCGCTGAGATCCACGTAGGCTTCAAGGTACTCGGCGGCGTTCGATTCCACCCCGTCGACCGTGACGACAATCTTTTCGGGGTCAAATTTAGCCCCCAAGACAGAGTATATCATAAAACCTATGGCGCCTAAAAGCGCTATTATGAGGATAATTAAGAATACGACGGTAACTTTACCGCCTTTCTTTTTCTTTTTGCCGGACTTTTCGTCCTCGGACGGCCGCGCGTTTTCCGTTTCGTGAGAGACGCTTTCGGGTGAATTTTCCTCCGATTGTTTTATAAAGGACTCGTAGTCGCTCCCGTCCGCGTTTTGGTCTAAGGACTCCCCGGAGAGCTTACCACCCGTTTCCGTATCGCCGGAAGCGGCGGCTTCTTCCTCTTTATCGCCGTTTTCAAGGGAAGATTCCTTTACGTATTTTTTTATGAAAGACTCGTTTTCGCCGTCTTTTAAGGCTTCTTCGCCGTCGTTATTTACGTTGCCGGGATTATTATCCATAAAAACACTCTCCGCAGGCCCTCGGGTGGCAGATTAAATGTTGGTCGTTCTTGACACGACAAATTATTATATCATGATAAAGCTAAGGTTACAATAGAAAATTAAAAAATTTTTAGATTTTGTAAAATTCAGCCGTTTTCTTTCGCGGCGTATTCTTTGACGAGTCTTTTAAAATGTTCGCCTTTTTCCTCAAAATTCCTATAGGCGTTATAACTAGCGGCGGCGGGCGAAAGCAGGCACGCTTTGCCTTTTTTTGTAAGCTTCGCCGAAAGTTCCGCCGCCTCTTTCATACTTTCGGCCTTGATTACGTTTTTAGCGGTTTTGCCGATAAGGTTATCGGCCGTCTTATGACCGGTTTCGGGAAGGCAGATAATGTTGTCGAGGTTTGATTTTAGAAGTTCTTTTTCAAACGGACCGTAGTCTATCCCCCTGTCAAGACCGCCTATGATAAGAGTTCCCGCGTTTTTTAACGAATCGAGAGCGCACAAAACGGCCTTGGGTATGGTCGCTATGGAGTCGTCATAGTATTCCACCCCGTTAAAAGTTCCAATATATTCCATTCTGTGCGGGACGCCTTTAAAGTTTTTAAGAGCCCTAACCGCCGCGTCTTTTTCAGCGCCCAATAAAAACGCAGCCGCTAAAGCTTCCGAAGCGTCTAAAAGGTTGTGCTTTCCTCTTAAGCTTTTGTTTTCCTTAAGGGCGTCTTCCAGGAAATCGTATGAATCGCAATATACGGGCGCGGGTTTTGACTTTAGGGAATTTAAATCGATAAACTCCGAAACGCCCTGTTCGCCGTTAAAAATAAAAAAGTCGTTTTCGTTTTGGTATTTTACGATGTTGAGCTTCGCGTTTACATAGCCTTTAAAACCGTCTTTATAGTGGTCGAGATGCTCTTCGTAAATATTTGTAAGAACCGCGATATTGGGAGACGATTTCGTAAACTCAAGCTGATGGGAGGACATTTCGATTATCGCTTTTGAGTTTTTGTCTTTTTCGATATAATCAAAAACGGGAACGCCCATATTGCCCATAATAAAAGCGTCTATCCCCGATTCTTTTAAGATATTGTAAACGAGCGTCGCGGTTGTGGTTTTCCCTTTAGTCCCCGTAACGCCTACGGTAAAGCCGTCCCAAAACCGCAAAAACATATCCGTTTCGCAGGTGATTTCAGTGGTTTCGGGAACGCTTATCTTAGCGAAAGAAATCCCGGGGCTTTTAAAAACCAGGTCGTAATCCCGCAAATTGTCAAGGTAGCTTTCCCCGGTTATGATTTTTACGTTTTCGTCGTCTAAATTTATGTTTTCTTTATCGGATACGGTTAAATTTTTATAAGGCAGATATTTTCTTATTAAGCTGTATGTGGATTTACCCTCTCTTCCGAATCCGGCTATAAGGACGCTTTTGTCTTTTATGTAGGAGATTAAGTTATTTACCGACATAATCGTAAAACTCCTTTAAGGCTTCCGAAAATTTTTCCGGTACAAAATTTCGCTTATCGAAATTTTTCATAATATTTTCCGAAAGTATTTTGTTTAAGTCAAAATTATCGGCGAATTTTTTGAGAAGAAAAGGTATTTTTTCGTGATTTTCGATTAATTTTTTTAAAGTAAGCGATAAAGCGTAATTAAATTCCCTGGCGGTTCCCACGCACTCGAACGGCTTTACCGGGGCGAGCCCCGTAAGACCGTCGAAATCCTTTTCCATTTCAGGGTCGTTTAACATATCGCCGCCGAAAACGGAAACTAATTTTTCATAGGGCAAAAACGGCGACAAAACGCCGAA
The DNA here is from genome assembly GCA_964443825.1 of uncultured Eubacteriales bacterium. Classification (GTDB taxonomy): domain Bacteria; phylum Bacillota; class Clostridia; order Oscillospirales; family Acutalibacteraceae; genus UBA1081. The sequence goes on from CAYUEV010000020.1 coordinate 12,581, forward strand.
GACAAAAAGACATTTGGGACAGTTTAAGCACCATTTGTTCTCTTTGCTCCCTTTATTGCAGCTTCTGAAGGTATAAAGATACTTATCGAAACGGCAGAAATATTTGGCTATTTGTATTTCGCTGAAAGGGCGAAGAATACTGAAGTACTTTATGTTATTCACAATGTTTTCAGAAAAATTCAAAAAATCGTTTTCAAATTCAAACGATTTGGAGTACTGGTGGTTTATGTTTTTGCCATCGATATTGGAGTCGTTGGCGCTAGACTCGTTTGAGAGGATTATGTTTTCGCACCCTAAGATATAGGCGCAGTAAAACGACAAAAACGCGACTATCCCCGAAAACGGCGTGTGACCGTTTAAAAAGCCTCTTTTGTTAAGCTCCAGAAGATTTTTGTCGATCGTCCTCTTGGTTTTTACTATGTCTTTTTCGTGGTAGCCCGCCGCTTTTACGGTATCCGTTCTCGCTTTTTGGTCGTTTATCGTAAAAAAGAGTATCTTGGGGGTTACTTTTTTAACAAGCTCTATGGCGACCGCGGAGTCTTTCCCGCCCCCCACGGGAATAAGCGAATACCCTGAAATTTTGGCGCTCTCGGGCTTTAAACTCTCGCTGAAATTATTCTCTTTGTCTTGGTTTAAATTTTGGTGAATTTCGCATTCGATTTCTAAAAAATCGTTAAAATCCGTCTTAACGCCGTTTTTATAAAAAAATTCCCCTAGACCGTTAAAATAGAGCTTTTTAAAAAAGAACTTCTCGTCTTCGCTTAAATAGCCGCACTCGACTTTCATAACGGGGCTTAACGCGGCTTTAAGGTAACTTACCGCTTCGACCATGCCGAGGAGAAAAACTATCCTTTGAGCGGTTTTTGATGAAAAATCGTTAATTATATTAAGGTTGTCTGTTTCTATGGTAATTTTAGGGCGGAACTCGCAAAGCCCTTCCGTCGCAAACCGATACTCGATATTTATAACGGAACCCTCTTTAAAGAGCTTAAAATCTTTGTATCGGAAGAGCGGATATTCTTTTCTCAGTCTTTCGTAATCTTTACAGTACATCGCGTCGCCATTGAAGCCTCAATTTTGTTTCTCTAATTTTACTATTTATTTTACAAAAAATCAAGGAAATTGTAAACGCGTTTTCGGAAATATTGCGAAAATATCAAATTCTTTAAAAAATCCCTTGACATAAACGAAACGTTTTAGTATAATGTCTAAGATGTTATTTTACTTGGGGAGAAAATAACGACAAATCTTTAGTTTGGGCTGATCACAGCGGAGCAAAGCCGCGCCGCTTCCGTAGGCTTTCGCGCGGGTATGAAGCCTAAGACTGAAGTCCTGAGTTTAAGAAGGGGGGAATATTGTGAGCCAGGTTAAAGTTAAAGAGAATGAATCCTTAGACAGCGCTCTCAGACGTTTTAAACGCCAGACTTCTCGCGACGGCATAATCCAGGAAGTCAGAAAAAGAGAACATTACGAGAAGCCCTCTGTAGCGAGAAAAAAGAAATCGGAGGCTGCCCGTAAGCGCAGGTACAGATAAAATTAAGCGGGCGTTTCGCTCGCTTTTATCTTTAAAGGAGCTTAATATGCCCATAGATCTTTTTTTAAAAAAACTGCCGTCTTATATCGACGCGGCTCTTATTATATCCCCCGTAAACAGAAGATATTTCACTTCTTTTCCGTCTTCGGACGGGATACTTCTGATAACCGGGAACGAGAGCGTTTTTTATACCGACAGCCGCTATATCGAGGCGGCTGAAAAGACTATCGACAGCTGCCAAGTCGAGGAGAGTTCAAACGTCTTTAATAAAATCGCCGAAAGACTTAAAAATAACAATTTAAGTTCGGTGGCCGTGGAAGCCGACGGAATCACCGTAAAGCAGTTTGAAGCGCTTAAAAGAACCCCGGAATTAAAGGACTTCGGTTTTATATCGGACGGCGAAATCGATAAAATAATAAGCGGTCTCAGAAGCGTTAAAACCCCGGATGAAATCGAGAAAATCAAAAAAGCTCAAAAAATAGCCGAAGACGGTTTTCTTCACATCTTAAATTACATAAAAAAAGGCGTTACCGAAAAGGACGCGCGGCTCGAGCTCGACTACTACATGTTAAAAAACGGCGCCGAGGCGCTTTCGTTCGACACTATAGCGGTAAGCGGGAAAAACTCCTCTATGCCCCACGGCGTTCCGTCCGAAAAACCGATAGAGGACGGCGACTTTGTGACGCTTGATTTCGGGGCGGTTTACGAAGGGTATCACAGCGATATGACGAGAACGGTCGCCGTAGGGTACGCAAGCGATAAAATGAGAAAAGTTTACGACGCGGTTCTTTTAGCCAACGAGGAGGCTCTTAAAGCGTTAAAACCGGGGCTTTCATGCAAAGACGGCGATAAAGCGGCGAGAGACGTAATAAAAAACGAGGGATTCGGGGAATTTTTCGGTCACGCGACGGGTCACGGCGTCGGTCTGGAAATTCACGAAGATCCCGTTCTTTCGCCTAAAGCGGAAAATAAGCTTAAGGTCGGAAATATAGTCACGGTAGAGCCGGGAATTTACATCCCAAACGAGTTCGGCGTAAGAATCGAGGACATGGCGCTTATCACCGAAAACGGCTGTGAAAATCTTACAAAATCTCAAAAATCGCTGATCATATTGTAAAAAACACTTGAAAATATTCGAGCGATATATTATAATTGTTTTAAAATATTGAGTTTTGTTTTAAATTTCATTCGCGCCCCGTTTGTTTTTAACTGGGGAGCGGAACATAAAAAGAGGCTTGACGCATATGATTTCAGCAGGCGATTTCAGAAACGGAGTAACTTTTGAGGAGGACGGCAACGTTCTTCAGGTTATAGAGTTCCAGCACGTAAAACCCGGCAAGGGCGCGGCGTTCGTTCGCACTAAAACCAAAAACGTTCTCACGGGCGCCGTGGTTGAGAAGAGCTACAATCCCACGGCGAAGTTCCCCACCGCCTATATAGAGAGAAAAGAAATGGAGTACTCCTATAACGACGGCGACATATACTACTTTATGGATCCCGAGACATACGATCTCGTCCCAATAAACGCGTCCGACTTAAGCGACAACTTTAAATTCGTAAAGGAAAATATGGTCTGCCGCATACTCTCCTATAAGGGCAAGGTTTTCGGGGTGGAGCCGCCCAACTTCGTCACGCTCCAGGTTGTTAAAACAGACCCCGGCTTTAAGGGCGACACCGCGACCAACACCTTAAAACCCGCGACGCTTGAAACGGGCGTGGAGATTAAAGTTCCGCTCTTTATCGACGAAGGCGAAATGATAGAAGTCGATACCAGAACGGGCGAGTATATGTCGAGAGCGTAAACGGATCTTTAATGAAGGTCTTAATTTCATTACGGAGTTATAATTATGAATATTACCGAGAAAGCCGCTTACATAAAGGGTCTTATCGACGGGATGGAGCTTGACCCCGCCAAAAAGGAAACCAAAATCATCAACGCGTTTGTCGATATTATCGACGATATAGCGAGAAGCATCAAGGATACCGAAAAAGACATTAACGATATGAGCGCTTTTATGGACGATTTGGGTTCTCGTATCGACGCCATGGATTCAAGACTTTCCGACGTTGAGGACGAGCTTTATTCCGGCTCTTCCGACGACGACGGTTATAACGGCGCGTGGAGCAGGCTTGACGGCGACGACATATGGCAGGATTCCGACGACGATCTTTACGACGAGGAAGACGAAGAGGAAGGAGAAGAATACGAGATAGAATGCCCCGAGTGCGGGAAGATCTTTACTTTCAGCGGAAGCGTTTTCGACAGCGACGAACCCATTAAATGCCCGAAATGCGGCTGCGTTATAGACGAAATCGAGGAAATCGATCCCGACGACGACGAGGATTAAATCGGTAAATTTTTAAAAACCGCTCCCGGATTTTACTCCGGGGGCTTTTGTTTTGTTTCCGGCGGCGTCCTGAAGCGCATCTATTAAGGCGAATCATCTTTTTGTTAACAACAATATTGCAAACTTGTCACAATTTTGTAATTTTTTTTATTTTTCTAAAAAAGAAAATTACTGTCCCTTCCCTGTGGTATTATATTTTCAGTAAAGAAGCATTTTATTTTCGGAAGGTGACGCCGCGTGAATAACAGCGTGAACACAATAGGTTTTGGCAACGTAAACGATCCGCTTCCCAGGATACAGCAGATGTTCGCGGATATGTTCGCGTTTTTCGCGAATTTTTTCACTTCGATTATCGCGATTTTCAAAGAGTTCGCGAGCAGGCCCGGCGCGTAACGGAGCTTTGCTTCAGTGCGCTGAATTAAAGGGCGGTAATTTGTCCGCCTTTTTATTTTTTTATTGACAACTTGGACTTATTTCGTTATAATTACAGTAAAGTCGCGGAGGAGTATAAAGCGGGCGGCGGATTTAACGCGCCGGCTCGTTTACGTTCTTTGCGGCGGGCGGTTTTAAACTCCGGTTAAGCGGGATATATCGGTCTTAATTAAGGCGGGCGAAGCGAGAAGAATTTTAAGGTTTTGCGCCGCCGCGGAAATTCCGTCCCGAAGAGGGCGGTTTTATTTTTTAGCTTTAACGCGAAGTTATTTTAATTTTTTATCAAAATATCGGCGGTTTCCCCGGAAAGAGTGATTTTAAATGGACGACAAAACATTGTCGGTCAGAGAGAATTTTAAAGAGCTAATAGAAAAAGTATCGTCGTCTGACGAGATAGAGCGGTTAAGAGTCGAGTTTCTCGGCAAAAAAGGTCGCGTCGCCTCTTTAATGAGTCAGCTTAAAACGGTCCCTAAAGACAAAAAAAAGGAATTCGGGCAGTCCGTAAACGAGCTCAAGGAGAAGATCGAAAGCGACATAGAGGAAGCTCACGAGAGAATAATTAAACTTGAGGAACAGCGCCTCATAGATTCCGCCGAGGATTACGACGTCACTATTCCCATGGACGTTAAAAAAGGCTCTTATCACCCGATCACTCTTATACAGCGCGAAGTTGAGGAGATCTTCAGCTCCATGGGATTTACCATTGAGGATTACCCCGAAATAGTGGACGACTACCAGTGTTTCGAGGCCGTCAATATCCCCAAGTACCACCCCGCCAGGGATATGCAGGACACGTATTACCTTGACAACGGTCAGCTTTTAAAAACCCAGACTTCCGCGGCTCAAAACGCCATAATGAAAAAGTACGGTGCTCCGCTTAGAGCCGTTTTCCCCGGAAGGTGCTTTAGAAACGAGTCGACCGACGCGTGCCACGAGAACACGTTTTTCCAAATGGAAGGCATGATGATAGATAAAGACATATCCATCGCCAACCTTATATATTTTATGAAAACAATGCTGTCGGAAGTTTTTAAAAAAGACGTTACCGTGCGGCTTCGTCCCGGGTACTTCCCGTTTGTGGAACCCGGTTTTGAGCTTGACATACAGTGCCTTATCTGTGGCGGCGAGGGCTGCCCGTCGTGTAAAAACAGCGGCTGGCTCGAACTTTGTCCCTGCGGCATGATTCACCCCAACGTCTTAAAATACGGCGGCATAGACCCTGAAAAATACACGGGTTTCGCTTTTGGCTTAGGGCTTACCAGGCTCGCCATGATGAAATACGGCGTTAAGGATATAAGAGTTTTTAATTCCGGCAATTTAAAAGCGCTGTCGCAGTTTACGGGAAAGTAAGGGGGCGGATAAAATGTTTGTGTCAATGAATTGGATTAAAGAATACGTCGATTTGAGCGGGCTTGATATAGACGAGCTGATCCGCCGTTTTACCTTAAGCACGGCGGAGGTCGAGGAAGTTTACCATAAAGGCGAGGACGTTAAAAACGTCGTCGCGGGGCGGATAATATCCGTTGAAAAACACCCCGATTCCAAAAAGCTCCATTTACTAAAAGTCGACGTGGGCAAAGAGGTTCTCGATATAGTCTGCGGCGCTCCCAACGTCGCCCTCGGGATGACCGTCCCGGTAGCGCTTACCGGCGGGAGAGTTCCGGGCGGCGAAATTAAGAGCGCGGTTATAGCGGGTTATCAGTCAAACGGCATGTGCTGCTCCGAAATGGAGCTCGGCATAAGCGACGACCATTCCGGGCTTATGGAGATTACCGACGAAATCCCCCTCGGAACAGATCTTCGCGATTACTACCCTATAAGAGACACGGTTTTCGAGGTTGACAACAAATCTCTTACGAACCGCCCAGACTTATGGGGTCACTACGGCATAGCGAGGGAATTTTCCGCGATAGCCAAAAGACCTCTTAAGCCGTTGATTGTCGACGACGGCGAATATTCAGAGGGCGAACCCGTGCCGGTAAACCTTAAAAGCGATTTGGTTTTTAGATATTCCGCGTTGAGAATAGACGGCGTGACCAAGACGAAAAGCCCCGTCCCGTTAAGGATACGCCTTTTTTACTGCGGCATGAGAGCCATTAACCTTTTAGCGGATCTCACCAACTACATTATGCTCGAAATCGGGCAGCCGACGCACGCTTTCGACGGCAGAAAAATCGACTCCATATCGGTTGGCGTTCCCGACAAGAAAAGCGAGTTTACGACCTTAGACGGGGTTAAAAGAGAGGTTGACGAAAACACTCTCCTTATATACAACAACGACGAACCCGTGGCGATAGCGGGAATCATGGGCGGACTTGACTCCGAAATAGCCGGCGACACGTCGAGCTTTGTTTTGGAGTCCGCCAACTTCGACGGCGTGTCCATCAGAAAAACGTCGAGCAGATTAGGGCTTAGAACGGACGCCTCAATGCGCTACGAAAAAATAATCGACCCCGAAACCACCGTCACGGCGATTCGCCGCCTCGTTAAAATATTAAAAGAAATAGACCCGGGCTGCCGCGTCGCGTCAAGATTAAGCGACGAATATCAAAAAAAATACCCCGAAATCGAGATAAACTTCGACAAAAATTACGTCGACAGATATACGGGTATCGACATAAGCTCCGACCTTATAAGCGAAACGCTTACCGATTTAGGCTTTTCGGTCAAGCGCGACGGCGACGGTTTTTCGGTAAAAGTCCCGTCGTGGAGAGCCACCAAGGACGTTACCATTAAAGCCGACATAATAGAGGAGATTACAAGAATTTACGGCTACGACAACTTCGAGATTAAAACGTCCAAAAGTCCCTTAAGACCCGTCAGAGCCGAAAACGTAAAGAGCGAGGACGCTTTAATCAAAGATTTGCTCGTAAACAAGTTTAATCTCTCGGAAGTCCATTCCTACATTTGGTGCGACGGCAAAAAATTTAAAAAACTCGGCATAGAAACGCCTCAAAACGTGAGAATAGTAAATATTCCCACACCCGAAAACGGAACTATAAGAAATTCGATGATCCCCACTCTTTTGACCATAACGTATGAGAACAGAGCCTTCTCGCGGTCTTTCGGCGTGTTCGAGTGCGGGAGAGTTTCCGACGGCTACCTTGAAAACGGCTACTGCAACGAGCGCAGGCGTTTAGGGATAGTCCTTTTCGATAAAGAAAACGACGAGAAAACTCTTTACTTTAAAGCGCTCAACATGATTAAATTCATAATCAGCGACATAAAGCATACGGACGCTTTATGCAGAAAAGCCAAAAGCGTAAGATTTTCTTATCAGAACCCTAAAAACACGGCCGAGATATTCTTAAATAACGTTAAATTAGGCGAACTGTTCACTCTTCACCCCAGGAACGTCAGGGCTATCGACAAAAACGCGTCGATCGTATGCTGCGAAATTGACCTTGACGACTTCTTTAGTCAGGAAGTGAAAGACGTTGAGTTTGTCGAGCCGTCGAAGTTCCCCGCGATAGATTACGATTTATCGCTTGTGTTGAACGACGGCGACATTTACGACGATATTAAGTCGTCGTGGGAAGCTCTTTCGATTCCAGAGCTTTCCAAAGCGGAAGTTATAGACGTGTTCGAGCAAAACGGCGCGCGCAGCATGACGGTGAGATTTTCGTTCTCGTCCCGGGACAGAACGCTCCTTATGGACGAAGCGGAAGAGCATATCGGAAAGATACTCAGCCGTCTTGAGGAAAAAGGAATAACCCTTAAAAAACTTTAATTTTTAAATTTATATTGAAGGTGATAAAATGAAAAAATTTGTATCTCTTTTTGTCGCGGTCTCGCTTATTTTCTCCCTGCTTGGAATCGTGTCTTTCGCCGAGGACGCCGTCCCCGAAATTCCCGGTATGATGGGCGACGCGGACGGCGATAAAACGATTTCCGCTTCCGACGCGAGGGCTGTTTTAAGGTATTCCGCGAGAATCGAGCCTTCCGATAACGTGGATATGCTCGTTGTCGACGCGGATCAAGACGGGAGTATAACGGCTTCCGACGCGAGAACGGTTTTAAGAGTGTCCGCGAAACTTGAGAAATTTACGACCGGCTTTAACGCGGACGGCGCTCCCAACGCCGTGGACATAATTAAAAGCGGGAAGTACACGATCGAGGCGGAGTTCGCGGACAGCGAGTCGGCGGGCGACGTTTACGCCTTTACCGTTATAAAGGACGGGAACAACTCCTGCATTAAAATTTCCGACGAATATATCGGCGACATGAGCGACGGCGACTTTAGCGTAGGCGGAATGGGCGTTATGATCCTCGACGGCAAAACTTACGCCATAGCCGAAATGAACGGCGTGAAAGTCGCTATTACCGAGGAATTTATTAAAGAAGCTTTCGAGGGCGAGGACGAGAATATGCTAAACGAGCTTAACTCGCTCATAGGTACGGAGGACGGCTTCTTCGGCTTTAAAATCCCCGATAAACTTAACGCTCCCGTGAAAATAACCGAAAACGGCGAAGATTACTTTATTTACAATTTTTCATACGACGACCTGGACATAGCCTTTAAAACCGACGTCCGCGGCAACATAGTAGGATTGTCTTCAAGCGACGGAACTTTAATTTTTAAAATAAAATCGGTATCGCCCGAAGCCGACGGCGAAATATTTAATATCGACAGTTATACGCTTCTTTGATTTAAGCGCGATATAAAAAACGGCTCTAATCGGGTTAAATTCCGATTAGAGATTGTTTTGCGCGGGCTAAAATCCGACCGCCGCCCCCTTAACCGCCGTAAAGCGACCGGCGAACGGGCGGAGCGAGAACGAGCGGAACTCGCGACGACAAGGAACTCGCGAGGATGAAGCGGTCAGAGTTTAGTTTAAGGGATAGATACCGCTAAATAAGGCTCTTAGGAATATCCGCGGCTATTCTGTTCGATTCTCCGCCGCCGCTTCCAAATCAGCGATCTGTTGTGACGACGTTCATATTTTTTATGCTCCCTCGGTCGCTTTTTATTTGTTTTTCTTTTGACTTTTTTCCTGGTTCCGTCGGGGTAGACTATGGTTGTGTTTTCAAGAGTTCCCACGAGCGAGGCTTTAAAAGACGCCACGTATTCGCCTCTTAAAATTTTTTGCTCTTCTTTTTCGGACTCGGTAAGCCCTTCCGCCTTAGATTTTTTGGCAAGATAGTTTATTCTGTCGATTTTCTCCCGCTCCAATTTTATCACCTATTGACAAATTATACAGTAAACCTAAAATAATTGCAATATACGCTTGAAGAAATCGTCCGTAAATGTATAATATACTGTGTAAGGGGGCTTCCATTATGAATATCTACGGCGCTATAGAAAACCTCTTAGATTACGGCGTTGAAAACAGGCTTTGCGAAAAAGAGGACGTCGACTACATAAGAAATCTTCTGTTTGACGTTTTAAAACTCGATACGTTTGAAGAGCCGCAAAAAGACGGCGACCGCTCTTTAGAATCTATACTCAAAGTTACGCTCGATTTTGCCGTCGAAAAAGGACTCGTCGGCGACAACATTACCGAGAGGGATCTTTTTGACACGAGAATTATCAACTGTCTTATGCCTCCCCCTTCCGTCGTTATAAGTAAATTTAAAGAAAAATATAAAGAAAGCCCAAAAGCGGCTTCCGATTATTACTATAATCTAAGCAAAGCTTCCAATTACATCAGAACCGAGAGAGTTAAAAACGACTTAAAATGGCTTTTCCCGTCGCCTTATGGGGACTTGGAGATTACAATTAACCTTTCAAAACCCGAAAAAGACCCAAGGGCGATAGCCGCCGCCAAAACCTTAAAAAAATCCGGTTACCCTAAGTGTCTTTTATGCAAAGAGAACGAGGGCTACCCGGGTAGGATAGATTACCCCGCGAGAGAAAATCACAGGGTTATTCCCCTTAAATTAGGCGGGGAAGACTGGTTTATGCAATACTCGCCTTACGTCTACTATAACGAGCATTGCATTGTTATAAACAGAGAACACGTCCCGATGAAAATCGACAGGACGACTTTTCAAAAACTTATCGATTTTATAAAAATTCTTCCGCACTACTTTATAGGCTCTAACGCGGGGCTGCCCGTAGTCGGCGGTTCTATTCTCTCTCACGAGCATTATCAAGGCGGCCGCCATGAGTTCGCGATGGCGAAAGCCCCCATAGAAAATAAAATTTCTTTTAAAGGTTTCGAGGATATAGACGCGGGCATAGTAAAATGGCCGATGTCCGTCGTCAGGATAGCTTCCGGCGACAGCGACCGTTTAGTGGATTTGGCCGATAAAATTTCAAACCGTTGGAAAGATTATTCCGACCCGGAGGCGTTTATATTCGCCCAAACGAACGGCGTTCCCCACAACGCCGTAACGCCTATAGCGAGAATGCGCGGCGATAAATACGAGTTCGACCTTGTTTTAAGGAATAATATCACGACCGACGAGTATCCCGACGGCGTGTTTCACGCTCACCCCGAGTACCATCACATCAAAAAAGAGAATATCGGACTTATAGAAGTTATGGGTCTCGCCGTTCTGCCGTCCCGTTTAAAATACGAAGCGGACGCTTTAAAAGACGCCATTTTAGAAGACCGCGATATAAGCGGCGACGAAACCTTAAGAAAACACGCTTGTTGGGCGGACGAGATAAAATCAAAATACGCCGATTTAAACAGAAACAACATCGACGAAATAATAAAACGGGAAATCGGAACGGTTTATTTTAAAATTTTAGAGCAGTGCGGCGTATTTAAAAGAACCGAGGAAGGCGTCCGCCAATTTTTAAGGTTTATAGAGTACGCCCGGAAAGAGTGACAATAAATGATAAGATACTTTAACGACGGCGACACGGTTCTTTTCGCGGGCGACAGCGTAACCGATTGCGGTCGCGACAGGAAAGATCCTCTGTCTTTGGGCGAAGGCTACCCACTCCTGTTTAAAAATATTTACGATATTCTCTTCCCCGGCAACAAAGTAAAATTCATTAACAGAGGCGTGTCGGGCGACAGAACGAGAGATCTTTTACGTAATTACGATAAATACATTAAAGACGAAAACCCTGATTTTATCTCTATTATGATAGGCGTAAACGACACGTGGCGCGACAAAGACGACGACGATTTTACGAGTCCCGAACGCCTTAATACCGAATATGAAACCGTATTAAAAAACATTAAACGCGATCTGCCAAACGCCAAAATCTTAATTTTAGAGCAATTTTGCTTTTCCGACAACCTTGACAGAATAACGAAAAGAGCTGTAACTCGCGAACTCGCCAAAAAGTACGCCGACTATTTTATCCCTGTTCACGACATAATGACGGAGGCCGTAAATAAAGGCTTTAAAGAGGAGGAACTTTCAAAAGACGGCGTTCACCCTAAACCTTTAGGGTTTTCTCTTATCGCTTCCGAAATCCTTAAAACGCTTAAAATAATTTAATATTTTTAGAATTTGCGCTCCTTTAACGAATGGGGCGCGTTTTTTTATTTAATTTTAACCCTTAATTTAAAAATTTTTATTTAGCGCTTTACAAGTGAACGATATTATGTTAAACTCAAGTTGCGACACAATCGAATAAAAAGGCAAATCATACCTTTAGGGCATATTTTTTGATAAAAATGTGTTCTCTGTCGTTCTATTTACCTGAGGGTATGTAAAATTATCTTAAAGATATAGACGGTTGTGTCGCAGCAATGGAGAGATACATTTTCAGTGTGTCGTTTCATTGCGGCGCACTTTTTTATTGCCAAAAAAACAAGTTGTGTCGCGGTAAAATTTTTTGAAAGGGTGATTCTATGAAGATCACAAGACGAATTTTCTCGGTATTCTTAGTCGCGGTAATGGCGCTGACTATCTTCCCCGCCGAGGCGTTCGCCCGGGACGACGTCCCCGAAACGTCAACCGCCGAAACGGTAGAAATCAACAATACAAACGCCTTAAGCGGGGTCGTGGCTCAAGCCGTGGACGAAACGACCGAGGAGAGGGAAGACGGCGGCGGTTACGGAGTTTTCGAAACGGCTCTTTCCGGGAACGAAGCCAAAGTAAACTTTTCGGCTCCCGATAACACGACTCTCGTGGTGGCCGTTTACGACGAAGATTCCGGCAAGATGGTCACGTCCGGCAAAGCTTCCGTAAATTCCGACATAAACGAAACGACCGTAACTTTAGCGGAATGCGAAGAACCTGAAAACTATATAGTAAAAGCGTTCATCTTAGATCAAAATAACGCCCCTGTTTGCAAAAACTACGAAAATCTCGACAACACCAAACAGATGAAAGAGTTCTACGCGAAAACCACGGACGATTTTGACAAAGATAAAGTTATTAACCTGGACCAAAGCAACGACGACAACTTCGCGGTAGTGTCGGACGGCGCCGTAACCGCGGAGCAATCGGGAGAAACAAACAAGCTCACTACAAACGATTATGAAAACGGAGTATATGTATTTGAAAACGCCGACGAGACGATAACGGGTCTTAAAGCCGGCGACACGCTTTACTTTAAATACGGAGAAGGAGCGGACGACTACGTTTTAACGAAAGTCGGCTCCATAGAAATCAACGGCGGCGCGGCAACCGTAAAAGCCGCGGATGATTGCGAAATCGGGGATTTCTTTACCTACATCGATATTGATACCTCAAGAATCGCGACTTCTCCCGCCCAGCCCATATTATCGGGCGAAGTGAGCGGAGATCAGCCTATTCCCCTCGCGAGCGGTGAAAAAACAATAGACGAAGGCAACTACTCCCTTAAAATGAACCTTAACACCGACGTTATAATTCATATGAAATTAACGTATGATATTCGCTGGACGGGAACAAATAATTATCAGTTCGATTTTTGGGTAGACGTGAACGCGTCCGCGTCCGTAAATTATAACGTAAAAGGCTCGTTTGAGGCGACTTTAGCGCTCATAGATACTCAAATTTCCGTAGTGCCCGGGGTAATAGACGCTAACTTCGCCCTTAGTATAAGTTTTAAAGCCGACGCTTCTTTTACGGCGAACGGAAGTATGACATTTACAATGAGAGAAGGCGTAACGAAGAGCATAAACACTAAAGCTCAGTCGTTAAGCGAAAAGCCGGTTTTTGAATATAAAGTGGAAGTAACGGGCGATTTTAAACTTGATTTAATACCCGAAGTCGCCGTCGGCTTTACCGCTTTAAAAATCGTCCCCGTTGATTTCCACGTTTCATTTGATTTCGCCATAACCGGGACGCTGTTTGTTCCGACAATCACAAACGGCGAAGGAGATCCTACTCACACCTGCATACTTTGTTTAGACGGCGATTTGAGCTTAACAATAAACGGGAAAATCACCATAAGCATAGGTCCTATTAAATTGCCCGATATTGAAAACGTTTTAAACAGAACCATAGATATTGGCAGCTTCTATGTCTCCGGCACGGTTGAAAAAGGACTTACTTTCGGCTGGGGCGAGTGTCCCAATAAGAAAAAATTCGATAATTCCGTAACAAATACCAGCGGAGTAAAGGAAAGCGGAAATTGCGGAACAAGCGATGACAGCAACGTCACCTGGACTCTCTTTAACGACGGCGAGCTTGTAATTACCGGCGAAGGAGAAATGCGTGATTATGGACATAATAGCAATTATTTTGGCTCATATGCACCATGGGATTCATTGCGTCAAAACATAAAAAAAGTAACCGTCAAATATGGAATTACAAAAATCGGAAATAGCTCATTTCGCGGTTTAACGAGTCTTGTAAGCGTAAATTTGGCTGAAAGCGTGATTGTTATAGAGTCGGAAGCCTTTTCTAATTGTACCGCTTTGCCGGCTTTTACTGTTCCTTCCAGAGTAACGAGTATTTCGGATGGAGAGTTCTCAGGCTGCACGTCGCTTGTAAACGTAGTAATTGAAAATGGCGTTACGAGTATCGGCAAAGCCGCTTTTTCCGGCTGTAAGTCGCTTCCAACTGTTACGATCCCTGACAGCGTCGCGAGCATAGGCGATAATGCTTTTGATGGCTGTTCCACGCTCGCTACCGCGACGATTGGAGGCGGAGTCATAAGCATTGGCAATTACGCGTTTTCAGGATGTTCTTCGCTTTCCAACATAACTATTCCCGATAGCGTTACAAATGTTGGAAATTACGCGTTTTCCGACTGCGCGGGACTCGCTAATGTAAAATTAGGAAACGGACTTTCAAAAATAAATGCCTACACATTCCGAAATTGTATAGGACTTCCAAGTATTACTCTTCCAGAAAATATTGTAAATATTGAAGAATTTGCTTTTGAAAGATGTTCGGGACTTACCAGTATAAATTTCGGAAAGAACGTCGTAAGCATAGGAAAAGGCGCTTTTTCAGGCTGTTCTGGACTTCCCTCGGTAACTCTACCGGAAAATCTTGGCAGTCTAGCAGACGAATTGTTTTATGGTTGCGGCGGCTTATCGGCGGTAAACTTACCAAAAAATCTTGCTACTATAGGAAACAGAACGTTTTCAGGTTGTTCAGGTTTGGCAAATATTACTTTACCTGAAAGTGTCGTGAGCATAGGGGATCAAGCTTTTAGCGGATCAGGTCTTATTCAAATAAAAATTCCCGATCTTGTTACGACAATTAAGAATGAAACATTTGCAAATTGTAAAAGTCTTTTAAGTGTTTCTATTGGCAAAAGTGTGACTAACATTGAAGGAGGTGTACGTTATAGCGGCGACTATCACGGGGCTTTTTCCGGCTGTTCCGCTCTGCCAAATATAACAATTCCCGATAGCGTAACAAGCATCGGACAATATGCTTTTTATAGTTGCGGAAGCCTTAATACGGTAATTATTGGCAAGGGTCTTAGAAATATAGGCGGAGGCGCGTTTAGCAATTGTCCTGTCGGAAAAGTTTATTATGTTGGAAATCAAACTAACTGGTACACAATTACGGGATACGAAGCTTTTGGCGAAGCGGAAATAATATTTAATTATGTCCCTACAGCCGCCGTTTCTCTCCCGTCTCCCAAGCCGGTAACCAAAATCCCGACGGCTACAATAGCCGCCGAGGGAGCGCTTACAGAAACCTTAACTGCCGCCGAGCCGGGCATGTCCTATGTTGTATTGATTGTTAAGGACGAAAACGCCGGGGACTTGCTGGCGTTCGACAATCTGCTCTATATCGACCAGCTTACGGCGTCGGGAAATACTCTCACCGTTGAGTTCACTCTAAGAGATTCTTCATCAGGCTATAAAGCAAAATGGGCGGGAGCTAACTTAGGCGATACTCCATCCGATACCCCAAATGAACAGCCCACCGAACCTCCCACGGAAGCGCCGACCGAAGCTCCTACTGAAGCCCCAACTGAAGCTCCTACAGAAGCTCCCACGGAAGCTCCGACTACAGAACCCCCGACTGAAGCGCCGACAACCGAGCCTCCTACAGAAGCTCCAACTGAAACCACTACTGAACCAACGACAGAACCCCCAACAGAAGCTCCCACAACCGAACCAACCACTGAAACTCCCACAGAAGCTCCAACTACAGAACCCCCAACAGAAGCTCCGACCGAAACCACTACTGAACCAACGACAGAGCCAACTACTGAAGCCCCGACTACAGAACCCCCGACAAAGCCAACGACAGAACCAACCACTGAAGCTCCGACCGAACCCACTACCGAGCCCATGTCCGAGCCTGCGTCTGAACCCGCGTCCGAGCCTTCTTCAGAGCCCGAGCATGAACATGATTATGTGGGAGTAGTAACAAAAGAGCCTACCTGTACTGAAGAGGGAGTTATGACTTACACCTGTTCCATTTGCGGCGACAGTTACACCGAATCAATTCCCGCTAAAGGTCATGTTCCGGGGAATTGGGAAACGGTAGTTCCGCCGGAAGTAGGCAAACCGGGATTGGAACAGCAAAAATGTACGGTCTGCGGAGAAGTATTGGAAGAACGCGAAATCCCCGCGCTTCCCGAGCCGACTACCGAAGCTCCGACTGAAACCACAACCGTACCGACTACGGAACCTACTACGGCTGAACCTTCAACCGAGCCCGGTCCCGCGTATACTTTGGGAGACGTAAACGCTGATGGAACAATCACCGCTTCCGACGCGAGAATCGCTTTAAGAATTTCCGCGAAACTCCATACCCCGACGGAAACGGAAATTCTCGCTTCCGACGCCGACAAGAACGGCTCGATCACCGCTTCGGACGCGAGAAAGATCTTAAGAGTTTCGGCGAAACTCGATACCGCGCTTTAAACCAAGCGGAGGAGATTTCCTCCCATAGGTTACTCCCCGCAAAGAACAAAAAACAAGCCCCTTTAAGCTTATGATATAATCCCCTTAGAGTAGACGCTTGAAAGAACAAAAA
>CAYUEV010000021.1:0-5709 GCA_964443825.1 uncultured Eubacteriales bacterium
TCTTCCCCAGTCAAAAGCCTTTCCGCCATCTATTCTTTTGTCTGTAATCTTCATTAAAACATTATGCAAACTCCTGTTTATTATGTTTCTTTTTTTCCAATATAATCTACTCGCTAATCCCTAACCGCCGACCGCTATTCGCCGTCTTGTCGTGTGAAATTAAATATTTTTTATCGCACAAACCTTGTTCGGTAGCTAGCGTTTATTTCCGAAATCTCCCTTTTCCCGTCTATGTAATCTTTATACATATCGTAGGCGTTTCCGCCGCCTAGAGAGCATGAGGAGCAGTTTTCACAGCCGCCGCCGCAGTCGAGCGACTTTAAAACGATTCTCTCTCTTTCTTCTTTCGTAGTGTCTTTTATTAAAATTTTCATAAAGTTTTCCCAATGGTTTCGTTCATGCTGCCCGTTCTGTAACCCGATAAGTCGAGCGTCACATAGGTAAACCCCAACTGTTTTAATTTTTTATCGACTTCTTCTTTTACCGAGAGCAGCTTATTAAATTCATCGGGGGAAATTTCGATTCTCGCGATATTCCCGTGAATCCTGACTCTGACCTGACTAAAGCCTAAATCCAATAAAAACTGCTCCGCTTTATCTACCGTCGCCAGCTTTTCCTCGCTTATAGTATCCCCATAGGGGAATCTTGAGGCGAGGCACGCAAAAGACTGCTTGTTCCAAGTCGGGAGACCGAATTCCTTCGACAGAGCGCGAATTTCGTCTTTTGCGAGTCCCGCTTGCCTAAGCGGGCTTTTTACGTTAAGTTCTTTTACGGCTGTTAGCCCCGGACGGTAGTCGCCTTCGTCGTCGACGTTGGATCCTTCTACAACCGCCTTAACGTTATTTTCTTTCGCTATGTCCCATATTTTTTGAAACAGTTCGCGCTTACACAGATAACAGCGGTTTTTAGGGTTTTGTCTGAAGCCTTCTATATCTAGCTCCCCCGACTCAAATATATATTGGCGGATGCCGAGATTTTCGCAAAATTTTTTAGATTCCGTCAGTTCTCTTTCGGGGAAAGAAGGAGATTTCGCCGTGACGGCCAAAGTCTTTTCGCCTAAGGTTTCATGCGCCGCGTAAAGTAAAAGCGTCGAATCCACGCCGCCTGAAAACGCTACCGCGACGCTTTTAAGGGAGCGTAAATAATCTTTAAGCGTTTGATACTTTTCCGGTAAAGTCATATTAGCCTCCTATAAGCGGCTGTTGCGCACGATTTCAAGAAAATACTCATGCGCTCGCAAGTCGTCGTTAAGCTCCGGGTGAAACGAGGTCACAAGGATATTTTTCTGCCTCGCCGCGACGATACGACCGTCCACCACAGAGAGAATTCTAACGCCGTTCCCCACGCTTTCAATATACGGAGCTCTGATAAAAGTCATAGGAATTTTTTTCAGCTCGCCAAAATCCGACTCTGTGTAAAAACTTCCCAGCTGCCTTCCGTAAGCGTTTCGCACCGCTACAATATCCATTGAGGAAAAATATACGTTATCGTCGTTTACAATATTTTTCGCAAGTAACAAAAGTCCCGCGCACGTGCCGAAGACGGGCAGTCCCGCGTCGATTTTTTCTTTTATTATGGGAAACAGCCCCAAGTCGCGCAATAACTTCCCTTGTACCGTGCTTTCCCCTCCCGGCAATATGAGCGCGTCCATGTGATTCTTAAGATCGATTTTTTCGCGTATTTCAAAAGAGGGTACGTTGAGTTTCGCGAGCGTTTTCTCGTGTTCTAAAAACGCGCCTTGCACGGCAAGAACGCCGACGTTCATATTATTTTCCTCTTTCCGCCATCAAAAGTTCGATTTCCTGTTCGTTTATGCCGACCATAGCCTCGCCTAAATCCTCTGAAAGTTCGGCTAGAAGCTTCGCGTCTTTGTAATTTGTCACGGCTTTTACAATAGCCGCCGCCCTTTTTTCGGGGGCGCCTGATTTAAAAATGCCGCTTCCCACAAAAACGCCTTCCGCGCCGAGCTGCATCATTAAAGCCGCGTCCGCGGGAGTGGCGACTCCGCCCGCCGCGAAATTGACTACGGGCAGTTTTTTATTTTCATGGACGTATAATACCAAATCATAAGGGACTTGCAACTGTTTCGCCGCGTCGAAAAGTTCGTCCTCGGCCATCGAGCCAATACGCTTTATTTCGCTTTGCATCATTCTCATATGTCTTACGGCCTGTACAACGTCGCCTGTTCCGGGTTCTCCTTTGGTGCGTATCATCGCCGCCCCTTCGTTTATACGTCTTAACGCCTCGCCTAAATCTTTAGCGCCGCAGACAAACGGAACGTTAAATTTTGTTTTATCGATATGATATTTGTCGTCGGCGGGGGAGAGAACTTCGCTTTCGTCAATGTAGTCTATCTCAATAGCCTCTAGAATCTGCGCCTCGGCAAAATGACCTATTCTGCATTTAGCCATAACGGGAATCGATACGGCGTTTTGTATGCCTTTAATCATTTTAGGGTCGCTCATTCTTGACACGCCGCCCGCGGCGCGAATGTCGGCCGGAATGCGCTCTAAAGCCATTACGGCGCACGCTCCCGCGCTTTCGGCGATTTTCGCTTGCTCCGGCGTGGTCACGTCCATTATAACGCCGCCTTTTAACATCTGGGCTAAATTTTTGTTAAGTTCGTATCTGTTTTGTTCCATTTGATTTCACTCCGTTTAGATTCATGGGATATTTTTAAAGGTATACTCAGATAAAACCTATATAATTTATATATAAATATACTAAGAAGCGAGCGTTTTGTCAAGCCGTCTTTTTAAAATCGCGAAAAACCTTTAAAAATCAGGAGAAAAGTAAATAAGCGTATTGACAAAAAATTTTAAGTATGTTAAAATGCCTATAACACATATAGGTTTAGTTATTATGGAGATTCGCCGTACAATAAAAAAATATTCGCGCGGCGTTTAATCGCATAAAGATGTTGAATTATGCAAATTAAAAGAGTATACTTAATATAAGACAGAAACAAGATAAAGGGAGCGATTTTATATGAAAATTTATGAGAAGATTACCGACCTTATAGGCGGCACCCCGCTTTTAAAACTTACAAATTATGCGAAAGAAAACGATTTAGACGCCGATATTTACGGAAAACTCGAATATTTTAATCCGGCCGGCAGCGTAAAAGACAGAATCGCCAAAGCCATGATAGACGACGCTGAGGCTAAAGGCGTTTTGAAGCCCGATTCGGTTATTATAGAGCCGACGAGCGGCAACACAGGCATTGGGCTTTCGGCGGTCGCGGCGGCGAGGGGATATAAAATAATCCTCACTATGCCCGAAACCATGAGCGTAGAACGCCGCAATCTTTTAAAAGCATACGGCGCTCAGCTTGTTTTAACGGACGGCGCCAAAGGTATGAAAGGCGCTATCGCCAAAGCGCAGGAGCTTGCCGAGAGTATCCCCAACAGCTTTATACCGAGTCAGTTTACAAACCCCGCAAATCCCGCCGTTCACCGCAGTACCACAGGTTCTGAAATATGGAACGACACGGACGGAAAAGTCGATATTTTTGTCGCGGGAGTCGGCACGGGCGGTACTATTACGGGCGTCGGCGAGTACCTTAAATCCAAAAATCCCAACGTTAAAGTAGTCGCGGTAGAGCCGGCGGGTTCTCCCGTCCTCTCAAAAGGAACGGCCGGTCCTCATAAAATCCAAGGTATAGGCGCGGGATTCGTTCCCGACGTCTTAAATACGGGCGTTTACGATGAAGTTATCGCGGTAGAGAACGAAGAAGCCTTTAAAACGGGGCGAACTCTTGCGAGAAAAGAAGGTCTTCTCGTTGGCATTTCGTCAGGAGCGGCCGTTTTCGCCGCGACAAAGCTCGCCAAACGCCCTGAAAACAAAGGTAAATTTATAGTAGCGCTCTTACCGGACACAGGCGAAAGGTATCTTTCAACTCCTATGTTTTCAGAGTAATTTTATCGGCTTTAAAAAATCGTTTAAGCCTAATAATACTCCGCCCGATCGTATACCCGAGAGCATACGAAGGCGGAGTTTTTAAGGCGTTTAAAAAGGGGAGTTTCTTTTGAAAAAAATCGCGAGTTTTTCGGTAAATCACGATAAATTAAACAAGGGAATGTATATTTCACGAGTAGACGGCGATATTATAACATATGATATCCGCATGAAAAAGCCTAACGGTGGGGATTATCTTTCTAACGGCGCTTTACACACAATCGAACACTTATTTGCGACATACGCTCGAAACAGCGAACTTTCCGATAAAGTGATATACGTAGGACCTATGGGCTGCCGGACGGGATTTTATCTTCTTTTGCGAGATGCCGAGCCCTCCGACGCTATAAAACTCGTTAAAGATTCGTTTTTGTTTATAGCGGAATTTTCCGGCGAAATACCGGGCGCTAAACGTAAAGAGTGCGGGAATTATTTGGAACACGACCTTGAAGGCGCGAAAAGCGCGGCTTCGGATATGCTTTTGGTATTGGACCGCTGGAACGCCGATAAACTTAAATACGAGGAATGATCGCGCTAAATTAAATACTGTAATCGTTTTCGTAGCGTTCTTTTTGACTGTCGAGAATATCCTGCAAAGTGACGCTGTCAAGGTATTCGTTAATTACGCGGTATAGCCCCTGCCAAATTGGTAACGTCGCGCAATAGGAACTTCTTTCGCAGGTAATCGGCGATTCCTCTACGCATGAAACCGGCGCTAAACTCCCTTCCGTAAGGCGCAAAATCTGCCCTACGGTATATTTATCGGGGGAGTTAGCGAGCATATAGCCTCCTTGAAACCCTCTCGAAGTTTTTAATATATTGCCTCTGTTTAAAAGCGGGATAATCTGTTCAAGGTATTTTTTCGATATATTCTGCCTTTCGGCAATATCCTTTAACGCGACGTAGCCTGTGTTTTGATGCTCCGCGAGATCAATAAGTATTCTTAGAGCGTATCGCCCTTTTGTGGATATTTTCACTATGTTTCGCCTCGATCCTTTATCTTTTATATCCTAATAATATCATATATTTTATAGGTTTTCAACGTTAAATTTATAAACTCTTAAAAACTAAATTAAAGCGCTAAAATCCCCGCCCTTTTTAAAGAGGGCGGGGAAGCGTTTAAATATGAAAAACGCGTTTAAAAAAATTACGCTAATATCCTACTTAATAAAACTTGCCTGAGCGTCTTTATCATAATTATGAGGCGTTTTTTCGGCGGCTTTTTCACCTATCGCTATGGCGATTTCATAAACATACCCGTCGGGGAAATCAAGTTTTTTGGAAAAATAATCCTTCTTTTCACCTTTTAAAGCGTCGTAAACGCAGCCTATAATCACATTCCCAAGACCTAAATCCTCGGCGGCGAGCGCCATATTTTCTACCGCGATTCCGGCGTCCAACGGGCTCCATTTAAAGTACTCCTCAGCGCTTAAAAAAATCACGACCGGCGCGTTATAATAGAAGTTCTCTTTTTGGGACGAATCTCTTAATCTCTTCATTTCGTCGTCGATTTCCAAGAGGACGGGATTGTCCGATTTTACTACGGAAAAGTGAATTTCCTGTCTGTTGGTGGCGGTAGGGGCTTTTAATCCCGCGTCTATCAAAATATTTATTTTCTCTTCGGAAATTTCAGTATTTTTATAGATTCTCGTGGAGCTTCTTTTTTCTATAGCTTCTAAAGTGTTCATAATAAGTTTCCTTTTTAAATTTTTGGAATTAAACCTAAGACGCCGCCGCGCGACGACCGCCTGA
>CAYUEV010000021.1:5809-28899 GCA_964443825.1 uncultured Eubacteriales bacterium
CCTTTTTAAATTTTTGGAATTAAACCTAAGACGCCGCCGCGCGACGACCGCCTGATGGTTTTGCGCTCTTCCACTTGCGTCTATTCCGTTATATTTTACAAAAATACCCGGTCATACGCAAAATTATTCCCCGCGCTTTTTGTTTCATCTAACGGAAAATTTGACGGCGCGTCTCAAGCGCGATTATTATGCGGCGGCGCTCTAACGCTTTTAAGAACTTTAAAAAAACCGCTAAAAAAGCGGCGTATGGTGGAGATGGCGGTAATCGAAACCGCGTCCGAAAATCTCGCCTTCCGGCTTTCTACGAGCGTAGCCGGCGTTTTTTATCTCTCTCACGCGCGCCCGTCGGCGGGCTCGCGTTTGACGATCTTTTGTAATTCATGACGGACTACTAAAGCCCTCGCCCGTTCACGTTCACTGCTAAATGACGCTTCATCCCAAGCTGCAGTCCTCTCGGGTGAAACGGCGACCTAAATCAAGCGGCCGCTAAAACAGTATTGTTGTTGTCGTTTATTGTTATAAACTGCGACTTTTATAGAGGGTTCGCGCCTCTGCCCGCTTACCGAATCTTAAGATCCCCGTCGAAATCCTTTCATCCCCAAATTAAAACAGCTTAAAAAAGAACTAAAGGTTTTTTAAAGGTAAGCTTACAAAAAATTTAGCGTTTACCGTTTGAACTTGTTCGCCGCGATTTGCCTTTCGGCGGATTTCTTCGCGGCGGCTTCTCTTTTGTCGTAAAGTTTTTTACCCTTACAAAGACCGATCAAAACTTTAGCTTTGCCTTTTTTAAAGTATATCTTCAAGGGTATTATCGCATAGCCTTGCTGCTTTGTCAAGCCAAAAAGCTTTAATATTTCTTTTTTGTGCATTAAGAGCTTCTTAGGTCTTAGGGGGTCGCGGTTAAAAATATTTCCGTGGTCGTATGGAGAAATATGGATATTGTTGGCGAAAATCTCGCCTTTGTCGATATTACACCACGAGTCTTTTAAATTGATTTTCCCCTGGCGCACTGATTTTACTTCCGTGCCGAAAAGCTCAAGACCGGCCTCGTATGTGTCGAGCACAAAATAATCATGATACGCTTTTTTGTTTTGAGCCACAGGCTTGTTTTCTTTCTCTTCCATAAAAATCACATATTTTCAGGCGCGGTTATTTTCATCATGTGGAGTAGATTGCCCATAATATCTTTTACGGATTTACAAAGGAAAAGCCTCGCCGCCCTTAAATCGTCGTCGTCCACGTCGCATCTTACGGCGTTGTAAAATTTATGGAAAAGCGACGCTAAATCGATGGCGTACTTTGTGATTTTAGATGGGTCGAGCGTTTTAGCGGCGTTTTCAATTTCCCCCGTTAAAGAAGCTATATGGCGAATAAGCTCTTTTTCCTCGGGTTCTGTGAGCAAAAGAGCCTGTTCTTTTTTACATCCTTCATAAGGTCTTCCTTTTTCAGCCATGCGCCTGAATATACTCGCTATTCTCGCGTGGGCGTACTGGCAGTAGTAAACGGGATTCTGCGACGACTCGTCTACCGCCAAATCAAGGTCAAAGTCAAAATGAGAATCCGCCTCGCGCATATTAAAAAAGAATCTCGCCGCGTCCACGGGAACTTCGTCAAGAAGCGTTACCAGCGTAATCGCCTTGCCGGAACGCTTCGACGCCTTAATTATTTCGCCGTTTTTAACAAGTCGCACCATCTGCATTAAAACGACTTTTAATCTTCGAGAGTCCACGCCTAAAGCCTCTATGGCGGCTTTAAGCCTCGGAACGTATCCGTGGTGGTCCGCTCCTAAAATATCCACCGCCATATCAAACCCTCTTGTTACCAGTTTATTATAGTGGTAAGCTATATCGGGGACTATGTATGTGTAAAAGCCGTTCGAGCGCCTTAAGACAAAATCTTTTTCACAGCCGAAACTTTCGGCTTTAAACCACAACGCGCCGTCTTTTTCGTAAGTATATCCTTTTTTCGTTAAAATATCCACGACTTCGTCAGTCTTTCCGCTTTCGTGAAGACTGCTCTCTTTAAACCACGTGTCGTATTTTATGTTGTATTTTAGTAAGTCGCGCTCTAAGCCTTTAATGTTTATAGGCAGAGCGTAATCAACGAGAGCTTTTTTTCGCTCTTCGGGGCTTTTGTTTATATACTCGTCGCCGTAAATTTTAGAGAAATTTTTCGCGTGGTCGATAATATCCTGCCCGTGATAAGAGTCCTCGGGCATTTCCACGTCTTCGCCGTAAATCTGACGATAGCGAATATCGAGAGAAAGACCGAACTTTTCTATTTGGTTGCCGCTGTCGTTTACATAAAATTCTCTCTCTACTCTGTAACCCGCCCATTCTAAAATCGACGCTAAACAGTCGCCCATAGCTCCGCCTCTCGCGTTTCCTATGTGCATAGGACCCGTGGGATTAGCGGACACAAACTCCAAAAGAACGCTTTTTCCGCGCCCGTAATCGGAATGACCGTAATTTTCGCCTTTTTCACTAACGTCAAAAAGTATGTCGGCGTAATAAGTTTCGCCCAGCTTAAAGTTAATAAATCCCGCTCCCGCGGCTTCTATGCTTTTAAAGTAAGTCCCTTTAAGCGACGCGTTTTCACATAAGATTTCAGCGATTTTAATAGGGGCTTTTTTAAAGACCTTAGCCGATACTAAAGCGGCGTTCGCCGAATAGTCGCCGCGTTCCCTGTCGGCGGGGATCTCCACTTTAAAAGGCGGGAGAGTTCCTTCCGGCAAAGCCCCGCTTTCTATAGCCTTGTTTAAAGCGTTATTTATTATTTCAACTATTTGATTTTCTGCTTTTTTTACTATAATAGACATATTTAAAGAAGTTCCGCGTTAATTTTAAATCTGTAAATTTAAAGGGAGTTTATGTTAAATCTTAAAACGCGTTAAATTTTAATAAAAAACCGTTGGCGGCGGCGCGCGATTATTATGCGGCAGCGCTTATTCAATCTTAATTTTAAGCTCGTTTTGACTCGCTACGTCGCCGTAAAAATCTATCGTATAGCGAAGGTCTAAGACGCCTTTACCGTCTTTTACCGTCGAATATACTTTTTGAGCGTCGATTCCTATAAGCATAGAGCCGAAAGGCGTTATGTAGTTGCAATTATGGCGTTTGCCTCTTTCGATCATCATTTCGGAACTATACGAGCCGGTTCTCACTATTGACACGCAGTTTTTGTTTTTTACGCTTAAAACCGTGTGACAGCCGCGAAGCTCGTCGTACTGTTCGTCGTATTCTATTTTGTAATCGTCTTCATTTCCGTGAAAAACGCCTCGGGTAGTCATCTCATACGACTCTCTCGTTTCGTCCACGGTGTGAGCGTCTTTAATTGTAAGAAGTATGTTTTTAGTCATTTGCGTAAATTAAAAATAGCCTAAAGCGAGCAGTTTTTAATAAGTCGGTCGATAAGTTCCGGGTACGGTATGCCCGACGCTTCAAAGAGCTTAGGGTACATACTTATTTCGGTAAAGCCCGGCATTGTGTTTATCTCATTAAAGAGAAGCGCGTTATCGCTTTTTCTTAAGAAAAAGTCAACGCGTGAAAGACTTTTGCAGCAAAGCGATTTATAAATTTTAAGAGCGGTTTCTCTTATTTCCTCCGTTTTTTCGGGCGGAAGGGGAGCGGGGATTATAAGTTTGGAGTCGCTTTTATACTTAGCGTCGTAATCATAAAACTCGGCGGAAGGAATAATTTCCCCGGGAATCGAAACTATCGGATCGTCTTCCCCTAAAACGGAGCACTCTATTTCTCTTCCGTCTATATTTTCTTCCGCGACGATTTTTTTGTCTTCTTTAAAAGCGTTTTCCAAAGCGCCCGCGAGAAATTCGCCGGACGCGACTTTCGCAACGCCCACCGAAGAGCCCGCGTTCGCGGGTTTTACAAAAAGAGGGAAACCTAAATAGTTTGAACATTTTTCCATAAAGGAGCTTTTGCCTTTTTCGTAATCGCGTTTAGTAATAGAGAGCCATTTAGCTTCTTTTACGCCGTAAAACTCCGCTAAAAGATTAGTAACGGACTTATCCATGCACATAGCGGCTGAAAGAGGCGAAGAACCAACGTAAGGTATCCCGGCTAATGTTAAAAGAGCCGCCAAAGAGCCGTCTTCGCCGTTTTTGCCGTGAAGAACCGGGAAACATGCGTCAATATGAATTTTCTTTGCGCCTTCGGGGTAAAGTACGTTTAGCGTTTTTTCGCCGTAATCAGGGGAAATATACGCCTTAACGCCTAAACTTACCCATTCGCCGGATGGAATTTTAGAAATTTCCCCGTCGTAATAAAGCCACTCGCCCTCTTTTGTAACGCCTAATTTTATTATATTATATTTATCTCTCGGCATGTTGCAAATTACGGAATACGCGCTGTTAAGCGACACTTCGTATTCGCTTGATTTGCCGCCGAAAATTACAAGAACGTTTGTCATCAAGGAAACCTCGTAAGCGGTTGTTATACACGGGCATTATATCATATAAATTGCGGCTCATTATTATCAATTAGAATTAAGAAAAAAATATGCGGCGTTAATATATTAAGTACAATGTATGAATTTACTAAAAATCCGCTTGCAATGGCGAAATCATTGTGATATTATTAAAATGTCCGAGAGTATACAAAACCATTTTTTGGAGGGAAAATCATGTCTTCCTCATTTAAAAAAATCATTAGCGTTATTCTAGTTCTTGTAATGGCGTCTTACGTTTTTGCCGTTACGTCGTCGGCCGAGGTCGAGGCGCCCGCCGGCGCGCTTATTTCAACCAAGCCCTCGTCCGAGATTGTCCCGATGATCATTATTCCCGGAATCAGCCAGTCGAATTCCGTTTACTGCGACGCGAACGGCAATCCGATACTTGATAAGAACGGCAAAAAATTAGAAGGCGGTCTTTTAATTATCGATACCCCAAAAGTTGTTTCATCCGTCTTTAAAAACCTCACGATCCCGCTCGTTTTCACCCTTTTAAACCAAAAAACCGACGAGGATCTTCCCTTAGCGGTTTACAACACTGTGTCGGATATTTTTTATATTCAAGCGTCCGATAAAAACGGCGACCCCGTAAACAACCTTGTGGTCGATAAGTACGAATATCCTCTTTCCGATTACAGCCAAGAAGCTAAAGACTGGTTCTACAGAAGACTTCCCATGGAACCCGTTATAGAAGAAATGAACGCGACATACGGCGTAGACGGCGAAAAATACACCTACCTTTACACTTTCCCGCTTATAGGCGACCCCATGACCTCGGCCGAAGGTCTTTTCGATTACATCGCCATGGTTAAAGAGCAGACCGGGTGCAAAAAAGTAAATCTCGTCCCCATAAGCCTAGGCGGAACGATTATGACCGCGTACTTCGATTTAGTAAGAGAGCGCGGCGGCGACTTTTCCGATATTAACAGCGTTATAGACGTAGTCGCCTGTCTTAACGGCACGGATCTCTTAGCCGATTTCTATCAGAGAAACTGGAATCTTTCAGACGAGTTCGTTTACAGCGAATATCTCCCGATGGTTATGAAAGAGCAGGGTCTGGACGAATACGTAGGTCATCTTATCAATATCGCTTTGAGGATTTTCCCCAAAGAGACGCTTTACACCATGCTTACGTCCGCTATGGACGCGATTCTCGACACTATCCTTGTAAATTGCCCGCAGTTCTGGTCGATGGTTCCTTCAGACAGATACGAGGGCCTCGCCAACTCTTACCTTTCTACGCCCGATACCGCAAATTTAAGGGCGAGAACTGACAGATTCCAGAACGCGAGACTAGACCTTAAAGACAACCTCACATACGCTCACGACAAATACGGGGTAAATATTTACAACGTATGCGGCTACGGCAGGCAGTACGACACGGGCGATTATTGCTTTTTTGGAATCACCGGCTCTTCAAAAACTTCGAACTCCGACTCGATTATCGATATCGACTCCTCTTCGTTAGGAGCGACTTACGCCGTCGCGGGAAAGTTTCTTCCCAACGGCAACTCTCCCGATAAAGAGCTGGACGTCTCCACTTGTTTATTCCCCGATACCACGTGGTTTTTTAAGAATCAGCACCACGAAGTCGGAAGAGACGACGTTGTAATAAGACTCTTAGCCGGTATTGTAAGCGAAAACATCACGGACGTAAACTCCAACCCCGCTTTCCCGCAGTTTAATTACGCGAGAAACACAAGAACCTTAACTCGTCCCGACGGTCTTATGGTCAAGGCGGAGCAAGTTTTGGCGAACGCCGACGGCGCTTACACAGAAGAGCAGATCGCGGTTGTAAAACCCGCGTATGAAAAAGCTAAAACGTTCCTCGACAACACTATTCTTAATATCAATTCAGACAACGAGGCTCAAGCTATAACGACCGAACTTAACGACGCATTGTCGGTAACGGGGCTTACGTCAAAAACCGAATCCGTAAGCTTCTTTGTAAGATTCCTAAACGTCTTGACAAGAGTCATGGACAACGCGATTATGAGCAGTATTGGCGGCAAAGGCTTCGTCGACTAAAGTCTTCAAAGTCATTAAGGTTGTTTAAAATCATTTAAAATTATTTAAAACCTCTTCTCTCCGCGGAAAGCATTCCTTTGGAATTCCTTCTGCGGTTTTTTTGCTATGTCAGTTACTAATCGCTAAGAGTTACCGGCTATTGAATTCTAATCAGGATAAACAACCCCCGCGAGAGCTTCCCGCAGGGGTTATAAATACCTGTCACGCGAGGGCGATCACGGCGCAATAGACTTCTTTCGCGCCGTATAATTTTAGCATTTTAGCGCACTCGTTTAGCGTGTTGCCGCTTGTTTTTATGTCGTCGACAAGGAGAATGGAACTTCCGTTTACGGCTCTTCTATCTTTTACGTCGAACGCGCCGAACACGTTTCCGGTTTTCATTTCCTTGGGGACGTTGTGCTGACGCTCTGTATCAAAAAGCTTTATAAGCGCGTTTTTAAAAGGGATTTTCAGTTTTTCGGCGGTCATTTCGGCTAAAAGCTCGCCTTGGTTGTAGCCGCGCTCTTTCGTTTCGTTTTCAGTCTGCGGCACGCATGAAACAAAGTCAAATTCTATATCTTTAAAATCTCTTTTGACGCTATTTTTAATCGTTTTCGCGTAAAAGCCGGTGTTCCTGACGGCGCCGCCAAATTTCCAGTAAGAAATTCCCTGTCTTACGTTGCCCTTGTAAAGAAAAGGCGCGGTAACGCCGTCAAAATAAAACGATTTTCCGAGGCAGGAGCAAAGGTTTTTAGGAAAGCCGCAGTTTTTGCACTTTTCGCCGCTTACTACCGTCGCTTTTTTGAGGCATTCCGCGCAAACTTCGGTATTATATGGCACGACTTTGTTGCAAAGAACACATCTGTCGGGAAAAATCCACGATCTTAATATATCGAAAAATTTATATATTTCGTTTTTGGAGCTTTGGTTCATTTTAAATTTAATTTTTAAGACTTTGAAGCGGAGCGGGAATCCTTCCTTTTCTGTCGATAAATTTTTTAGGGGAGTTCCTGTTTACTCCCATTACGGGAGCGCTCCCTAAAAGACCGCCTAAATCGAGCGTTTCGCCTTCTTTTTTTCCTATGGCGGGAATGAGCCTCACGGCGGTGGTCTTGGAATTTACCATCCCAATAGCCGTCTCGTCCGCGATTATGCCGCTTATCGTATACGGGTCTACGTCGCCCGGGACGGCTATCATGTCGAGCCCTACCGAGCATACCGCCGTCATGGCCTCTAATTTTTCTATGGAGAGAGCGTTATTTTTAACCGCCTCTATCATTCCTTCATCTTCGGAAACCGGTATAAAAGCCCCTGAAAGACCGCCCACGTTGGAAGCAGCGAAACTGCCGCCCTTTTTAACCGCGTCGTTTAATATTGCGAGAGCGGCCGTCGTGCCGGGAGACCCGCAACGGGAAAGCCCCATTTCCTCTAAAATCCTCGCGACCGAGTCTCCGGCGGCGGGAGTGGGAGCTAACGATAAATCGACTATTCCAAATGGGTAGCCGAGCCTTTGCGAAGCTAAAGAGCCTACGAGCTGACCCATTCTCGTGACTTTGAACGCCGTCCGCTTTATTAAATCGGCGACCCCGGTAAGGTCGAGGTCTTTTGATTTGGCGAGGGCGGCTCTAACGGCTCCGGGTCCCGACACGCCTATATTTAAAACGCAATCGGGTTCTCCCGCCCCATGAAAAGCGCCGGCCATAAACGGGTTGTCTGGTACGGCGTTGCAAAAAATCACAAGTTTAGCCGCCCCGATCGAGTTTTTATCAGCGGTCGCCAAGGCGGTTTTTAACACGATTTCACCCATCAGCTTTACCGCGTCCATGTTTATGCCCGTCTTTGTAGAGCCTACGTTTACGCTTGAACACACGTGATCCGTAATCGATAAAGCCTCGGGTATCGAGTTAATAAGTTCGCGGTCTCCGTGCGAAAAGCCTTTTTCCACGAGCGCCCCAAACCCGCCAATAAAGTCGATTCCGCATTCCCTTCCGGCCTTTTCGAGCGTTAAAGCGATTTTTACGGCGTTTTTATTTTCGCATGAAGCCAAGACGAAAGATATCGGGGTTACCGATATGCGCTTATTTATTATCGGTATTCCGAACTCCTTTTCTATTTCGGCGGCTGTTTTTACAAGATTTTTTGCGCGGGACGTGATTTTATCGTAGATTTTATCGCATACCGCGTCAATATCGCTCCCGCAGCAGTCGAGCAGCGATATTCCCAAAGTTATGGTACGGACGTCGAGATTCTCGTCCTGTATCATGGTTATTGTTTCTAAAATATCTTTTTGACTGATCATAATTTAAAATAATTTTAAGGCGTTTATTTTTTCTTTTTCTTGTAGACGAAAATTTCAGCCGAAACCACGGCTACTACGGCTAAAACCGAAAGCGCGACCCTCGCGGGAGTTATGGTAAGACCCGCCGTGCCGTTTTTCAGCTCCTCTAAGTTTTCGTTTATATTGTCGACGGTCTTTTTAAGCTCATAATTCGCCGTAACCAAGTCGCTTTTGGCGCAACTTCCCTTGTTTAAAAGCGTTTCGGCAAAATTTTTAGCGTTATTGTAAGACCTTTTATAGTCTCTCCATTTATCGGATTTAAGCTGCGGAAGAGTATAATTTACGACGCGCTCATTGTACGTATCTCTTAATTTTTCTTTTTCGCTTTCGCAGTCGTCGAGATATTTTTTTAAGCCTTCAATATCGTCCGTTAAAATAACGCTAAAACCTCTTTTTATGAGATCGTCCCAATAGACTTCGGTATCTTCTCTGATTGTACCCGAAAGTTTAGGTTCCGACGCGTTGACCATAAGCCTTGTTTTGCCGGTCGCCAGTTGCGTCACTGTTTTCCCGAAAACCACTCCGTATGGAACTTTAGAGGCGAGATATGAACACGGTATATTTAATTTTTCGGATTTTTTTAAAAACGAAACGGCGTTAAAAATTATATTGCCTTTAAAATATGAGGTAGTAAGGACGTTTTCCGAAAGGCTGTCTTTCCATTCCGATATTTCTTTAGGGGACGCGTCCTTAAAAAGAAAAATCACATTTTCGAGAGAGCTTTCGCTTTTTAGTAAATCATAAATCTTATCTCTTAAAGAATATGGCGCGTCCGCTAAATAAAGGCAGTTTGTGTTTTCTATTAAAACGTCTTTTAAGGAGGGGATTTTATACTCAGTTAAACTTTCGCCCGCGCCGCCTCTTTTGTTTAAAAGTTTTTGTTCCGACAGTTCCTTATACGTTAAATCCGAAATATTTTTATCTACGCCGCATGTTCTTTTAAGGTTTAAATCGCCCGACAGGACGAGAACGCCGTCTTTCGTTTCTTTTATATCTATTTTAATAATGTCGGCGCCGTCTTCCGAAGCTTTTTTCAAAGCGGGAATGGAATTTTCAGGAAAAAAATTTACATCCCCTCCGTTTGACGCTATAAGCGTTTTGCCGTCGGGGTTCTTATACTCTTCATATACGGAACGAGGAGATGCGGTTTCCTTAGAGCCGTAATTTTCGGAACTTTCGGCAAACGCGGCGAGCGAAAAAACAAATATCATGCCAAGAGCGACAAAAAAGGACAATAGTTTTATTTTCATTATATCTTTTAGTAAAAATAATAAATTTTTATTAAGCGGGGACGGGCAAAATTTAAAAAAAGCGCTCGCCTCACCGAATACATTATATATTACAAAGAAAAAAAAGTCAATCGCTAAAGGTCTCTATAAACTATGGGGAAATTTCGTCCCGCCATCATTTTAAAAATTAAATTACGATTTATAATAATTTAAAAAATAAATCCAGGAATCGAGTTCGAGCATTATCCCTTCCGTTACGGAAATTCGTCCTAAACTTTCCCGGCGTTCTGTTTCGTTACGCGCATTGTAAAGTTTTTCCCGCTCAAATTTAAGGTGGCGTCTCAATAGTTCCATTACTTGCCCCTTTAAATACGGTAATAATTCATAGTATTCACACATAATATTATAACCTCCAAGCAATTTATTTGAATTTATAAGTTCTTTCGCTTTTATTGTAATAACAATTATATATTATGTCAAGTATTATTTTGAATTTTACTTAGCAAAAATTCAATATTTACATTTAATCCGAACTTTGCAAATATCGTCAATATTTATTGTATTACGATGAACCTATTAGTAAAATAAAAAAACCGACCGCGTTAAAGCGGACGGCTTAATAATTTGTTGTTTTTAGGAAAGACGGCAATATTTTAGCTTTACGGTCTTTCGCACTTTACCGAAAATTACTCTTCTTCCTCTTTCGCTTTGGAATCGGCGATAACTTTCTCCGCTACGTTCGCGGGGGCTTCCTCATAGCGGGCGAACGTAAAGTCAAAATATCCTCGGCCTTGCGTGACGCTTCTCAAAACCGTTGAGAAATCGCCCATTTCAGCCATTGGAACTTCCGCCTCAAGCTTTTGCATTTTAGGCTCGTCGGCGGGACCCATGCCGAGAACTCTGCCGCGCCTTTTTGTAATATCGCTCATAATATCGCCTAAGTTGTCGTCGGGCATATAAGCGTTTAAGACGCCGATAGGCTCAAGAATCGCCGGTTTCGCGTCGGGATTGAGCTTTTTAAAAGCGAGAGAAGCGGCTGTTTTAAACGCCATTTCGGAAGAATCAACAGGGTGATATGATCCGTCGTAAAGCGTCGCCTTCAAGCCGACTACGGGATAGCCCGCCACAATGCCCTTTTGGACGCACTCTCGAAGACCTTTTTCAACGGCGGGGAAGAAATTCTTCGGCACGCTGCCGCCGAAAACTTCCTCCGCGAAAACAAGATCCTCGCTGTCGCACGGCTCGAAACGAATCCACACGTCGCCGTACTGACCGTGACCGCCGGACTGTTTTTTATGTTTGCCCTGAACTTCTATCTTCTTTTTTATCGTTTCTCTGTAAGCGACTTTCGGGACTTCCAAATCTATCTCTACGCCGAATTTTGATTTTAATTTTGAAACGATTATGTCAAGGTGCTGTTCGCCAAGACCCGATAAAATCATCTCTTTTGTTTCGTCGTTATTGTGATATTCTATCGTCGGATCCTCGTCCATAAGCCTTTTAAGACCCGTCGCGACTTTCTCTTCCTCGCCTTTTTTGCGCACCTTAACCGCCATTGAAAGGCACGGTTTCGGGAAATCCACTTTGTCAAGCTCGACCGGTTCTTTTTCGGAGCATAACGTGTCGCCCGTCATAACGTCGTTTAACTTTGTGACGACCCCTATGTCGCCCGCCGTAATAAGTGGAGCGTCCTCCTGCTTTCCGCCTCTTACGGTAATAATCTTGCCCATCTTCTGGCTGTCGCCCGTTCTGGGGTTATACGCCGGACGGTCGGGAGTAATCGTGCCGGAAACTACTTTAAAATAAGACATTTTGCCTACGAACGGGTCGGCTATTGTTTTAAAGCAAATAGCGGCGAACGGTCCGTTGGGGTCGCATTTAAGACCATGTTCGCTCGTCTTGGAAGCGGCGGACGGAGCAAAATTAGCTATGGAATCAAGAATCAAGTCGACGGCGTCCGTAGTGTAGCCGGAACACGCGAACACGGGGTAAAGAGAACCGTCCGTAATGCCCGACGTGAGACCCGAAAAAATCTCGTCGTCTGAAAACGGCTCTTCATTAAAGAACTTTTCCATAAGTTCGTCGTCAGTCGCGGCGACCGCCTCTAAAAGAGCGGCTCTCATTTCCTCAATAAGGTCGTTTTGAGGAACGGGAACTTCCGATTTTTTGCCGTTCGTATATTTATAAGCCTTGCCTAAAGCCAAATCGACGTAGCACGCGACTTTGCCGCCTTCCATAACGGGGACGACTACGGGGCATACCGTCGAACCATATTCTTCTTTAAGAGCCTCGTATGTTTTGTGGAAATCTGAATTTTCAGCGTCGCACTTAGTTACGGCGAACATAATCGATCTGTCGCTTTTATTAGCGGCTTTATACGCCTTCTCAGCTCCGACGTCCACTCCGCCGCCCGCCGCCAATACGATTAAGGCCGTACCCGCGGCGCGCATACCTTCCGACACTCCTCCCGCGAAATCAAAAAGACCGGGAGTATCTATGATGTTTATCTTTGTATCAAGCCATTCTAAAGGCGCGACGGCGGCCTGAACAGACGCTTTTCTCTTTCTCTCTTCCTGATCATAGTCCATAACGGTGTTGCCGTCGAGGACGCGTCCTAATCTGTCTGTGGCTCCGGCTAAATAAAGCATGGCCTCGGAAAGAGTGGTTTTACCCCTGCCGCCATGACCCGCGATAACAATGTTGCGGATTTTGTCCGCCGCGTAGGTTTTCAATATGGTTTCCTCCCTGTTTACGGTTGTCAATAGATTACAAATTTAATCATATCAGATATACTATATCATACGACGTTAAAATTTTCAATCATTTTTTTATTTTTTTAGCGATATTGCAAAAATGTTTTGATACTATGCGGATTTTAACTTTACGTTTTATCGGTTTTATTTAGTATTTTCATGATAAGGCTTAAAGTTTCAGCGGGAGTTTCGTTTTTTGGGAGTTTTACTTTAATGTAAGGCTTCGCGGCGGCGTTTATGAGGATTCTTCCGGGGAGATATTTTGAAAGCGCGCCCGCCATTTTTGGGTTGATAGCGTCGCAATAAAGTATAATTGAGTTGTCTTTCTCGGATATTTCATAGATATTATGGCGAATAGCGGACGCTCTTATTAAGGCCACCGTTATAAGCCCGCTTACGGGAGGCGGTATTTCGCCGTAGCGGTCGATAAGCTCGTCCGTCACATCCTCGGCGTCCTCGGTATTCCTTATGGCGGCTATTCTTCTGTACATACCGAGCCTTCCCGATACGGAGCTTATGTAACTTTCGGGGATATGAGCGTCGATTCTTACGTCGACAAGGCATTCGCGGTCGGGTTCTTTTGTCTCCTCTGCTTCGCCCTTTTGCTCTTTCACAGCTTCGTCCAACATTTGAAGATACATATCGTAACCTACGGCCTCAAGATGACCGTGCTGCGAAGAGCCTAAAATATTGCCGGCGCCTCTTATTTCAAGGTCTTTCATCGCTATTTTAAAACCCGAACCGAACTCCGTGTATTCTCTTATAGCCGAAAGCCGCCTTGAAGCCGCTTCCGAAAGTTCTTTTCCCCTGGTGTATGTAAAATACGCGAAACCTCTTCTGCCGCCTCTTCCTACGCGCCCTCTTATTTGATGAAGCTGAGCGAGCCCCATTCTGTCGGCGTTTTCTATTATGAGAGTGTTTACGTTAGGCACGTCGACGCCCGTTTCTATTATTGTGGTGCAGACGAGAATATCTATTTCGCCCTCCAGAAGCTGCCGCCATACCTCGCTTAACTCTTCCTCGTCCATTTTTCCGTGCGCCACGGCGATTTTCGCGTCGGGGATCAAATTGTGGATTTCAGCCGCTTTTTCGTTTATCGTTTCAACCCTGTTGTAAAGGTAGTACGCCTGCCCGCCGCGCCTCAACTCTTTTTCCATGGCTTCCGCTAAAATTCCCATATCGTATTCCAGTACGTAACTTTGGACGGGAAGCCTGTCGGCGGGGGCTTCCTCTATAACGGACATGTCGCGGATACCCGTCATCGCCATATTAAGAGTTCTCGGAATGGGAGTCGCGGATAAAGTTAAAAAGTCTACTGAGGGGAAGAGCTTTTTAAATTTTTCTTTTTGAGCTACTCCGAAACGCTGTTCCTCGTCGACTATCACAAGCCCTATATCGTGAAAAATTACGTCTTTCGATAAGAGCCTGTGAGTGCCTACGACTATATCTATATAACCTCTTTTGACGTCTTTGATTATTTCCTTAATCTGCTTTTGAGTTCTAAAACGGGAGAGCATCTCGGCTCTTACGGGGAATCCCTCGAATCGTCTTAATATTGTTCTGTAATGCTGTAAGGCGAGAATCGTGGTAGGAACCAATATCGCGCACTGTTTGCCGTCCGCGACGCACTTAAAAGCGGCTCTTAACGCGACTTCGGTTTTCCCGAAGCCTACGTCGCCGCAGAGAAGTCTGTCCATGGGATAGGGCTTTTCCATATCGCTCTTTATCTCCTGAACGCACTTTAACTGGTCGTCCGTTTCGTCGAACGGGAAACGCCTTTCAAAGTCGCTTTGCATATCAATATCGGGCGAAAACTGGTAGCCTTTGGTGTTTTGACGTTTCGCGTAAAGTTCCAAAAGTTCTTTCGCCATATCCTTAACGGCGCTTTTAACTCTTGATTTCGTCTTTTTCCAGTCGGAGCCGCCCAATTTGTTTATTTTTACTTTGGCGCCCGTTTCTTCTTTAGGACCTATGTATTTTGAAACGAGGTCTAACTGCGACACGGGAACGTATAGAACGTCCGACCCCATGTATTTTATTTTTATGTAGTCTTTCGTCACCCCGGACGCGTTTATCGCCGTTATCCCGTCAAATATCCCTATTCCGTGAACCGAATGCACGACGTAATCGCCTTTGTGAAGTTCTTCTATCGAGTGGAGCGATTTGCTTACGTCGGAAAATTTATTTTTACCTAACGATTTTCTCACGGACCCGCTTTTATATCTTCCGACCGTCGTTATTTTTATTTTTTCGGAAGGGTACTCCATGCCGAAGCTCAAAGTTCCCGGGACTACGCTTACAAAATTTTTTAAAAATTTAGACGGGGGAGTTTTATAAAAATTACAGGGAAAACCCTCGTCGTTAAGATCTTCGCAAAGACTTTGAGCCGCTTTTTCAGTTCCGGCTAAAATTACCGCCGTCGTATTTTCTCTTGAAAAGCGTCTTAAATCGTCTTTTAACACGTTTAAAGACCCTTCCCACGGAGTGGTTTGGCGGACGTTCGCCGACACAAGTTCTTTTACGGGCGTGTCGAAACTGCCTCTCGCGAAATTGTCAAGGTAAATTACGCCGTATTTTTCATAAAATGACAAACAGTCGCTCCATTTTATTGAAAACGTATCGAGACCTCTGCATAATACGCCGTCCTCAAACATCATTTTGACGTCTTCGTTAAGAAGTTTTAACGTGTTTTTAGCTCTTTCTTTAACGTTATGCGACTCGCAGACAAAGAGAAGGAACCCTTTGCAGTAGTCGAAAATCGTTTCTTTCTCTTTGTAAACAAGATTTATGTACTTGTCTAAAGAGTTTAACCTTACGGAATTTTTAACGCTGTCCGCGTCTTTGTAAAGACTTTCGCGCATTTTTGAAAATTTTGCGCCCTTTAAGGAATTGGCGAGATTAAATATTTTATCGGAAAATACGCTTTCGTCGTCGATTACAATTTCAGTTGAAGGGGTAATCTTAATTTCGTCTATGGTTTCCCCTCTTCTTTGCGAAATTATATCGAAATATGAGATCGAATCGATGGTATCGCCCCAAAATTCAGTCCTTACGGGAAATTGTGAAGAAGGCGGGAAGAAATCTAAAATATCTCCTCTTAAAGAAAACTGCCCCTCTCCCTCGACCATATCGGTTCTAACATATCCGGCGGCGAGCAAAGAAGACAAAACTTCGCTTTGGGGAATCTCTTCGCCATTCTTTAAAACCATGGTCTTTTTTTTAAGCGTTTCCAAAGGCATGGTGACTTGAAGAGCGGCCTCGATAGAACATACCGCGACGTCCAGATCCCTTCCGGCGCAGGCGCCTAAAACGCCTAAACGTTTTCTTTCGTACTCTCTTGACCTCATCTCGTCGGAGCGAAAGTTTCTATCGGCGGCAGGGTACAAAAAAGCCTTCCGACCTAATGTTTCAAGGTCAGAGCATATTTTTACGGCGGACGCCTCGTCGTCGGTAATAACCAAGGCTTTCCTGTTTAATCTTTCCGTAAGAGCGCTTATAAAATGCGCTTTCGGCGTTAAAGAAAGCCCTAAAACGCCCATTGGGAGCCGATTTTTTTTAACGTCGTCCTCAACGGACAAATACTCCGGCGAGCCGCTTAAAAGATCGGAAAAAGAGGACATATTTTGTTAAAATTTTGCTATAAACATTTTTAATCTGCCGTTTGATATTTTAATTTAAGGAGGATAAATCGAAACGATAAAAATTACTCTTTAACGATTATCTGGCTGTCCTGCATCGCTTTGTCAATATCTCCCGCGACGATAAGTTCTATAGCGTCGCACGCCTTTTCAAAAACAGGCTCAAGTTCTTTTAATTCTTTTTTAGAAAATTTGCCCAGGACAAAATCTTTTAAATCGTAATCGGGATTGGGCTTTTTTCCTATTCCGATTTTTATTCTCGGAAAATTGTCGCTCGAAAGGTGGTAAATTACGCTTTTAACGCCGTTATGACTGCCCGCCGAGCCTTTTCTTTTAACTCTTAACGAGCCGAACGGCAAATCCGCGTCGTCAAAAATAATAAGGCAGTTTTCAGGCGGAACTTTGTAAAACGCGGCGGCGTCGCGAACGGCCTCTCCGCTGTTGTTCATAAAAGTGGCGGGACGCATAACAAGACACCTGTGAGCGTTTATTATAACGTCGGCGGTAAGAGAACGGAACTTTGCCTTATCGGTATTGAACCCGTAGCGATCCGACAGGGCGTCGATACAGAGGAATCCGCAGTTGTGCCTCGTGTCTATGTATTCTCTTCCGGGATTGCCGAGACCGGCTACGATAAACTCCACAGGGGAGGCGTTTTTTTCTTTTTTGTTAAAAATAGACATTTGATATTTAACGTTTTGTTTCAGACCGAACGCGTTAAACCTCTTTTTTGTAAGGCTGTTTTCTTTTAACCCAATTTTCTTTGTTTGTCTGGCGCTCTCTCGCTATAGCCAATGAATTTTCCGGCACGTCTTCGGTGATAGTGGATCCAGCCGCCGTATAAGCGTTTCTGCCGACTTTGACGGGCGCTATCAGATTAGTGTTGCAGCCTATAAAAGCGTTGTCCTCAACAGTCGTCCGCTCTTTAGTTTTGCCGGAGTAATTTACCGTCACTACGCCGCAGCCGAAATTTACATTTTTGCCAACGTCCGAGTCGCCGACATACGTTAAATGAGATACTTTAGTATCTTCTCCGATATTGGAGTTTTTGACTTCCACAAAATTGCCCAAATGTACGTTTTCGCCTACGGCGGAGCCCGGTCTTATATGAACGAAAGGCCCTATATCGGCGTTATTAAGGATTTTGGAGCTTTCCGCGCGGCTGTTTAAAAATTTTACGTCGTCGCCTATTTCGGAATTTTCTATATAGGAGTTAGGACCGATTACGCACCCCGAGCCTATTTTTACTTTACCGCATATTATAGTTCCGGGCAAAATAGTCGTGTCTACGCCCACTTGGCAGTCGGGACCTATCATAACGCCGTCGCGGCAAGGGATTGAAACGCCTTTTTCCATGAGCTTTTCCATTATATCGTTTCTCGCCAGTTCGTTTAAAAAACCCAACTGCGCCCTTGTGTTAGCTCCTAAAACAGTCTTTTCGCTTCCCGCGTTATAAGCGCCCGCCGCGCCGCCTGAAGAGAGTATAAGCGATACCGCGTCCGTTAAATAGTATTCCCCTTTAGAATTATCGGGGGTTATTTTATTAAGAGCGTCTAAAAGAGAACTCGCGTCAAAACAGTAAGCGCCGGAGTTTACTTCTTTAATGAGTTTAGTCCTGTCGTCCGCCGACGCCTCCTCGACTATGGCTTTTATGTCGCCGTTTTTGTCGCGGACGATCCTCCCGTAGCCGTATGGATCGCCTATTACGGCGGAAATCACGGTAACGTCGTTCTTTTTAGCTTCATGATAATTTAAAGCGCCCGTAATGGTGGACTCGTCGACAAAAGGCGCGTCGCCGCTTAGTATGACAACGTTCCCGCCCTCGTGGCTCTTAATAAACTCATGAGCCTGCGTTACGGCGTGAGCCGTGCCTTTTCTCTCGGTTTGACGGACGAGAGTTATATCCCGACCCTTTAAGTGATCTTCTATATACTCCGCTCCATATCCCGTTACGACGCAAATATCCTTTATTCCGACTTTTTCGGCGGCGGATATCACCCAGTCAAGCATGGGCTTAAAAAGGACTTCTCCCAAAGCCTTGGGTTTAAGGGATTTCATTCTCGTGCCTTCGCCGGCGGCAAGTATTACGGCGCAGTTTTCCATAACAATTATATACCTTTTTAATAAATTTTAAAATGAAAAATCAATATTATTCCGCCTTGGTTTTTCCTGTTCTCTTGGGCTTTTGGGGGGTTTCTTCCGCCTTAGCCTTCTTTTTGGTTTCTTTTTTAGGAGCGCCGTCTTTCTTAGCGGACGACTTTTTAGCGGGTGCGGACGGTTCTTTTTTCATAAGATTGATGGCGCTGATCGCGTGACCCGCGTTTCCGTAAAGCTCAATATTTCCGTTTTTATATTCGTCTTCGGCGTTCTTTTTGCCGGAAAGAATCTCTTCCAAAAGAGCGGACGT
Organism: uncultured Eubacteriales bacterium; assembly: GCA_964443825.1. Classification (GTDB taxonomy): domain Bacteria; phylum Bacillota; class Clostridia; order Oscillospirales; family Acutalibacteraceae; genus UBA1081. The sequence goes on from CAYUEV010000021.1 coordinate 24,646, forward strand.
AATTTTAACCGAAACGGTGTTGTCGCGGTAATCGTAAGGCTCTACTGAAAATAAACCGTTTACGTAAGCTATGTAGAAAACGCCGCCGCAGTCCGGATCCGTCATCTCAACCTGAAGGGCGAAACTCTCGCCTAACTTGCTCTCGTCGATTTTTCCGTACTTTGCTTTAAGATCGTTAAATTTTTCGATAAATGTCATAAAAGTTCCTCCAAAACCAAAAACACACTGATAAAAATAAACGCCATGTCTTTTTTTGCTTTTAGTTCTATAAAATTGATATTGTTTTTTAGTAAACAGTTCATTCTATATCAAAATCTAAATTTTGTCAATAGTAAAAATATATCCGTCGCAAACGGTTAATTTAAAAAGAACCACCGGGGACGATTCTTCAAATTAACGGAAAATTAAAAGGCATTTATAAAAAACTTAATTTATAAATGTGATTTACTTTTAAAATACGCGGCGATTTCTTTCATTTTGTCGCTTTGTTTTACTTTAAACGGGCAGCGCTCGTCGCAGTGACCGCAGCTTACGCAGTCGCCGGCGTTTACTGAAAGTTTGTCGTAGTGGTTTTTAGCTATTTTATCTCCCGCTAAAGTCAAGTCGTAATATTTATTGACAAGACCTATGTCGATACCCTTAGGGCAAGGCTGGCAGTGATTGCAGTAAACGCAGTTGCCTAAAGCTTCGGCGGGCGTAAAACGGCTTATAACGGAGTAATCCCGCTCATTTTCGGGCGCGTTTACAGAATCAAGAAGGTTTTTCAGATCCTCAATATTTTGAACCCCGGGCAGCGCCGTCAGCGCTCCGGGGCGATCCAAAGCGTAGCGAATACATTGCGCCGGCGTCAGATCGACCCCGAAAGGAGAAGTTTTTTCGTTAAGCAGCTTCCCGCCGTGAAAAGGCTTCATAACGGATATGCCCACTCCCAAGGATTCCGCTTTTTTAAAAAGCTCTAAACGCTCTTTATTTGTTCCTATGCCGTAATCGTCGCCTTTTTCCAGGTCGTATGCGGGATTTATCGAGAACATCATTAAATCCACGGATGGAACCTCGTTTAATACGCGTTTCGCGACCGACGGCGTATGAGAAGAAAATCCGATATGGCGAACCCTTCCCGCCTCTTTTTGCTTTAAAGCGAAATCAAGTATTCCCGCCGAAACGATCTCGTCAAAATCGTTATCTTCGTCTACGCAATGCAAAAACCCAAAATCCGCGTAATCCGTTCTAAGCGTATCGAGTTCCCAAAAGAACGCGTCTTTGATTTTATTGAGGTCGCGGGTCCAGCCGTATTCGCCCTTTTCGTTGTAAATTGCCCCGAAATGAAGCTGGAACATGACTTTTTCGCGTTTTCCCGCTATGGCTTTTCCAAAAGGCGCGTACACGTTTTTAGCGCTCGCGCACATATCGAAAAAATTGATCCCGTTGTCGATAGCGGCTCTTATAATTCGCTCGATTTCGACGTCGCCGTTATCTTGAATACCGCCCATGCCGAGACCTAAGACGCTGATCTGCTCCCCGCCGCGGGGAAGAGTTCTATATTCCATAATTTTCTTTTGCTTTCAATGTAGATAAAGCCTTAATCCGTCCGCGTTTTAAGATCGCTCGTTATTAGTTTTTATTGTATTTCCAGGTAGCGCCGTTCGGGGCGTCGATTACGGTTACGCCTTTTTCTGAAAGTTCCTGTCTTATTTTATCGGCGGTCGCCCAGTCTTTGTTTTTTCTCGCTTCGGTTCTTTTTTTAACGAGTTCGTCGATTTCTTTATCCTGCGGGCTTTCTAGGGATGATTTTTCCGAATCTTTAACTTTTTTCGCTTCGCTTAAGAGGTTTAACGAGAGAACCTTATCGAAGTCGTCTATTATTCTTAATTTCGTTTTGCCGTTCGCGGGGGCTTTTAACGCGTCGTAAAGGCACGTTACGGCGAGAGAAGTGTTAAGGTCGTTTCCCAAACATTCCGTAAATTTTTTCTTATACTCTAAAAATACTTTGTCGTCTGTTTCGCCGCCGTCGTCCAGCGCGGCTATTTTTAAAATAAGCTTCGAATACGCCGCCGACGCGTTGTCGAGGGCCTCTAATGAAAATTCCTGCGTTTTGCGGTAATGCGACTGAAGACAGAAAAATCGATACGCTATCGGATTATAGCCCTTATCTAAAAGCGAGGAAAGCGTTAAAAACTCGCCGCTCGATTTGCTCATTTTGCCGCCGCCCGTGTTAAGATGAAGCGCGTGAAACCAATATTTGCACCAGGGATGACCTAAATAGGCTTCGCTTTGAGCTATTTCGTTAGTGTGGTGCGGGAAGGCGTTGTCGATACCTCCGCAGTGTATATCGAGGTATTCGCCGTTATTTTTAATGCTTATCGCCGAACATTCAATGTGCCATCCGGGGTAACCCAGCCCCCACGGGCTTTCCCATTTTAACTCTTGATCCTCAAATTTTGACTTTGTGAACCAAAGTACAAAATCAGTCTTATTTCGTTTATTTTTATCTTCCTCTACGCTGTCCCGCACTCCGACGGCTAAATCGTCCGCCTCAAAATTATTAAAAACGTAGTAATTTTTGAGTTTTCCCGTGTCAAAGTAGACGTTTCCGCCGGCTATATAAGCGTAGCCTTTATCGAGAAGGGAAGATATGATTTTAATAAACTCGGGAATACACCCCGTCGCGGGTTCCACAATATCGGGCGTTTTTATGTTAAGTTTATCGCAGTCCGAAAAAAAGGCGTCGGTATAGAACTTCGCTATCTCCATGACCGTTTTATGCTCGCGTTTCGCGCCCTTGACCATCTTATCCTCGCCCGTGTCCGCGTCGCTTGAAAGATGACCCACGTCGGTAATATTCATAACTCTTTTTACGTTGTAGCCTATATAGCGCAGGTACTTTTCGAGGACGTCCTCCATAATATATGTCCTCAAATTCCCTATGTGCGCGTAATGATAAACGGTAGGACCGCACGTGTACATATTCACAAGATCTTTGTTGTAAGGGACGAATTCCTCTTTTTGACGCGACGCCGAATTATATAAAATCATATTTTTCACCTTTTAGTTAGAATAAAACTGCGAATTTATGCTGTTTTTAAGTTCTTCTATCATTTTTTCAAGTCTTTCGATTTCTTGCGATATGGGATCGGGTATATGTATTTGATCTAAAGCGTCGACTCTTATCCCGTCTTGTTTTACCACTCTCGCGGGAGTTCCCACAGCCGTTGAATTAGGAGGTATATCGCGAAGAACGACCGACCCCGCAGCGATTTTAGTGTTGTCGCCTATTTTGACGGGACCTAAAACTTTAGCCCCCGCGCCAATCATTACGTTATTGCCGATTGTGGGGTGGCGCTTTCCCACGTCTTTCCCCGTTCCGCCTAAAGTCGCGCCTTGATAAATCGTCACGTCGTCGCCTATTTCGCTCGTTTCTCCTATAACGACGCCCGTGCCGTGATCTATAAAAAATCTTCTCCCGATCTTAGCGGCTGGATGTATTTCTATTCCCGTTTTTTTAACGGCTCTTTGCGAAACCCACCTCGCTAAAAACCGCATTTTATGATTATAGAGCCAGTGCGCTCTTCTGTACATTCTGACGGCGCGCATACCGGGATACAAAAACAAAACTTCCGCCCAGGACTGCGCCGCCGGATCGCGGTCTTTTACGCACTGTATGTCCTCCTTAAGCTGTTTCCACATGTCCGCGCCCTTCTGAATAATATACAATCAAAATCATTATATAACATTATAATCCAAATTGCACCATAATTTTAAAAATTTTTGAAAAAATTAAAAATACTCTTGATTTTCGTTTAAATATGTCATATAATGAAGTCCGATTTAGAAAAAGGATGCTTAGCTCAGCTGGTAGAGCATTCGCTTGACGTGCGAAGGGTCAGCGGTTCGAGTCCGTTAGCATCCACCATTTTTCCCCGCTTGCTTTAAGCCGGGGTTTATTTTTTTATTAAAACCTTAAAAACCGTTGGTTTGATTCTTTGTTTATACGATAGCGATTAGCGGTCGGCGGTCAGCGATCGGTAAAAACGGATATATTATAATTTTTTGTCATTTAAGCCGCTCTCCGAATATTTTATTATACAAAATAAACTTTATATGAAATCTTGCATATTGCGATATAACATGGTAAACTACAATAAAAGCTCTGTTTTGTAGTTTATTTTTTTAATTTTTTATTACAAATAGCGTAAAAATATAAAAAAAGAGGCGGTACGCGTGAAACCATTAAAAAGAATCTTATCAATCTTTCTT
>CAYUEV010000022.1:0-27410 GCA_964443825.1 uncultured Eubacteriales bacterium
GGTTTCGCCGGGTCTTTCTCGATTTTTTCCCTAAGCCTGTTGATATGCACGGCTACGGTGGCGTTGTCGCCCAAAGCGTCCATGCCCCAAACTTTTTCGTATAATGTTTCGCGGTCAAATACCATGTCGACGTTTAACATCAAGAACAGCAAAAGTTCGTATTCTTTGTTTTTTAATTCCACTTCTTTGCCGTCCGCGAACACGCGGTGAGTTCCGGTATTTACGCGGATATTGCCGAGCTTTATCTCCGAGGGGGTCTTTTTCTCGCCGGAGAGTCTTTCATACTGCGCCAGGTTCGCTTTGACTCTGGCGACCAGAACGCCGGGCGAAAAAGGTTTTTCTATGTAGTCGTCGGCCCCGAGACCGAGACCGCGAATTTTATCTACGTCCTCCTGCCTCGCCGTTACCATTAAAATCGGAACGTCCAGTTTCTCCCTGAGTTTTCGGCAGACTTGAAAGCCGTCCATTCCCGGCAGCATTAAGTCGAGCAGGATAAGGTCAAATTCTCCCGAAAGACCTCGTTCAAGCCCCTGCTTGCCGTTCTGAGCTATTTCCACCTGAAAATGGTCGATCTCCAGATAATCTCTTTCTATCGCCGCTATCGCCGCGTCGTCCTCAATTATCAGTATCTTTTTCATTTTTTGTTCCCCCGTTCGGAAATTCCACGCGTATCTCAAGACCGCCCGATTCGCTCGGCAGCGCTTCCACAGATCCGCCCATGCGCTCTACGGCGTTGCCGACGATGGCCAAGCCCAGCCCGCTCCCTTTGTTGGGATTTTCTCTGGCGGGGTCGCTTCGGTAAAAAACCTCGAAAAGATGCGGGAGCGCTTCCTTAGGCGCTCCGGGCCCGTCGTCCGAAAAAGACAGTCGAATGCAATTTTCCAGCCGGCGCAAAGAGATAACGACCTGACCGCGCTCTTTTTCCTTGTATTTTAAGCTGTTTTCAAGGATGTTTACGGTAACGCGCTCGATTTGCACGGGGTCGGCGTAAATGCTGACGGGTTCCAGTTCCGTTTTAACGGAAAGCCCTTTTTTATCGTATTCTTCTTTAAGAGCGGAGACGGTTTTCATAATCGTTTCGTCTAAACGAATCCTGCGCGGATTGTCGGGATACTCTCCCAACTCCATTTTTGAAAAGAGAAAAAGCTGAGATACGATATGATTTAGATCCTCCGCTTTTGTTTTGATTGTTTCCAAATATTTTCTTTGCGCTTCGGGCGTTTTCGCCACTCCGTCCAAAAGCCCTTCCACATACGCTTTAATAGAAGTCAGCGGGGAACGAATATCATGGGAAATTCCGGCGATCAGTTCCTTGCGGCTTTTTTCCTGTTGTTGTATCCGCTCAACGGAACTTTTGAGCTTTTCCGCCATTTCGTTAAAGTCCTCGCAGACCGGGGCGAACTCGTCCGCGCCGTCGTAAGCTATGCGGTAATCAAGATTTCCGTCTCTTATTTCGTGAACGCCGTTGGTCAGAATGTCGAGCGGCTCCTCGATTTTCCGAAACACAAAGCGTATAAGAAATCGGTTTGTAAAAAAGATCGAAAGAAAAATCGTCAATACGATGAGAACGGCGGACATAGCGAGACCAATTTTTACGCTCCTGTAAGAGCCCTCGTCGTCGTTTCCTCCGAAAATAAAAATATTGTAGACGTATTCTCCTATAGGTTCGGCGCAAAAAAACAGACCGCGCCCGTTTCGAGTAACGACTCCGTTCCCGCCAAGATTTTCCGCGGCCGAAAGCAAGTCGCCGTCGCCCGCTTCGGCGTCCCCGTAACTGTAAAGGCGAACGCCGTTTTGCAGAACCGTCATCGCCATACCGTTGTTTTTCAGCAATTCTTCCAGCGAGGAAAAGTCTCGCCCTTTTTTGAGACAATTTTCCGCGATTTCGGCAATCGCCATGCACGCGCGGTCAAAATCCTCCCGCTCTTCAAAACCGGCTCCCGTCCCGCTCAAAACCGAAAACCACAGAATTACTACGCACAAAATCCCAATCAGCGCCGTCGACACGACGGGAACGAGTATCATCAAAATATTAGACCAAAACAGCCGTTTTTTTATAGTCATACCATCGCCGCCCCGTAAACCCATTGTATCGCTCCGGGACAAGCGATTTATAAACTGCGGTTAAACTTTTTTATTTTTTGCGGATTATTATAACTTTTTCGCCGTTCTGACTGCCGCCGGATAATCGCCGCCCCGATATTGCGGCAAAATTGACCGTTTCACGGTCTAATGTCCAATCGCAGTCATCATCTCGCGGGCGACGGCGGAAATTACCGGCACGGCCACGGAGTTGCCGGTTTGTTTTTTTACTTTTACGTAGGGCGCGTCTATTTTAAAGCTGTCGGGGAAGCCTTGCAGCCTTAAAAGCTCACGTTCCGTCGGCCGCCGCTCGTCGTTTATCAGGATGTAGTTGGCGGACGCGCTCGCCCTTAACGCCAAAGAATAGGGATGCGGAGTCACCAGACCCGATATATTTTCATGCGATATATACGGTTTCGGGAAATTTTTGTCCTTTAATCTTTTCAGGCGCGACTCCCTTATCGCGTCGTTCACATAGTATTTTTTATCGACGTTTTGTTCCAAAATGTCGGAAAGCGTCTTCCATTCGCTCCTGGGAAGAGGCTCGGGAAACGAAAATTTTACGTCGCTTAAAAATCCCGCTATGATAATCCGCTCCCTTTTCTGAGGAAGACCGAAATCCAAAGCGTTGAGGACTTTTTGGTAAACGCGGTAGCCTAAATTTTCAAGGTGCGATTTTATTATCCTGAACGTATTTCCGCCGTCGTGGGACGTTAAATTTTTAACGTTTTCAAGCATAAAGGCTTCCGGACGCTTCTCTTTTAAAATCCTCTCAATATCAAAAAAGAGCGTTCCGCACGTTTCGTTCGCGAAACCCTCCTTTTTACCTATAATCGAAAACGCCTGACACGGGAATCCGGCTAAAAGAACGTCGAAATCGGGAATATCTTTTTCGTTGATTTTCGTAATATCTCCACCTGGGCGCTCGTGGAAATTGCTTTCATAAGTCCTGCGGGCGTCCTCGTCAAATTCCGAGGAAAACACGCATCGCCCGCCGACGGACTCAAACCCCAGACGTATCCCGCCTATCCCCGCGAACAGGTCTATAAATTTAAAATTGTCAATATTCATATGGTTCGCTTCTTATATCGGCGATCGGCGATTAGAGCCTAACGTCCGGATTTTCGGCGCGACCGGTTTTATCAAAACTCCAACCGCCCCGCCCGCCGCTAATTGTTCAGCAAAAACTCTTTTAATTCGGGAACGGAATCAACGATAAAGTCCGCTTTATAGGCTTCAAGTTCGCCTTCCGAGGCGAAACCGTACTTTACGCCTATACATTTCACGCCGCATTTATGAGCGCCTTCTATATCGTACATCCTGTCGCCCACCATAAGAACTTTGCCGTAATCGCTCCCGGGAACTCCCAGCTTTTTGCAGGCTCTTATTATAACGTCCGCCTTGTCCTCGCTTTCGCTGTCGCTTCCCACAATCAGTTTAAAATACTTTGTTAAATCGAAATGATCCGTTATGATTTTAGAGTATTTTTCGGGCTTGGACGTCGCGACGGCGAGAACTTTCCCCGTTTTGCCCACGTCTTCCAAAAGCTCTTTAATCCCGTCGTAAGGGCTGTTCTCATACATGCCCTTTAATCTGAACCTCTCGCGGTACTTTTCTAAAAGACGTTTGGAGGTTTCCTCGTCGTAGTGAAGAACGTTCCTAAACGCCTCCATTAAAGGCGGGCCTATAAATTTTTTAAGGACTTCCCCGGGCGGCGCCGGGACGCCGTTTTCTTTAAAAGCGTACTCTAAGGATTTGATTATCCCCGGGGCCGAATCGGTTAAGGTACCGTCAAGGTCGAACAGTATATATTTAAACATAGATTATCCGAAAAGCGAAAGCAGGTAACCCGCGGCGACGGCCGAGCCGATAACTCCCGCGACGTTGGGACCCATCGCGTGCATTAAAAGAAAGTTTGTGGGATCCGTTTTGGCTCCTTCTTTTTGAGCGACTCTCGCCGCCATAGGCACCGCCGACACTCCCGCAGCGCCTATTAGAGGATTTACCTTCCCGCCGGTTAAAACGTAAAGGAGCTTTCCCAAAAGCACGCCGCCCACGGTCGAGAACATAAACGCGATTAAGCCTAAAGCGACTATTTCAAGGGTTTGTACGGTGAGGAACGTTTCGCCGTTCGCGGTAGCCCCGACGCACACGCCTAATAATATAGTCACTATATTCATAAGGGAATTTTGCGCCGTATCGGAAAGTCTGTCGGTCACCAGGCACTCTTTAAAGAGGTTTCCGAGCATAAACATACCGAGAAGCGGTATAACGCTTGGGAGAATAAGGGCCGTTATAACGAGAACCACTATCGGGAAAATGATTTTTTCAAGCTTCGACACTTTTCTTAACTGCGTCATTTTAACGGCTCTTTCTTTTTTAGTCGTTAAAGCTCTCATGATAGGCGGCTGAATTATCGGTATAAGCGCCATATATGAGTACGCCGCGACCGCTATAGGCGCTAAAAGGTGCGACGCCAATTTTGTTGTTAAGAATATCGCCGTAGGACCGTCCGCTCCGCCTATAATGGAAATCGACGCCGCCTCCTGGGGCGTAAATCCCAGCGCTATGGCTATTATAAACGCGACGTAAATTCCGAGCTGCGCCGCCGCCCCCAAAAGAAGGCTTATGGGATTGGAAAGAAGAGGCCCGAAATCCGTCATGGCGCCCACTCCCATAAATATGAGACACGGGAAAATACTGCTTTTAACGCCGATATACAGTAGCCTCAGCACGCCGGAATCATACCAGTGACCGGGCTCCATAGCCCCCGATTCCACGGCTTCCATGGTAGCGGGATCCGACAGCCCTACCGTGTCCAGCATAATTTCGGATCCGGGTAAATTCGCCAAAAGTATTCCAAAAGCTATAGGAACTAAAAGAAGCGGCTCAAATTTTTTGCCTATCGCCAGGTACAAAAACACAAACGACGCCAAAATCATGACGATATTGCGCCACGACGCCTCGCCTGTAAAAAAAGCCCCTATTCCGGAGGACTCCCACAGGCCTTTTATAACTTCAACAATGCTCATAAGGTCCTCCTCATATAACGGCTAAAACGTCGTCCGTATCGACGGTTCCGCCCTTCTGGACTAAAATCTGCTTAACGACGCCGTCTTCGGGAGCGACTATGTCGTTTTCCATTTTCATGGCCTCTAAAATGAACATAACCTCGCCCTTTTTAACGGCTTGACCGGCTTTGACTTTTACGTCGAGTATATTTCCGGGCATCGGGGATATAACTTTGATCCCCGCCGATACCGCGGCGGATCCCGGCAAGTTCGCGGCGGGCGCGGGACTTTGAGCGGGCGCGGGACTTTGGGCGGGAGCGGGGGCCTGCGCGTCCGTTACCGAAGTTATCACGGCCTCGGTTTTTTCCACTTCCACTTCGTAATTTTTGCCGTTTAAAGTAACTATATATTTCATAATTTTCACCTAAGCTTTTAAGTCGTTAATCCTCTTTAAGTTCTATGCTTTTAAAAAGCAGCCTGTTTAAGGGTATGCCCGTTTCGTCGCTTACTATAGCCATTATCACCGCGGCCGTCGGCTCGTCGACGTTTATCAGTTTTACGTCGCCCTCCGATAAGTTGTCGGGGAGAGCCGTCCCTTTGGGGGCTTCCGGCGGCGGAGCGGACGCGCTTTTCAACGCGGATCCTTCTTCTTTCTTGGAGACTTTTTGGAAAAGCACGAATACTTTCGAGACAAGCAAAATTAAACACGCTATAACGGCTAAAACGACAAGCACGACCAAAAACCCCACTACGGATGTTTTAAGCGTCTCGCCCCAGCTCATTTTCATTTCGAGATTGCAAAGCATATTTATCACCGTTTAATACTTTACCCTATTCTGTTTACAGTATACTTAAAGGTTTTTGATTTCTTTTCTTCTCTTCTGTCGAAAAACTCTTCGGCCTGTTTCGGGAAAGCGCAGTACGATAAAACGTCCTCGTCGCTTTTCGCCTTATTGCCGAGATGTTCTCTGGCGTCTTTAAGTCCGTCGGGAATATCGTCGGCGGGGCGGTTCGTTTTGGGCTTTTTATCGCCTAAAACTTTTTTAATGAGCTCCCCGCTGACCTTCCCGGGCGCTCTTCCGTATTCGCCTTTAATGTAATCTTCGTTTTCTTTTGTGATCGTCTTATATCTCTCGCCCGAAAGGACGTTTAAAACGGCTTGAGTTCCCACCATCTGCGCTAAAGGAGTGACCAACGGCGGGTATCCGAAATCTTTTCTTACTTTGGGGACTTCCGCCAAAACGTCGTCAAGCTTATCGAGTTTTTTCATGTCGGTAAGCTGTTTAATGAGGTTGGAGAGCATCCCGCCCGGCACCTGATAATTAAGGGCGTCCGTAGCCGTCCCCATTACCACGGGATTTAAAAGCCCCGACTCCAGGCACTCGTTCCTGTAGTGTTTAAAGTAGTCGTTTATTTCAATTAAAAGTTTATCGTTTAACGAGACTTCATACCCGTACTGCCTTAAAACGTAAGCCAAAGTCTCCGTGGCGGGCTGGCTCGTGCCGCCTGAAAAACTCGAAATCGCCGTGTCTATTATGTCCGCTCCCGCCTCGACGCCTTTTAAAAGCGTCATAAAGCCGAGTCCCGTAGTGGAGTGAGTGTGGAGGACGACGGGGATTTTTACTTCTCTTTTAATCGCTTTAACAAGGTCGTAAGCTTCCTTAGGACTTAAAACTCCCGCCATATCTTTAATGCAGATAGAGTTTACGCCCATATTCTCAAGTTCTTTCGCCATTTTAGCGAAAAGATCCAAAGTGTGAACGGGGCTTGTGGTGTAGCATATCGTCCCCGACGCTACGGCTCCGGCTTTAAGAGTTTCGTCGACGGCGACGCGAATATTCCTAAAATCGTTAAGAGCGTCGAAAATTCTAACTACGTCTATGCCGTTTTCAACGCTTTTTCTGACAAAAAGCCTTACCACGTCGTCCGGGTAATGGTGATAGCCTAAGAGGTTCTGCCCCCTTAAAAGCATCTGAAGGCGCGTGTTAGGGCATCTGTCTTTTATTTTGCGAAGGCGTTCCCAAGGGTCTTCGTCAAGAAATCTTAAACACGAGTCGAAAGTCGCCCCGCCCCAGCATTCAAGCGAGTAATATCCCGCTTTATCCAACTTCGCAAGCATAGGTTCGAACTTTTCAAACGGCATTCTTGTGGCTATGAGCGACTGTTGAGCGTCGCGCAAAACAGTCTCCGTAAACTGAACTTTCATATGCTTCCTCCGGCGTTCAAAATATTATTTCAAATCCCGCCCATTATATATTATACATCTAATTTTACAAAATGCAATAAAAAATCCCCGGCGCGGGCGTAGAAAAACCGCCCTTGGTTTTGGGCGGTTTTGTGAAATTTTCCAAAGGCGTTTAATTGTTCTCGGTAAGCGCTTTATTTATGAATTTTACCGCGTCCTCGTCTATTTTTACGACTTTTCTGTCGTATGTCATGATCCCGTTCACTTCGTATTCCACGTCGCTTAACTGCGTATAAACGGCGGCGCTGAGACCCTTATTTACCAATGGGAGAATTTGTTTTTTAAACAATTTTACATAAGCTCCGGTTAAATCTTCTTTCGTTTTAAACATTAAATACCCGAAACTCTTTTTTTCGTCGTAAACGTGGTCTTTAACTATCATCGAGTAGCCGCCGAACTCGCTTAAAACGAACGCCCTTTGCGACTCCATTTTAGGGGCGGTTACGGGAAGAATGTATTTATGTATGCTTCTAAAATCCCCTCCGCCCTGGTCGTACCAGCCGCTCGCGTGGTCGATTAATCTGGTGGGGTCGGCTTTTTTAACGGTCTTTGAGATTTCCAGAGCGTCAAACTGCCCCCACCCTTCGTTAAATATCACATATGTGCAAACGGAAACGCAGTTGTAGCGTTCGTCTATCATTTCCATAAGCTCTTTTTTAAATTCCTCGCGGAAATCGGCGCTTTCGCTTCCCAGGAGCTTATGTTTGTCGTCTTTCATCGAGAGGTTGGCGATAGGCGTAAAAACCCCTTCCACGTTGGGTATCGCTCCCACGACTATAAGGTTTACGGGCTTCCCTCCGCTTATCATATCCTGCCATACGAGCATACCTAATTTATCGCAGTAATAATACCATCTCGCGCTCTCTGTTTTAATATGCTTTCTTATCATATTAAAGCCGAGTTCTTTTATTTTTTTAATGTCGTAAATCATGGCCTCGTCGGAAGGAGGGGTCATCCCGCCGTCGCTCCAGTAGCCCTGGTCGAGTACGCCGATCTGAAAATAGGGCTTATTGTTAAGGAATATCCTCGTGTACCCGTCTTTGCCGACGCCTAAAGAGAATTTTCTCATTCCGAAATACGATTTTATCTCGTCTTCGGTTTTTTCGCCGTTTTTAAGGGTTAATATAATATCGTAAAGTTTCGGGTTTTCGGGACTCCAAAGTTCGTAATCGCTTAAAGGAATATTTTCGTCGCGGCTTATTTTTCCGTCGAATAAAATCCTGTCCCCGTCGAGTATTTTTAAGTAAAGAGAGTCGTTTTCCCCTTCCACGCAAGTCTTTAGGTTAAGGACGTCCTTATCAATATCGGGAGTGATTTTAATTTTTTTAATGTGGTTCTCGCTTACCGCCTCCAACCATACCGTCTGCCAAATACCGGAAGTCGCCGTATACCAAATTCCATGCGATTTTAAAGTCTGTTTCCCCTTAGGCTGCGTCCCCTTATCGGACGGGTCCAAAACGTAAACTATAAGCTCGTTTTCGCCGTCGTTCAAAAGATCCGTGACGTCGAACGAAAAGGAAGAGTACCCGCCGGTATGCTCCCCCGCTAATTTTCTGTTGATAAATACTTTGCATTTCCAGTCCACAGCCTCGAAATTTATAAAAACGCGCTTTTCCAGGTAGTTTTCAGGCAAAGTAAATATTTTTTTGTACCAAAGCGCCTCTCCGGGTTTAAGGGTTCTCTTAACTCCCGAAAGGCAGGACTCAATCGCGAACGGAACGGTGATTTTACCGTCGTAAACCGAAGGGAAGGCGACGCCGCCGTCGGTTACGGCGTAATCAAACTCGCCGTTTAAATTGATCCAGCGCTCTCTCATAAACTGCGGGCGCGGGTAAAGACTAAAAGGGTTATTCTTACATACGCTGTCATAAAACGCGCTTTTCACGTCAAACGCTCCTTAATTCATCAAATTAAATACATTATACAATAAAATTACCTGTTTGTCTATATATTATTTACATTGACATAATAAATTTTTTAACTATAATAAAATCAGAATATATCTTCGGGGCGGGGCGAAATTCCCCACCGGCGGTTAAAGTCCGCGAGCGAAAGCTGATAGGGTGAAATTCCCTTACCGACGGTTACAGTCCGGATGAGAGAGGAATTTTCGCGCCCTGAGGTAAGGGGCGGTTTTTTTATGTCAAAACAGAAAAACAATATCCGCTATATAGCGGTGACGGCGGTCATGACGGCGATAGCGGAAATTCTTCAGGTTCTTGAGTTCTCGATCCCCTCTCTCGTACCGTCGTTCATAAAGCTCGACTTTTCGGAGCTTCCCGCGCTTATAACGTCCTTCGCGATAGGTCCTTTGTGGGGAATTCTGGTGTGCTTTTTAAAAAACCTTATTCACATTCTGTTCGGCTCTTCGATGGCTGTGGGCGAACTTTCAAATTTTATTTTAGGCGCCGTGTTCGTTCTTGTCGCCGGGCTCATCTACAAAAGACACAAAACAGCCAAAACCGCGCTTGTCGCCTGCCTCATAGGCTCTTTAGCGATGGCGGTTTGCAGCGTTTTTTCAAATTATTTTTTAATCTATCCTCTTTACGGCAAAGTTTTGGGTCTCAGCACGGACGCCATAGTCGATATGTACAGTGCGCTTTTGCCATCCGTCGACAATTTATGGAAAGCCCTGCTGATTTTTAACCTCCCGTTTACTTTCGTTAAAGGAATTATAGACTCGGCCCTTTGCTTTTTAATCTACAAAAAAATCTCCCCCGTAATCAAAAAGAATACGTAATTTTATCTGTTAAAGATATTTTAAAATATTCTTAAATGATTTTAAAATTCCTTGACAGCGCGCGCTTTATGTTGTAAAATTGTATAAGTTAAGTATTCCTTATAAAGAATGACGAACGAGCAAGGTTCTGTTGCGTCGCGGCGTCCGTATCGCGGCGCCGGATTCGGCGGTTTAACCGAAAATAAGGTTTTACGCCCGCGTGTTTTGTTTTTGCGGGCTTGTCTTTTTCTTTATGGCGTTTTCTCAAAAATTTAATTTTTAGGTGAATTACAATGTCAAAAAAATTATTTACGTCGGAATCCGTTACCGAAGGTCACCCCGATAAACTTTGCGATTCTATTTCAGACGCTATTCTCGACGAGCTCATTAAAGGCGATAAATTTTCCCGCGTGGCGTGCGAAACCATTTGCACCACGGGCCTCGCTCTCGTCATGGGCGAAATTAGCTCCAACGCTGCGGTCGACATTCCCGCCGTCGTCAGAAAAACCATTTGCGACGCGGGCTTCGACTCCCCCGACGCGGGCTTCGACGGCAACACCTGCGCCGTTTTCACCACGATTGACAAGCAGTCGCCCGATATTAGCATGGGAGTCAGCAAGTCGCTTGAAATGAAAGAGGGCGACGACGACGCCTACAACCTTAACGGAGCCGGCGATCAGGGCATGATGTTCGGCTACGCGTGCGACGAAACCCCGGAGCTTATGCCCCTTCCCATTTCTCTCGCTCATAAGTTGGCGATTAAGCTCGCCGCCGTAAGAAAAGACGGAACTCTCCCTTACCTTAGACCCGACGGCAAAACGCAGGTCACGGTCGAGTACGACGACGACAAGCCCGTCAGAATCGAGGCGCTGGTCGTTTCGGCTCAGCACAAGCCCGACGTCGCACAGGAACAAATCAGAGAAGACGTCATAAATTACGTCATTAAGCCCATTATCCCCAAATGTTTTATCGACGAAAACACAAAAATTTACGTTAATCCCACGGGGCGTTTCGTTATAGGCGGCCCTCAGGGAGACAGCGGTCTTACCGGGCGCAAAATTATAGTCGACACATACGGCGGCTACGCCTGCCACGGCGGCGGGTGCTTTTCAGGCAAAGACCCCACGAAAGTCGACCGTTCGGCGGCTTACGCCGCAAGGTACGTCGCTAAAAACATAGTCGCGGCGGGACTCGCTAAAAAGTGCGAAATCCAATTAGCTTACGCCATAGGCGTGGCGAGACCCGTTTCGGTCAATATCAACACGTTTAACACGGGCAAAGTCCCCGACTGCCGGCTTTCGGACGCCGTTAAAAGCGTTTTCGATTTAAGACCGGCCGCCATTATCGATATGCTCGATTTAAGAAGACCCATCTACAAGCAGACCGCCTCTTACGGCCACATGGGCAGGACCGACATAGATCTCCCATGGGAAAAGACCGATAAAATTGACGATTTGCTTAACGCTTTAAAGTGATATTCTAATTAAAACCCTCCCCTCTCTTTGCGAACGGCAAAACGCGCGGAGAATTTACTAAAGAAGACAAAACGCCTCTTATCGATACGGCAAAATAAACCGCGGAGAAATTCCCAAGGAAGATTTTCCGCGGATTTTTTTATTTAAGCGTCCGCCTGTTTCGCTAAATGATAACCGATCGTCAACCGTAAAACGCCGCCGAACGTCGTAATAAAATTCCCCGCTCCAAAAATCTAACCGCTGCCCGCCGGTCGCCCTTATCCACTCTCGCCGTCCGCCTCGATCGCCATATCTCTCTCTTCCTTTTTCTTTTCCTCTCTCCTTCTCTTCCTGCCTCTCCCCGTCTTCCTCTGTCTCTCCCTTCTCCTTTTCCCTTTTCTTTTTCTTTCCCTTATATCCGCCTCTTTCTCCTCGCCACCCCGTTGCGCAACCGCACGAAAAGATTCCGCATGGTCATTATTGTTTCAATAGTTTTCGTCTGTTTTACGATTCTAAAATCTAAATCAAAAAAATCCGCCGGACTTCTTTTTAGGGAAATCCGGCGGAAAATTATTTAGTTTTTAAAGAACCTGGGTTCTCATTATTTGCCTCCGCGGAAGACGTAAATTATACGGGAGAAGAGGTGGAATATCGAGTGGAATATGCTGAATATTACGCCTATTACGGGTACGTCTTTGAGTTCGTCGTTCTTGTCGCAAAGTCTGCATCTGAAGTTGAAAGCTTTGCCGCAGGTATCGCACCGACCGTCGTTGTCAAGGTCTTTGTGTCCCGTCGCGGGGATCGGCCTCTCAAGAGTTTCGGTGCAACCGTCGTTTAAGCACTTGGCTCTCTCTAAGCCGTCTTCTTCACACGTAGGAGGAGTGACAGTCTCGTAAGGCCCAAAGTTATGTCCCAGAGGTTCTGATACAGTGGTTTCGTTCGTAGCGCCGCAGTAAATGCACTCTTCAATCTTATAACCGGGCGTCGTGCAGGTAGGTTCGGACGCTGTGACTGTTTTAAACTCATGCTGTCTGCACTCATACTCTTTTCCATCCGACGAGCTGAGACCTTCTCCGACGTCCGTACCTTTTACATACATACTGGTGATAGTGTCAAAGCCGTTAATGTTAAACTCCATTACCTGCTTGCCTTTGTAATTTTCGGCTAAGAACGGCTCCTCATTCGCGATTACGTCGCAAACCACAGGACTCTGTATGCCGTTCGCCATCGTCGCGGCGTATACGTCGGCTCTTCTGCCGTCGGAGTTTAATTTGTATCCGTAGTAAACGGTCTGGTCGTTAACTTCTTCGGGGAATTGTACTTCCTCTATACGGACGTCCGTGCTGTCGTTCTCAACAGAACCGGCGACGCCTTCCAGCGAAAGGTTGACTGTGAAGTGTAAAGCGTAGGGATTGCTTACCGGGTTGATTGTCGCTCTCGCGAAGCCCGTCTGCCCGTTAGCGTCGGTATCGTCGACCACTATGTTCACCGCGTCGACGGCGGTCGCCACGTACCCTGTTGCGGACGTTTCGATTGTCTTAACGGGGGCGTATTTCGCGGCTTCCTTAGAGGATACCGTGTAAGCGGAAGATACCGCGGAAATCGAGTTCTCCGTGCCGGCTAACGTCGGGGGAGCTTCACTGTATCCTTTTTGTCCTTCTGTAACAGTCGGATCGCTTGACAACTCAAGAGCCGTATCTTTTGTAAGAGCCTCATGAAGAGAAGTACTCGTGAGCCTCTGACCCGTGAGGTTTATGGCGTCCTGTACTCTGTAGAGTTCAGCCTGTACCGATGAGAAATCGTACTTGACGCCGTATTTCCCATTGTACTCTTCCACGAACGAATCGAGAGTATCTCTTGTTATGGCTTGTTCTGTGTCGGGATTTACGAGCCAGTAAATCCACGCGCCGTTGCTTACTTCGCCGAGTTTTCCGTTGGGGGCTACTTTAGCGAGAATTATCTGATCGCCGCTTATGATGTTGCCGTTGGCGTCTTTAAGGAGAACGATGTTGTATGAGGGATCTCCTTTGTATGTGCCGTAGAATGTAACCGCGTCAGCGGGGATCTTCTGATCCTCACGGCTGCCGTAAGAGTATTCGGTCTGTAAGTAACCTGAATGCTCAAGTTCAACGTTGTCGTTTGTAGGTCCTAAAATGTCGAGTTCCGCGATTGAGTGCGTTTCCGAATCGCCATTGATGTTGATCATGACGTAACGAGCGTCGTATACCATCATGTAAGGCTTATCGTCTTTGTTGAAGTAGAACGTGTAAGCGCCGTCTTTGTCGGGGCTGCCGACCGCGTTCGCGAGATTATCCACTTTAGCGACAGGCTCGTATGTGCTGTTGTCTTCGCTTAAGAGAACCTCAAATGATTTAACCGCGTCGGCTTCCGCTCCGGGATTTATCTTGATGGCGGTGACTTGCTCAACTTTGCCAAAGTCGATCTTGAAGGAGGGATCGCCCGTCTTGTGCACGACGCCTTTGTCGGTGTAAGAGGCCTGACCTCTGTAGAACGTGTCTTTATTGCCATCGAACATCTTGTCGAAGTTCGGCTCGCGAATACTTTCGCAGGAGTACACGTCGGCCGTTTCGTCGCCGGCTTCAATAACTATGTCATCGTCGCTATAAAGGGTCGTCTCGGCGACTTTCCAGTTGGATTTGTCGATAGCGCCGTCGTGGCAAACTTTAACTTCCTGGCACGTCGCGGTCTCCGTCGCTTTGAGCATATGGTCTACGCCCGTTACGGTGTAGATGAAGGATTTGTTGTTTTCCGTTGCAATCACGTCGTTGTAAACCGTCGTTCCGCTCTTGTCAACCGGCACGAAGGCCACAATCTTGCCGTTTCTCGCGATCTCGTAGCCGAGCATGGCTTTCTGATCGCTCGCCGAGTTGGTTATTGTGATTTCGACCGTGTTGCCGTTAATTCTTTTATCTTCAGCGTTGGAAATATTCGCCGTTACGGTCGTACCCTCGGCTACGGAGGTCTTGTTTTCTATCGCGTAGTAGTAGCTCGTATCGTCCACGTACTGGATTTTACGCGGTTCGGGGTCAAACTGGTTCGCGAAATTTACGGTGTCCTCATTGGGAGTCATGCCCCAGGCGCGGAAGAAGTCGAGACAGTTCTTGTTGGAGGCGGCTACAACTACTCTCATGAAGTTGTCTACCGCTCCGCCGTTAAGGTTAAGAGGTATGGCGAGATCTTCTCTGCTTGCGTTGTATTTATCGACTTTTCTGTAGATGGAGTCTACGCGGGCGTAGAAGATGTGAGCCAGCTGCTCTTCGGGAGTATCGTATATCTTGTAAACGTAATCGTTGTCGTAAGCTAAGTGGAGCTGCCAGAAGAATCCTAATTGATCTCCCAGACCCGCCACGTTGCCTGTGTTGTTGCCTAAAACTTTAGAGTAAATTCCGTCTTTGCCGGTGTAGGAGTTGCGGAAGTTGTAGTTGGGGCTGAATTCTATATCCTGTTCTTTGCTTTTCTGCTCGGCTGTTCTTACGTCTTTGCCGTCGTAAATCTGAGCGAGCTGAGCGAAGAGGTTATTGGTGACTTCGGTTACAACGTAATCTTTGCTGTTGATGACGTGACCGATTTCGTGAGCTATGCCCCATCCCGAATATCCGCCGGACTCGTATTTGCCCTCGGCGTTCAGTTTAATCGGGGTTGTGCCAAAGAGACCGGGAACGCTGCCGTAGCCTATGCCTATGTGTTTGCCGCCGGCGTACATGAACGCGCCCGTGAACATCGTCATATAGCGGATGTTCTGTCTGCACTGCGGGATTCTGTCAACGTCGGACATATCGTTGGTCTTATGAAGACCCTTGAACTGATAGAAGAGTTCAAGCTCCTGATCTATCGCCCGCGTAGCGTCTTCCAACTGGGCTTCGTCCGTGATGGATTTATTTTTAGCGCCAGCCTGGATACCCGCTAAAACCTGGGTCGCCGGGAAGCTGAACACAGCGTAATCGGTAACGATTTCAGTGGAGTTAAGGAAGCATTTTTCGATATTGTACTCGATCCCCTGGAGGCTCGGGCTTTCGCTCGCAGCGTGAAGCTGGTCGTGTTTGGCTTTTATGCCGTCGCCGTTATTGCCGACATAAGCTTTAAGATCGTCGAGGTAATTCTTAATGAGTTCGGCTCTTAAAGCCGTTTTATCGGTCTTGCCGGCGTATTCGGGAGCGTTAAGGTTAAGAGAGCTAACGTCGAGTTTCGGTATGGCCGTCGCGCCTTTAACGCGGACAATGTAGTCGTTCTCGGTCGTTCTGCCCGATTCATAAGCTACGTAGAGAGCGCCGCCCTTTTCAACGGTGTTGCTGGTGAGCGAGGGGATAACGACCTCGTTAAGACCTATGTGGAGATTGCTTAACTGCTGCCATTTATTGGACTCGGAGTGGTACTGCGTGGAAACTAAGAAGAGGCTTGTCTTGCTGTTGACGGCCGATCCTCTGTCGTCGCCTACGTAAACCATAACCGTGTCGCCCGCCGCCGCGACGTAACCCAAGGGCTGGAATTCCGATACGGGAAGAGCGAAGTGGTTGTTGCCGTCGGCCGTCGGGGTGATTTCAGTGTGAACTCTGATGGGTTTGTCTAAGTCGTTGTGCTTAATAAGGGTTTCAGCCTGCTGAAGGATTATTTCGGTAGCGTCTTTCTTGACGTAATAGTTGCCGTGTTCGTCGGGAGTGTTGATGAACGTTCTGATCTCGTCTATTTTCTGCTGAGCATTCGCGGGATCGGCAAGTTCTACCATGCTCGCGTCCGTAAACAGAGCTTTCGCGTCGTTGTAAGCGGATACGTAATTGTAAAGAGCTATCTCGGACACGGACATCCCGCCGCTGCCGGAGAAACGAATCTCGAACGTGTCGGTCAAAACAGGAGCTACCGCGTTGAGTTCGTAATAGGTTCTGCCCTGATCGTCCTGCTTAATGACTACGTTCGCTTTGACGCGCTGTTTGTTACCGTCGCTGTCAGTGTAGCCTATCTTCGCGTTGTTCATATGAACCGTGGCGCCGTCTCTGGGAGCTATGCAAATAGTGTCGATCATCGTTTTCTGATCGAGCTTAACGATAGGTCCTCTTAAGGAATCGATGCCCTGCGCGTCAGTGCCGTCGTAGCTGTAGCCGTTATCCCAGTCGGAGGTTACAAAGTACGTGGAGGGCTTATGGTCGGTGATGACTTCCTGTAAAACTTCTTGAGGTATATTATCTTCCGCGATGGGATCGCCTTTGCCGTAAACCGTTATACGGTCGCGGCGTATAAAGGTGATACTCTCGATGTGATTAAGAGCCTGACCGTTCTCATTGTCGGTGTTAATAAGAGCGTATTGAGGAAGTTTAACGCCTTCGGGGGAGAGAGCCACGCCTCTCGCCGTCGGGGAGTTGGGGCTGTCGCCTACTCTGTTGTGTCCCACGACGTAGAATTCGCACTCGTCGCCGCCGTTTAAGTTGTCGAGAACAAAGCTCGGAGTCGAAAGTCTTTCGGAGGCCGTGTATTGTTCCTCGTTTTTAGTGATGTTTCTGTAGTAAACCGTCCACGCGTTCGTGTCGTAAAGAGCGCGCCACGTGAGAGTTATCCTGTTTGCGCCGCCGGTGGCGGAAAGTTGCTCGGGAGCGCTGGGACGGGACGTGCAGGTTACTTCATATTTTACTTCATTCGACCAGGCGCTCTTCCATTCGCCGCTGAAGGAGCGGACTTTAAGAGTGTAAGTACCGTAGGTCTGAAGAACGGCTACGTTTTTATCGGACTGGAATGTGTATGTGGTGGCGTCCGTTGTTCTGTAGAGGTTGGACACTCCGGGGCCGTTGATACACACTTCATAACCCGTAACGTTGTCCTGTCTTGTCCAGGAGAAAGTAAGGCTCTTGTATTCGCCTTCTGAGTTGGATATGGAACCCTCTATAATTTCGGGTATTGAGAGCTTGGGCTCGGGTATACGGGAAGCGAAGTCCTCTAAGAACTCCACTTTGGCTATGTCGGCCAACTCGCCCGAACTTGTGCCGGTAACCCTGATGGAAACTTTCTTAACGGCAACCTGGTCGCCAAGGTCGACGACTATAGTGCCGTCGCTCTCGACTTCGGTCGAGCCCTGTTTCGTTTGAGGTTCTCCCGCCGCCGCTATAGCGGAAACCTTAGCGGGAACGCTTTGCTCTCCGAGAGGAGCCGTTATCGTAACGTTCTGCTCGGTAGCTACGTCGACGCCGTCTACGGTAAGTTCGCCCGCCGTTATTTTGTTGCCGGAGTCAACGGGAGGGACAATGGTGATGGCCTGCATCTTGGGAGCGTTTTCAATAACTTGTTTGGGATCTGTGTTTTCAAGGTCATCCTTGTCTAAAACAAGATCAAGATTTGCAGCGTTTTCTTCAGAAATCGTACCCGACGCGGGAGCTAAAGAAACCACGGAGTCGCCGGCTTCGGAAAGAAGAACGTCCTTAATGTCCTTACCGGGCTGTTCCACATACTGAACGCTGCCGTCGGGTTGCTCCTGAGCAACTTTTGCAGAAGCATTCGTATTCTTTCCGGCTGTTACCACGGATTTGCTGCTGATGTAAGTGGAAGAAACCGACTTCACGGGAGTAGCTTCTATGTTGCTAGATAAACTTCCGCTCGCTATATTGCGGGTGACATAGGTAAGGTCGACCATATCGACTTTTCCGTCGCCGCTTAAGTCGTAAGATTCGACAGCGGCGGCGTCCGTCGCGCCGATATTTTCGGTGATCTTGTCGGCGTCGGCTTTTGTAACCTTTTGATCCTTGTCAACGTCGCCTAACGCTATAACGCCGAAAAGACCGTATGTCTTCTCCTGTCCGCCTTCGGTGTAAGTCTTTCCTACGTATTTGCCCTCTTTTATCTCATAACGACCGTAGTTTACCGAAAGCTCGTTGTAGAGAGTGATATTAACGCGGTTGTCTTTTACGTTAAAATTCTGAGTGTAAGTCGCGTAATTGGGGGCGCTGACCGTAAGGGTGTACTCGCCGTTCGCTATTCCGATTACCATGCCGGCGTAGGTCTTAGCTTCTACGCCGTTTTCTTTCGTAGTCACGCCTACAAGGGGAACTTCCTTTTCGCCTTCCCCTTTGGTAATTTTCGCGGTAAAGCCGCTTGTTGACGTTTTCGCAAGTTCTTTAATGGTTAAAGCGAACTCGCCGGGACCCGGTTCAATATCTCCGGCGGCGAACGCTATGGGCATACTCGTAAGGAGCATACAGGCTACTAAGAGCCAGCTGATTAATCTCTTCTTCACACTAAAAACCTCCTTTTGTAATGTGAGTTGTAAATTTCTTAAGGGGGTTATCCTTAAGGGCGTCATCGAGGGCGAAAAGCTCGCCCGGGTTTTCCTGCGGCGTAAGACCGCGTATGGCGTCTTTCTGTGTGCTGTGAGAAGAACATCTCACCGCGCGACCACCTCCCTAATGCGGCGGCTGAACCGCTTTCATATACTGCTTTAAACCTAATTTATATTAGTTTAATCTCGCACTCATATAGTAGCACATATTATTTTTTATGTCAAGCCAAATATGTATGAATTTTATATTTGTTTAATTTTATGTCAAAGTCTTGTTACATTTTTAACGATTTCATGTATTTTGTGTGCTTTTTGACCTAATGACCATGTGTTAGCATATGCTAATTTCTCTGAATTTGACAAAAATGACATAATTAAAATTTGACGATTGACATTTTTATAACAAGCACTTACTCAAAATCAGAAATATCTCAAAATTATGAAAATTTCCAAAAATTCACCGATTTTTTAATTTCGCTAATGAAAATTTAATGTGCGGCCCGTATAATCGAGCTGTAAAAACAAGAACCGAAACGTGATTTTTAAATTTTCATCATCACCACTCAATAAAACCGCGATCTTGCGCATTAACATCATGAACGGAGGACGAAGTCCCGTCCGCCGTTTTCATAAGGAAAGGGGGCGCGGAAATGATTTCATCAGGCACGGTACCGGCCGGATCATCCGATTGGAAGTATATTGACGAATGTATTTCCAAAATCGCGTCAGGCGATAAAGACGCTTTTCGCGGACTTTACGAAAATATACGCGTTCCCGTTTACTCTTTCGCCCTGTCCATTTTAAAAAACTCCGACGACGCGGAGGACGCTCTCGAGGACTGCCTGGTCAAAATCTGGAACAGCGCCCCGTCTTACAGGAGCATGGGAAAGCCCATGGCGTGGATTATCACAATCGCTAAAAACATCTGCCTTTTAAAAATCCGCGACAGAAGCAAAATCGAGGGGAAAGACCCGGTCGACACGCCTTACCTAACCTCGCCCGGCGCGGACGTTACGGCCGAAAGTAAACTTATCCTTAAAGAATGCATGGATTCGCTCTCCGACGACGAGCGGCAGACGGTCGTTTTACACGCGGTTTCCGGTCTTAAACACAAGGAAATAGCGGAAATCATGGACAAGCCCCTGTCCACCGTCTTGTCAATCTACAACAGGGCGATCAAAAAACTAAGAGAAGCTCTAAATGCGTAAACTGATCCCAATCCAAAAAGATGAAATCCAAATTAAAGAGAAAGGTGGTCTCAAAAAGTATGTCTGATAAAATCATTGAAGAAAAATTACAGGACGCCTTTTCGCAGATTACCCCCGACAATTTTGATTCCATTCTGGAAAGATGCGAAAACAATACCGAGGAAGTGATGATCGTGACTAACGTTAAATCAAATGGCAAAAAGAAACTGATAATAAGCCTTGTTTCGGCGGCGGCTGTTCTGCTTGTCGCGCTGGCGGGCGCTTTGGGAATATACTTCACAAACTACAAAATAGACACTAAAGTTTCTCTCGACGTAAATCCGAGCATTGAAGTTATGCTCAACAAAAAAGACACGGTAAGGCAGGTAAACCCCTTAAATGAGGACGGCGCTAAGATCGTCGGCGACATGGATCTTTCGGGCAGCAAACTTGACGTGGCGTTAAACGCCTTAATAGGCTCCATGCTCAGAAACGGCTACATCAACGACGCGGCCAACTCGATTTTAGTATCGGTCGACAACGACGACGCCCAGAAGAGCAAACAGCTCTTAGATACCTTAACAAGCGAAATCAACGACATAATCGGCGAAAACTCCATAAACGGCGCGATTTTAGGTCAGACTCTAACCGACAACAAAGAAATAGAGGCGCTCGCGGTAAAATACGGCATTTCGGAGGGTAAAGCCCAGCTCATAAACCAGATAACTACTCAAAACACCCTCTATAAATTCGAGGATTTAGTTGGTCTTACCGTAAACGAGCTCAACTTAATATCGGCCTCCGGCGGACTTAACCTTGAAAACGTCCAGGCTCAGGGAACGGCGAGCGACGGCTCTTACATAGGCGACGAGGCGGCTAAAAAGGCGGCTCTCGACTCGGCGGGCGCCAAGGAAAGCGACGTGCAGCGCTTAAGAACGGAGCTTGACTGGGACGGCGGCGTTATGGTCTACGACGTTGAGTTTATATTCGACGGGTACGACTACGAAATCAAAATCGACGCGAAATCAGGCTCAGTCATCAAAAACGAGAGAGAGCCCGAAGTTGAGAACTACAACGTAAACGACAACCAAAATCAAAACCAGGATCAAAATCAAAATCAGAATCAGACCGCTCAGCCCGAAACCACCACTTTAAACCAGAGCGCTCAGCAGGGGAACAATCAAAACAGCAATAACTCCAACAATAACAACGCCAATAACAATAGTAATAATAACAACAACAACAACAATAACAATAATAATAACAACAACAATAACAACAATAATAACGGCGAAAACGGCGCCGCGAACGCGCCCGCCCAAACTCCCGCTCCCACCACGGCGAAACCCGCCCAGACTCCCGCTCCCACCACGGCGAAACCCGCTCAAAACAACTACATCGGCGAGGCGAAAGCCAAACAGGCGGCTCTGAAGGCGGCCGGAGTAAGCGAAGGCGATATATTTAACTACAAATGCGAACTCGACTACGAACGCGGAACTCCCGTTTACGACGTAAGTTTCGACACTACTCAGTACGAATACGATTACGACGTGAACGCTTTAACGGGCGCCATAGTTAAATCCGATAAGGAGCGCAACGACGACTACCGCGGAAACGGCCAGAATTACAATACTCCTCCCGCGACGCAGGCTCCCGCTACGCAGACCCCCGCTACTCAAGCTCCCGCGACCAATCCTCCCGCCGGCGGCTATATAGGAAAAGACAAAGCCCGCAGCATAGCCTTAAGCCACGCCGGGGTCGACGGAAATTCCATTTACGACTACGACTGCGAATTGAGCCGCGAACACGGGACGGTAGTTTACGAGGTTTCGTTTAAGTCCGGCGGATACGAGTACGAGTACGACGTCAACGCGACCACCGGAGCGATAATTAAGTACGACAGAGATTACGACGACTGATCCGCCAAACCCTTAAAAATATCTCATAAACTGTTGTAATTTCTTGAAAGATGATATATAATATTAAACGTCGGATTGTGAATTTAATTCCGTCCGGCGTCTAATATTTTTTTAGGACGTCTGTTTTATGACCGATAAAACAATAAAATTCAAATTGCGCGGCGACAGGGACTCCCAGATTAAAATTATGCTCGCCCAGGTTTACGAAGCCCTCACCGAGAAGGGCTATAACGCCATAAATCAAATCGTGGGGTACATTTTAACCGAAGACCCCGCGTACATCACCACCTACAATAACGCGAGGAACATAATCCTTAAAATCGACAGGTACGACTTGCTTCGATCTCTTTTGAGAGAATATTTGGAAATAGGAGAATAACTTTATATGCCCGCTAAAAAGAAAGAAAAATTTTTAACATACAAGGGCTTCCCGCTTGTGCGCTCCGGCAAAACGCTCTACTACGGCAATATGCGCGACCCATACGTCATCATGCTCCAGATTTGCTCCACAAAGCAGGTGGGCGATCTCGAAGTCGCGAGCCGCGTCACGGTTCAGCTTTTAGACACGGACCCGGACGTAAGACCAAAAGACAGAATCGTCAAAAAAAGCGAAAAGCAGGGTCTTTATCAGGCGATGGATATAGCCTCCATCTGGCTTGAAAGAGCGCTCAACAACAAATAACCGCCCCGTCGTTTTTTTTGTATTATTATGTTCATATTTTTATCGCTTTTCATTGTCGCGGCTCTGTACGGTATAAAATTTTCGCCTTTAAAAATAAACCGGCCGGAATACATGACCGACTATATGTCGATCGACAAAACGTCTTCCATTAAAGGCATATTCATTATAATCGTCTTTTTCAGCCACTTTAACAGCTATGTGACGTTCAGAAGCGGCTCGGATCTCTTGTTCGCCGATATTATCCATAAAATCGGCCAGGCGATGGTGACTCTCTTCCTCTTTTACTCCAGGTTCGGCGTCATGGAATCCATCAAAAAGAAAAAGACCGCCTACATTAAAAAGATCCCCGTGAGCAGAGTTCTCGCCACTCTTTTCAGGTTCGATATCGCGATAATTTTATTTGCCGCCGTGGAGCTGCTCCTTAAAAAGCCCGTCGGAATAGGTCAGTTTCTCCTTTCTCTCGTCGCGTGGGACGCCGTCGGCAACTCCAACTGGTATATTTTCGCGATTCTCGTTTCATATATGGCGACTTACATAGCGTTTATTCTCTTTGGGAGAAAAGAAAAATATTACTTGCCCGCTTTTGTCGCCACTCTCTTAATAGCCGCTTTCGTCCTCTCTTTCGGCTACTTTAAAATAAAGCCGTCTTACTGGTTCGACACGGTAATTATTTACGCCCTGGGCGTATGGTGGTCGCTTTTAAGAGATAAAATAGAAAAGCTCCTAAACAAAAACATCTTCATTTACTTAGCGTTCCTTATAATCTCGGTCGCGGGGACGGCTTATCTGATAACCTTGAAAAACAGAAGCTTTATCACGCAGGAGCTTTATATGTTCTTTTTTACGGCGGCCGTAGTTCTCTTTACAATGAGAGTATCTATAGACAATAAGCTTTTAAGATTTTTCGGGAAACATCTTTTCGGCGTTTACATCCTTCAAAGGATACCCATGATGATATTCTACCACGACGGCGTGAATATTTACGTTTACTTTATCGTGTGTTTCGCCGTCACTGCGGCGATAGCGCCTCTTTTCGATAAATTAACCGGCAAGGCGTGGAACTATCTGCTTTCGCTTTTGCCGTCCCAAAGCGAGAAAAAATTAAATAACGCGTAAAATTCACAAAAATTTAATACTTTTAAAGAACTTTTATATATTTTGCCGCTATACAACCAAGTAGCGACGAAAGGCGGATATTTATGAAAAAGTTTGCGAAAAAAGTCTGCTCTTTAGTTCTTGTTTTATCGCTTCTTTGCGCGACGTTCGCCCCTTCCGCCGGCGCCGCTTTCGATCCTTCCGCGTCCGTGAGCGAACAGTTAAGCCCATTCAAAAAATGTCTTTACAATATTCTTGATTTCGCGGTAAGCTCTTTAGCCGGGGTCGCTAACTACGTCCTGCCCGACAATGAGGCTTGGGTCGATAAGTCGGAGCGCGACAGCGACGGCTTTATGCCCGGCATGAGCGATTTTCTCACTTCCCCCGCCCGGGGCGCCAAGTGGTCTTTAGGCTACGACTGCGCTTCCATTTTAACGGGCAAGGAGATTGACAAAAACCACTTTGTCGGCGGCGGTCTTTCGATTAAACCCAAAAATCCCACTTCCATAATGGACGACCTTAAAGTCAGAACCGTAGCCTTAAGCGACAACAGCGGCAGAGGCGCCGCGGTTTTCGCCGCGGTCGATTCATACGGTCTTGCCAACACAGAAGTCAGAGCCATAAGAAAAAGCCTTGAAAGCTACTGTAAAGACCACAATATCGTAAGCCTTAACGTCGCGGTTCTTCACCAGCACAGCGCCGTCGACACGTTCGGGTTAAACGGCAATATTTTCAGGGAGCTTTTAAATCCCTTTACCTCTGAAAAGAAAAACGGCGTAAACAAAGAATACAACGAAAATCTCCGCAAAGTGGTCGCGCAGTCCGTTAAAAGCGCCGTAGAAAACATGAAAACGGGCAAGCTCTACTACGGAACGGCGGATTTCAGCGAGTTTGTAAACGATAAGCGCGATCCGCAGGTTCTCAATACCGATTTCGACAGATTCCGCTTTGTCCCGGACGACGGCGGTCGCGAAACCTGGCTTACCGCAAGCTGCGTTCACTGCGTAGGTTTAGGCGCCGACACGACCGACGTTTCTGGCGACTACCCCTATTACGCCGAAAAAGTCGTTAACGAAAAATACAACGCGAATTTCATGATGCTCCTTACGGCGGAGCAGGGCACGGGTCAGGACGGAAGTTCCGTAAACAAAGACGGCTCCTTGACCGGAAAAGACTACCTTAACGCATACGGTACGGCTATAGCCGAGCGTTTCGCCTCCATAAACAACGAAACGGAAGTAAAACCCCTCCTTAACATAAGACTCAAAGAAACAACCTACAAGGTTTCCAACGAAATTCTTGTTTTCGCGGCCAAGATGGGTCTTTTAACCAATACCGTCGTCAAAAGCGGCGACGATTACGAAGTTGCCACGGAGATAGGATATGTGGAGCTAGGCGACGATATTTCAGTCGTATTGATTCCCGGCGAATGCGCGGCGGAGCTTTTATACGGCGGATGTTTGAACTCCGATAAATCTTGGACGGGCGACGGTTGGAATCTTCACCCCGTCAAGGATTTTGTCGGCGGCAGAAGGCTTTTGGCGTTCGGCGTCATTAACGACCAGATAGGCTACATTATCCCCGACAACGACTACATGTCGATTTTCTCGCCCACGGGCAAAACTCTCGAGATCGTTTCCACGGGCAAAAACACCGCCTCCGATATGGTAAACGATTTTGAGGAATTGATTTCAGATTGCAAGACGTAATTTATCCTCCATGCGTTTAATTAACGCGAAAGGAATCGGCGGGGAGTTTTCTCTCCGCCGGTTTCTTTTTTTTATTCTTTAGTTTACGGCGCTCCGCGCGGACGGCGCGTCCCGGCGCGATCGTTTACGGCGACGTCTTAAGCTTATAATCTTTAATTTCGGCGCACGGCCCTTCCTCAATCAGCTCAAATCCCCCGTTTTTAAGTCTTTTATAAGTCGCGGGGGAAATAAATTTATCGGTTCTTCCGATTACGCCGCAGCCGTTTTTAAGGGGAACCGCGATATAAAGCCTGTAGTCGTTAATACTCTTTAGGGTAATATTTACGCTCTCGCCGTTTTTAATGATGATAAGTTCTTTGGAAAAGTACTCGTAAAAGCCAAATTCCCCGCCCTCTAAATCCTCTAAATCGTTCGGAGAAACAGTCCCGCTTACGGGCTTATTCTCTTTATTGAGATTAAACGCGGCGATTATACCGCATCCGTTAGACATGTTTTTAAGTTTAAATATTTTCCCGCTCGCGACGGGGTCTTCGGTTAGGCAGTCTTTAGTCGGAACGGCCGGGCGGTCGCATCTTAATATTTTCCCGTCGTTAAGCGTTAAGGGCTTTAACACTTCGAGGCGGCTTCTTCCCAATTCGTCGCTCACATAGACGGGACCGCCGCTAACGGCTCTTAAAACGCTGTTTTTCTCGGCCTGACCGTCGTCCGTCCACCACATATCCCAGTCGCAATAATAAAACTGCCCTTGTATCAGAGAGTTGTAAGAGCATTGCAAAATGTGCTTTGTGAACCACTCGGCGTCCTCGGGTTGAAAATCGTCGCTGCACCTTGAAACAGGGCTTGCGCTCCTGTTCCACATATCTTCGCTCGCCATGCCCATACAGTTTATCACGGCGTTGTCAAAATGCTGCCCGACCGACGCTTCCAGCGCGTCGTGATAATCTCTCGCGACTTTCCCGACGGGAGCGATATTTTTATAAAATCTTCTCGACATGCTCTGATTGTCGACTTTTACGAATTCCGCTCCGGCGCTCTTTAAATAGTCGTGGTAGGCGCTGTAGAATTTATACGATTTCTCCTTGTCGGGGTCGGGAACGATTTTTCCGTCGGTGGCTTTAATAAGGCAGTCGCCGTAATCTCTGAAAATATCACCGTTCGGGTCTATTCCCATCCAGTAGCCGGTAGTCGGATGCCAAACCCCGACCGCTATACCGTATTCGTTAATTTTTTCTATAGCGCCTTTAAGACCGTTTGGGAACCTCTTAACGCAGGCTTTAAAGGAGTAAAGCCTCGATGAGTGCATAAGACGGGTCATTTCGCGCTCGTCTTTATATGTTCTATCGTAAAAATCCCTTACGTCGCCCCACATATCGTCTAAAATTATCCATTTAACGGGGATATTTTTTTCTTTAAATTCGCGGCATTTTTTAATTAAACAGTCCTCATTTACGCCTATATGAAACGCGTCCCAGGAGTTAAACCCCAAATACTCGAAAATTTCGGGGTATCTGCGCTTTTCTCTCGTCGGAACGCCTCTTCCCAAAAGCTTTAACCCCGTTTCCGCGCATTCTTTGAGTAATTTAAAAGGATCTTCGCCTTCCGCTCTGACAAAGGTCAAAGCCCTGCACTCCGTCATCCCCTCGTACCGGCTGAAAAGCCTGGCGACAAGAGCGCCGTCGCTTTTCCCTTTTAACACGCATTTGTAATTTTCGGATACGACCGGCAGAATAACGCCAAAATCGCCGTTATATTTTTTATAGATAAACCCCTGCGTGTCGTCGGGAACGTCGGAAAGGCTCTTCCCGAACGAGGGTCTGCACCAAAATTCGCCGTAAAGGTAGTCGGCCGTCCACGATTCGACGTTTTCAATGGGAATCTCGATTTCCGCCCCGTTTTCGGGGTCAATCGGAAAATTCGTCAGAGCGTCGATAAACACAGCCGTCGCGTTCCCGACGTTTTCTTCTTTTAAAATTATCAGATCTTCCTGCCTCTCGCCGTTTTCCGGGCAAATTGCCGCTCTCATCATTTTTC
>CAYUEV010000023.1:0-2294 GCA_964443825.1 uncultured Eubacteriales bacterium
CGAGGGGCGGGCGTCATTATGCACGTGACTTCTCTTCCGTCTGATTACGGCGTTGGCGTTTTTGATGAGAACGCCTTAAAATTCGCCGATTTTTTAAGCGATATGAACTTTTCGTATTGGCAGGTTCTGCCGTTTAATCCCATTGATTACGCGAATTCCCCATACGCGTCGTCTTCGGCGTTCGCCGGAAATTTTCTTTTTATCGACCCAAAAGACCTTTACAACATGGGTCTTATTACGAAAGAAGAGCTTTCGTCGTCCATTTATAAAGGCTCGCCTTATACCGCGGATTATGATTTCGCGAAAAAAACGAGAATGGATATTCTTAATAAAGCTTTTTTAAGGATAGATTCCGATTTAGCGGCTAAAATCAGGGAGTTTGATAAAAAAAACCCTAATCTTTCTGATTTTTGCTATTTTATGGCGATTAAGGAGGCGAATAATTTTTCGCCGTGGTGGGAATGGCCTTATGAATTTTCGCATTACGAGATATTTTTGGAAAAACATAAATATGATTACAACGAAAGAGTAGACTTCTGGAAATTCTGCCAGTATATCTTCTTTAAAGAGTGGAAAAACGTAAAAGAATACGTTAACTCCAAAAACATTAAAATTATCGGGGATATGCCGATTTATGTGTCGCTTGACAGCGCCGACGTTTGGGCTAATATCGACTTATTTAAAATTGACAAAACCACTTTAAAGCCGTCTAAAGTCGCGGGAGTTCCGCCCGATTATTTTAGCGAGGACGGGCAGCTCTGGGGCAATCCGCTTTACGACTGGGATAAAATGAGCGAAAACGGATATAAATGGTGGCTCGACAGAATTGAAAACTCGCTAAGATTGTATGACGTCGTAAGAATAGACCACTTTAGGGCGTTCGCGAGTTTCTGGGAAGTGGACGCTCTCGCCAAGACGGCGAAGTTCGGCAAGTGGCAAAAGGGTCCCGGAATGGAATTTTTTAAAGAGGTGTTTAAAAAATTCCCGGACGCCCCTATAATAGCGGAGGATTTAGGCGTATTCGGCGACGACGTTAAAAAACTCCTGGAGGATACTAAATTCCCCGGGATGAACGTTATACAATTTGGGTTCGACCCCGATTCCGACTCAACGCATTTGCCTCATAACGCGTCTAAAAACTCCGTAAGTTATGTGGGTACTCACGACAACAACACAATTTTAGGCTGGCTTTGGGAATCCGACGACAAAAAAAGACGCTTCGCTCTCGACTACTGCGGATTTGCAGGAGATAATTGGGGAGAGGGAGGATATAAATCTGAAAGCTGCAGAAGAGTTATAGAGGCCGTGTGGCGCTCCCCCTCTAACATAGCCATGATTCAATTTCAGGATATGTGCGGATTCGGCGCTGACGCGAGAATGAATACGCCGGGAGTCGCTTTAAAGAACTGGCGGTACAGAACCGTCAACGAAACTATCGACAATGTTGATAAAGAGTACTTTAAAAAAATTAACTCGGTGTTTAAAAGAATTTAACTTCCGCGGCGGCTAAATATTTGCAATTAAGACATAGGATGTTAAAAAAATAGCCTTGAATTTTAAACGTCGCTTATTATAGAATAAAATGGAAAGGCGGGGAGAATTTTATGCCAGACATATCTTATGAAATTATTGAAAACTTAGGCGTTATTTCCGAAACTTCCGGCGGGTGGAAAAAGGAACTCAACCTTATAAGCTGGAACGGCAGAGAACCGAAACTCGATATTCGCGACTGGTCTCCCGACCATGAAAAGATGGGCAAAGGCGTTACGCTTACTAAAGACGACGCGAAATCTCTTTTAGCGCTTCTCAAAGAAATTGATCTTTAACTTAATATGCCGGCGACATAATACCGTCGGCGTTTTAATTTTAAATCGCGAATATTTAAAACCGACCGTTTTTACGCGGTCGGTTGATTTTGTTTTAGAGATCCACGGGGACTAAAAGCTTTTGTCCTACCGTAAGAGAAGCGGATGGCGTAAGACCGTTCAGCGCACAGAACCTCTGGACGTTAGACGGAGTGTCGACGACGTTATACTGCCTTAAAATACTGTAGAAGTTGTCCCCCGCCGCCACCGTATGAGTTACGTATCTGCCCGTGTATGTTTCGGGCGGTAAAGTAGTGGGCGGAGAAGTCGTGGGGGGCGAAGTCGGTCTCGCGGTAGCGGGAGCTTCGGTTCGCGGTTTTGTGGTGGTCGCCGGCGGTTTCGTGGTGGTCGCGGGCGGTTTCGTGGTGGTCGCGGGCGGTTTCGTGGTGGTCGCGGGCGGTTTAGTCGTAGTCTCAGGAGGCTTTTTCG
>CAYUEV010000023.1:2394-26493 GCA_964443825.1 uncultured Eubacteriales bacterium
GGCGGTTTCGTGGTGGTCGCGGGCGGTTTAGTCGTAGTCTCAGGAGGCTTTTTCGTGGTGGTTTCGGGTGATTTGGTCGTAGTCTCAGGGGGCTTTTTCGCAGCGGTTTCAGTCGTTTTTTCGGTCACGGCGTTAGTCGTCGCGTTTCCTGCGGTTCCCGAATTATCAGCGGACGAGTCGGAACCTGCCGGCGACAAAGTGGAAACTTCAGTCGAAGGGGCGGTAGTAGCTCTGTTTTCATTATTTTTTACGGCGTAAACCATGATCGCTACGGCTAAAATTACCGCTACGGCGGCTATTATGACGAATAAAACTAAATTAAGTCTTTTTTTTTGAGCCGATTTCTTGTCAGCTTTTGTTATTTTAGGAGGTCTCTTGTTTTCGACGTCTCTTGTAGATTCCTCAAATTCGGTTAAAATTTTGTCGATTTTATCCTCGTCGAAGGGGTCTAAGGACTCATCCTCGCCGTCGTCGTCGACCGGGACGTTGGGGGCGTAGTTCTCTTCGGCGTTTATTCCTACCTCACTTTTTAATTCTTCACTTTTTTTTTCCTCATCGCTCGCCTCGGGGTTGGTTATGTAATTTTCAGCTTCGTCGAGAGCTTTTTCCCATGGAGCGTTTTCAATGTTTTTTTCTAAATCTTTAAGCTCCTGCTCGTCTATCAGCTTATCGATTTCAGCCTGCATGAGGAGTTCTTCCTCTTCTTTTTCCTTTTCTTTCGCCATATCTCTCCAGCGGCCGAGCTCTATGTAGTCTCTTCTAAACGAAGGGCTGAACATAAGTTTTTTCTTCTTTTTAAGGAGGAGAACGATAATAAGTATCGCGACTCCCGCGGCTGTGATACAAAGACCTAAAAGAAGACCGTTAGGCATATATTTCATCTCAACGGTGTGACTTCCCGGATCCATTTTGATTCCCATTAAAGCGTTGCCGATCTTTACTATATCTTCGTCGGGAACTTTCGCGCCGTCAACGTATACGCTCCACGCCGTGTCGTAAGGAATTGATGTGTAAAGCATCTTGCCGGACTTTAGGTCGACCGTACCTTTTAAGCGGCTCTCTTTATTTTCGGTGACGTTAAGTATGCCGCCGTCAACTATCTCGTCGTAAGCTTTAACGAATTTATCCTCGTCAAGACCGTAAACGTATTGCGTAACGCTTCCGCTTATCGATTCGTCTTTTAAGCTATATGTGATGTAAACGTCGCTTCCCGCCTCGACTTTACCTATGTCAAGAACATAAGGTTTGTTGTCGAGGGATTGGTTATACGAGAAGCCGTCTGTGGTAACGAGAACCGACGACACGTCGTTACAGCCGAAATAGGTGTAGACGTCTTGAGTTTTATCCACGTGATAAACAAACGAAAGCTCGTTTGTCTTTTCGCCGGTGTTCTGTTTGTATACGTTAAACTCGCCGCTGTCGACGTCCGACTGCGTTACCTCTTCCATATTTTTTGAGCTTGAAAGTCTGCCGCTTATAGGATTGAGAATGTCGGACACGCCCGAAGCGTTATAGAAGAAATCGTTTTGAACGGCGAAGGGGTTCGCGTCTTCATAGAGCCACGCCGTGTCCGTGCCTGAATTTACCGAAAACGCGACGGGAAGCCAGTATTTGTTTCTGTAAACGGACATATTGTTTACGGAACCCACTTTGGAATAGAGGAAATTGCCGTCGAGCCTTGGAGTGTAATTGTCAGTCGGAACATAGCTTGAGTTGTCGACTATATATTTGATAGACGTCATGGAGTTGTAAAGACCCGTCTGGCAATTATAAGTGTAACTGTTGATTCTGTTTCCGAAAAGCCCTAAATAATCCTGAAGGTGAGCCACGTCCTCATAAGCCATGGACGTAAACGTAGACACGCCGGGATAGAAGAACCAGCAGTTGTCCATTCTCGTCAAAAGAGTGGCGAGTTCCATCCTGTAAAACGAATCGTCGCTCTCCTGCTGTCTGACAAGCTCTATAGCGGCCTCCGTGTCGTCGTATGAACTTGTGTAAGAGCTTTTTGTCTGAGTGACTTTATAGTTAGGAGTTTCGGAAATAAGAATTTCGGCGCAAACAGCCGTCATAAGGAGAATTGAGATAGAGGACTTTACATACTTGGGGGACTTGAATAAAAGGAGTATAACGGCGTAAATTATGGCGAAAGAAATCGACGTCCAGACGACTTTTAAATCGACGTTTGCGCTCTGGACTTTTTCGACTATAACCGCGAACGCCGCGACCGCGCTCGCGGAAATAAGGATTTCTTTCGGTTTGATTGATCTAAGCTCCGTAAAGACCCTGTAAGCTATGTACAAAAGGAAGAAGGAGTAAGCGAAGGAAAAGCGGTAAGGAAGGTCGTTTGGGAAATGGAAACCGTGCCAGATGAAGTTTAACATATTTATGTTAAAGCTTAAGAAGAACACGCCCAAAACCGCCGTGACGGCTATCTTCTCGCGGGGCTTAAACTTCTTGGAGAACATGAAGAGGGGGACTAAGATAAGCGTTAGGATACCGCAATAGACGTTGGGATAGACCGTGTCGCCGCTGCTTCTTATGGTGGGTTCCACTCCCGCTAAGTGATTGGCGAAATAATCGAAAATCGTAAAATAAGACTCGAAAGTATCGGGGAAAGTGGAATGAGTCGCCGAAGAAGTTCTTAAAATAAACCATACGGGAAGAAGGGCGAAACAGGCGATCATCGCGGCTAAAATCGAGGAAGCCGCGAAAGACGCGCCTTTTGTAATAAACGAGGAGTTAAATATCCCGGCGACCAACGAGTGTTTATATTTCTTTTTAATGATTATATTGTTATTTACGGATTCGCCTAAAGAATGGCGGGAAAAATAGAAATAAAGGAAAAATATAACCGAAAGAATGCAGGTCATATACGCCATGTAGTAGTTTGTAACCATGACGTAAGCGAGAGAAAGTATGTAGGGAAGGCTCTTTTTCTCTTCGACTATGTAGTAGATTCCGAGTATCACAAGCGGAAAAACAGCCATGGCGTCGAGCCACATAACGTTCCAGTAGTAAGCTATAAAGTAGCCGCAGAACGAGTATAAAAGACCGAAAGAGGCGGTGGCGATATTGGACTTCTTTGTGACTTTACTCAAAAAGTAAGTGAAAGTATAGGAAGAAACCGCCGCTTTGACTAGAACCATCGCGGCCACGGCCTCCGGCACGTTCTTGTGCCCGAATATAAGAACAAACAGAAGCGTAGGACTCGAAAGGTAGTTAAAGTAGTTGCCTAAAAAACCGCTCCCGAGACCGGATGTAAAGGAGTACAAGAGCGAATGCCCGCCGAATATGCGCTCGTAAAGTTCCGCGAAAAGAGGAGCGTACTGGTGGTAAAGATCCATCCTTAAAATTATGTTTTCGCCTACCGGGAAGAACTTCCACGCGCAATAAGTGAAAATCATAATTATGGCGGCTATACCCGCCGACGCGAAACAGTAAATATTGCGATTAAAAATATTTGACTTCTTGGTTTTATTTTTTTTGCGTTTAGTTTTAGCGGAACTCAAAATATCGCCGTCCTTCAATATTTAGTTAAAGCGCCGAGATAAACGTCCCCTTCGACCGCAACCCCGCGCACAAATAGACAAATAATAATATACCACAGTATTTCACAATATGCAAGCGTGTAAAATAAAATTTATGAATTTGTAAATTAAGACAAATACGGAGATAAATTGAGAAAAACTCCTTGAAAAAAGTTAATTTTTTTGATATAATATTTTTTATAAAAAACAAATGTTTGTAAAGTAAATCAGAAATGGCAATATCTTATTCCGTATCGCTTGAAAAAATCATTAAGGACATAGGCTACGAACCTCTTTACCTTCCAAAACCCGCGTCCGATATTTATATTTTCTCTAAGGACATAATACGCCCGGGGCTTATACTCGCGGGTTATGAGGATTATTTTGACCCGGAGAGAATACAGGTTATCGGTCTTACAGAGATGGCGTACCTAAAGAGTCTCCCGTCCGAAGAGAGAAAAATATGCTTCGAACGCTTTTTCGGCACAAAGCCGGTAGCTTTAGTGATTACCAGGAATCTCGAACCCGCGCCGGGGCTTATGAAATCCGCCGAAAAGTATGAAGTTCCGGTTTTGAGGACGGGCGACACGACTTCCGCCAATATGTCGACCATAATTTCCTATTTAGGCGTGGAGCTGGCGGAAAGAATCACGCGCCACGGCGTTTTAGTGGAAGTGTCGGGCGAAGGCGTGCTTATTGTGGGCGACAGCGGAGTGGGCAAAAGCGAAACGGCCGTAGAGCTTATTAAGAGAGGCCACCGCCTTATAGCGGACGACGCTGTTGAAATAAGAAAAGTTTCAACTAAAACCGTCATAGGTCAAGCTCCCGACAATATAAGGCATTATATTGAAGTAAGAGGCGTGGGGATAATAAACGCGAGGCAGATTTTCGGTTTAGGCTCTGTAAAGCTTTCCGAAAAAATCGATATGGTCATAAGACTTGAACCGAGAGATCCCGATAAAGTGTATGACAGATTGGGTATTGAGGAAAATTACATAAACATTATGGGCATAAGAGTCCCCGCGACGGTCGTCCCCGTGACGTCGGGCAGAAACTTAGCGGTTATAATCGAAACAGCCGCCATCGCCAACAGGCAGAAGAAAATGGGTTACAACGCTGCCCGCGAACTTATGGAAAGCCTTGGAATGGACGATTTTACTCCCGAAAAACATGAAATAGAGGTTTGGAATTCCGGGTATTGATTTTAATTAAAAGGAGAACTTCGTTATGTACAGAATAGGCGTGGATTTAGGCGGCACAAACATCGTTTCCGCCGTAGTTGACGAAAAATACAATATAATCTCTAAAGCCGGAACGCCGACGTTGGTAAGTAAAGGCGAAGAGGAGATATTCGACAATATAGCGAAAACCGTAAAAGAGGCCGTTTCCAAAGCGGGGATTGCCGAAGACGAAATAGAATCCATCGGAGTAGGGACGCCCGGATCTGTCAACAAAGAAAAAGAAGTCATTGAGTTCGCCAATAACCTGGGTTTTGACAACACTCCCGCTTACAAGCTTTTAAGAGAGAGAACGGGATTTAAAAAAGTGTATTTTGACAACGACGCCAACTGCGCCGCTTTAGGCGAATCCTTAGCGGGGGCGGGAAAAGGCTATAAAAATTTCGTAGCCGTGACTTTAGGCACGGGAGTGGGCAGCGGGATAATATCGGACGGCAAACTCGTGACGGGAGTTAATTATACCGCCGGCGAAATGGGTCATATGGTAATAGTATTTAACGGCGAGCAGTGTTCTTGCGGCAGAAGAGGGTGCTGGGAGAGATACGCGTCCGCGACGGCTCTTATACAGCAGACAAGGGACGCTATGGTCGTGAACCCGTTTACTAAAATGTGGGATATTGTGAAAGACGGCGATATAAGAAACGTAAACGGAAAAACGGCTTTCGACGGCATGAGAGCGGGAGACTTTACGGCTCAAAAAGTCGTTGAAAAATATATGGGATATTTAGCGTGCGGACTTGTGAATATTATTAACACATTTCAGCCCGAGGTACTTTGCGTAGGCGGCGGAATAGGAAACGAAAAAGAAAATCTTTTAGCGCCCGTTAGAAAATTAGTAAGAGCGCAAACATACAGTATTCACGCCGAGAGGCAAACTAAAATAGTCCCCGCCGAGCTTGGCAATAACGCGGGAATTATAGGCGCGGCCATGCTCGATTCTTAGTTTATGACGGATTTTTTATCTTTAGCCGAAACTTTAAAATCGCCCGAATGCGACGTTTTGACAAACCGCTCCCTTAAAGAATATACTACGTTTAAAACCGGCGGAAACGCGAAAGTCATCGTTTTCCCTAAAACGGAAAACGCCCTTATAAACATATTAAACCGCATTAAAAGTGAAAATATTCGCTATATAGTTTCGGGAAACGGCAGCAATCTCCTTTTTAGCGACAATGGTTTCGACGGAGTGGTTATAAAAACGACTTCTTTTGAGCCTTCTGTTACGGTTAAAGACGACGAGTTAATATGCTCTTCCGGAGCGTCGCTTTCTAAAATTTGTAATAAAGCTTATGAAAACGGTCTTTCGGGGCTTGAGTTCGCTTACGGCATACCGGGAACCGTAGGCGGTGCGATATACATGAACGCGGGAGCATACGGCGGGGAAATTAAAGACGTTCTTTCGCGCGTTCGCGATATTACGCCGGAACTGAAAAAAGAAACGAGAAACGCGTCGGAAGCGAACCTAAAATACAGAGAGAGTTTTTACTCAAAAAACGACGGTTTTATTATAACGGGCGCCAGGTTCAAGCTTAAAAAAGGCGATAGGGACGAAATTAAGTCCAAAATGGACGAACTTATAAACAGGCGAAAAGAAAAACAGCCTTTAGAGTACCCGAGCGCGGGAAGTACGTTTAAACGGCCTGAAGGTCATTTCGCCGGAGCCTTAATAGAGCAGTGCGGATTAAAAGGGTATTCTATAGGAGGAGCCCAGGTTAGCGTTAAACATTCGGGGTTTATAATAAATAAATCTAACGCTTCCTCCTCCGACATTATGAGTTTAATAAATTATGTGACTTTAACGGTAAAAGAAAAAACGGGCGTGGAGCTTTCGCCCGAAGTTAAAATTATAGACTAAATCATGTCATTCTCATCAGACGTAAAAAAAGAGCTTTGTTCGGTAGAAGTTTCTAAAGACTGCTGCAAAAGAGCGGAAGCTTACGGTCTTGTTCTTTTTAGCCGGTTTTTTTCTAAAAGCGATATAAAGCTTTTAACGGAGTACGAATTTATAGCCGAGAGATATAAAGCCGCCGTAAAGAGCCTCATAAATTCAGAACCGAAAATTTACGTTACGTCTTCGGATAAATTTACGGTAAGCTTAGACAGCGAAGAAAACAGGATGGATCTTCTGTCGGAGCTTGGGTACTCTAATTTTACCGCGTCTTACAGAATTATACAAAATAACATTGAAAACGAGTGCTGCGTAGGGTCTTTTTTGAGAGGCGCGTTTTTGTCGTGCGGGACTGTGCAAGACCCTAAAAAAGAGTATCACCTTGAGTTTAACGCGTCGTCTAAATATAAATGCGCGGATCTTGTAAAGATTTTTGAATATCTCGAATATAAGCCTAAAACGACCGAGAGAGCGGGGAAAACGGTAGTTTATTTTAAAGACAGCTCTTGCATAGAAGATATTCTCGGCGTTATGGGGGCTAATAACGGAACTCTTACGGTAATTTCCGAAAAAATATATAAAGACGTCAGAAATAAAGTAAACCGCAAAGTGAATTGCGATAAAGCGAATATAGAAAAAACGTGCAGAGCGTCGGCGCTTCAAATAGCCGCGATAAAAAAACTTTCGGATTCGGGGAAACTGAACGACTTTCCCGAAGAGATAAGAGAACTCGCCGCTCTTAGACGCGACAACCCCGAAATGACGTTTGAGGAGTTAGGGCGGCTGCTTAAAAAGCCCGTTTCGCGAGCGGGAGTAAATTATAGATTTAAAAAAATCATCGAAGCGGCTAATAAAATTTGACTTTATATTTTACAGAAAGAAATACGTAAAGGAATGATTGAAAATGAAAAACGCGCTTGTGATAATAAATCCGAAAGCGGGAAAAAACAGCGCAAGGGTAAACGCGGGCGACATTATTAAAGCGTTCAGGTCAAGAGGTATAGAATGCTTTGAAAAAACGACGATCTGCCAGGGAGACGCGACCGAAATCGCGGAAAAATATGCGTCGTCTTACGACGCCGTGGTCTGCTGCGGCGGCGACGGCACTTACAACGAAGTTATTAACGGTCTTATGCGTTTAGAAGAAGATAAGCGCCCGCCGATAATTTATCTCCCTTACGGCTCCACAAACGACTTCGCGAACACTATGGGGCTTTCAAAAGACCCTGATACGGCGGCCGAGATGTATCTCCAAAATAAAATAAACACGTTCGACGTGGGTAATTTTAACGGGAGTTATTTTAGCTATATAGCGGCGTTTGGAGTCGCGACGCAGATGTCATACGAAACGCCGCAAAAATTTAAAAATATGTTCGGTCACGCGGCATATTTGATAAACGGGTTCATATTGCATATTCTTCCGATTTTAAAGAGCATAAAGCCCACTCGCATGGTGATAGAACACGACGGTGAAACCATAGAAGGCAATTTCTTTTTCGGAGCGATCTCTAACACAAATGAAATCTCCGGTATTTTTAAGCTTGACAGCTGCGGCGTTAAAATGAACGACGGTCTTTTGGAAGTTCTTCTGGTAAGGGACATAAACGTTAAAGGCGCGTTTGGAGTTTTTAACAAAATGCTAAGACAGGACTACACCGGCGACAAAATAATGCTCTTTAAAACGAAGAAACTGAAAGTGACGTCCGAAGTGGAGCTCCCTTGGGCTTTAGACGGCGAATATGGCGGGAAATACAGCGTGTCGGAGATTGAAGTGCGCCATAACGCCATAAACGCGGTATCGCCTAAAAGCAGATTCTTGGTTTAACATGGGGAAACATGGTTAAAACGACTTTAAATATCGAGGGTATGATGTGCGGGATGTGCGAAAATCATATTAACGACGCTATTAGAAACGCGTTTAAAGTTAAAAAGACTTCGTCGTCGCACTCTCAAAATATGACGGTGATTATCTCGAAAGAGCCTTTAGACGAGAATGCTTTAAGGGAAACTATCGATAAAACGGGGTATAAACTGATTTCAATTAAATCAGAGCCTTATGAGAAAAAGGGCTTGTTCGGGTAATTCAATATCGTAAACGTTAAAAAACGCGAAAATTTTATTTAAATTAACTATTGTGAAAAAATGTACAATATGATAAAATAACGATAATATTTAAAGGCTATGATGAAGACAGTAGTTTCCTTAAAACAGGCTTTAGCGACGTCGGGGCGGTGGGAGCCGGCGGTCTTAAAGAAAACGAACATCACTTCGGAGCTTAAAAGCTTAAATCGGGAAAACCGCTTTTTCCCGAGAGTAAGTTTTTACGGCGCCCGCCCGTTACAGCGGTCTCATATGACGGTATGAAGTATTCGGGTGGTATAGCAAAGCTTAAAATATGTCTTTGTCCTGTTTACGGGGCAAAGATTTTTTTTTCGAGAGGAGAAAAAATATATGTATGATCCCGTTTCGCCGAATGTAAACTTTATAGAACAGGAAAAGAAGATTGAAGAATTTTGGCGAAGAGAAAAAATATTTGAAAAAAGCGTTGAAAACAGAGAACACGCGTCGCCGTATATTTTTTACGACGGTCCGCCTACGGCGAACGGCAAACCGCATATAGGTCACGTGCTTACTAGAGTAATAAAAGATATGATTCCCCGCTACCGCACAATGAAGGGATATATGGTTCCGAGAAAAGCGGGCTGGGATACTCATGGTCTCCCCGTAGAGCTTGAAGTCGAAAAAGAGCTGGGCTTGGACGGGAAAGAGCAGATTGAAGAGTACGGTCTTGAGCCGTTCATAAAGCGCTGTAAAGAAAGCGTGTGGAAATATAAGGGAATGTGGGAAGAATTCTCGCGCGCGGTGGGCTTTTGGGCCGACATGGACAACCCTTACGTCACATATGAAAACGACTTTATTGAGTCGGAGTGGTGGGCGTTAAAGAAAATTTATGAAAAAGGTTTACTCTACAAAGGCTTTAAAATAGTCCCTTACTGTCCCAGGTGCGGCACTCCCCTGTCCTCGCATGAAGTGGCGCAAGGGTATAAACTCGTAAAAGAGCGCTCGGCCGTGGTTCGTTTTAAAGTAAAAGACGAAGACGCGTATTTTTTGGCCTGGACGACCACGCCCTGGACGCTCCCGTCTAACGTCGCTTTATGCGTAAACCCTAAGGATGATTATTGCAAGGTTAAAGCGGCGGACGGGTATACTTACTACATGGCGAAAGCCCTTTTAGACAAAGTACTGGGGAAATTAGCGAAGGACGACGAAAAAGCGTATGAAATTTTAGAGACGTTTAAAGGGACGGATCTTGAGTATAAAGAGTACGAGCCTTTATTTGACTACATAAAGCCGGTATGCGATAAGCAGCGCAAAAAAGCGTTTTTCGTAATGTGCGACAATTACGTCACGATGACGGACGGCACGGGAATCGTCCACTGCGCTCCGGCGTTCGGCGAGGACGACGCGAGAGTCGGCAAAAGATATGATTTGCCGTTCGTCCAGTTTGTCGACGGGAAAGGCAACATGACGAAGGAAACGCCTTACGAAGGCGTCTTTGTTAAAAAAGCCGACCCCATAATTCTCTCCGACCTTTATAAGGCGGGAATGCTCTTTGACGCGCCTAAATTCGAGCACGACTACCCGCACTGCTGGAGATGCGGCTCGCCTCTTATTTACTATGCTAGAGAGTCGTGGTTCATAAATATGACCGCCGTAAAGGACGACCTCATTAAAAACAACAACACCGTAAACTGGATCCCCGAAAGCATAGGAAAGGGAAGATTCGGCGACTGGCTCGAAAACGTTCAGGACTGGGGAATAAGCCGAAACAGGTATTGGGGGACTCCTCTTAACATATGGGAATGCGAGTGCGGGGAGAGGCGCTCCATAGGCTCTATTGAAGAGCTTAAAAATATGAGCGAGGACTGCCCCGACGATATTGAGCTTCACAGGCCTTATATCGACAACGTAACCATCAAATGCCCAAAATGCGGAAAACGCATGAAACGAACGCCCGAGGTAATAGACTGCTGGTTTGACAGCGGAGCTATGCCGTTCG
The DNA here is from genome assembly GCA_964443825.1 of uncultured Eubacteriales bacterium. Lineage (GTDB taxonomy): Bacteria > Bacillota > Clostridia > Oscillospirales > Acutalibacteraceae > UBA1081. Next base: position 13,108 of record CAYUEV010000023.1, read on the forward strand.
CTCAGCACCATTATCCTTTTGAAAATAAAGAGCTGTTTGAGTCGCAGTTCCCGGCCGACTTTATATCGGAAGCCGTGGATCAGACAAGGGGCTGGTTCTACTCTCTTTTAGCCGTATCCACACTTTTATTCAATAAAGCGCCTTATAAAAACGTAATAGTTTTAGGACACGTCCAAGATAAAGACGGACAAAAAATGAGCAAATCCAAGGGCAACGCCGTGGATCCGTTCGACGCCCTTAACACGCTTGGGGCGGACGCCATAAGATGGTATTTTTACACAAATTCAGCCCCGTGGCTACCTAATCGCTTTCATGATAAAGCGGTGACGGAAGGTCAGCGTAAATTTATTGGCACTCTTTGGAACACTTACGCCTTTTATGTCCTTTACGCCAACATTGACAAATTCGACCCGACTAAACGCAATTTAAGCGACTGTAAACTTACGGTTATGGACAAGTGGCTCTTGTCAAAGCTCAACTCGATGGTCAGGTCCGTTGACGACAACCTCTTTAATTACAGGATTCCCGAAGCGGCTAAAGCTATAGACAATTTTGTGGACGACATGAGCAACTGGTACGTAAGAAGAAGCCGCGAACGCTATTGGGCGCAGGGGGAAACCGACGACAAAACGGCGGCTTATATGACGCTTTATGAAAGTCTTGTGACGACGGTTAAGACGGCCGCGCCGATGATACCGTTTTTAACAGAGGCGATTTATCAGAATCTTGTGAGAAGCGTCGACAAAGACGCCCCTGAGAGCGTGCATCTTTGCGACTTCCCTGAGGTAAATGAGGATTTAATCGATAAAAAACTTGAAAGCGACATGGAAGAGGTTATAAATATAGTAGTCCTCGGAAGAGCGGCGAGAAACGGCTCTAACATAAAGAACAGGCAACCGTTAAACACCATGTACGTGCAGTGCGAAAAGAAGCTCTCCCCTCTTTACGTCGATATTATTAAAGACGAACTTAACGTTAAAAACGTAGACTTCGACTCGGACGCGGAATCGTTCGTTTCATACGCGTTTAAACCGCAGCTCAAAACTTTAGGTCCTAAGTACGGGAAAAGGATAAACAGCATTAGAAGCGCGCTGTCGGAACTTACTTCCAAGGCTAAAAAAGAGCTTGACGAAAACGGTAAAATAACGTTAAATCTTCCCGACGGCGATATAGAGCTTTCGTCCGACGATATACTTATAAGTTCCGTTCAGAAAGAGGGCGTGTTTACGGTAAGTTCGGACGGCGTTACGGTCGCTCTCGATACGGAACTTACCCCGGAACTTATTGAGGAAGGGTACGTAAAAGAGCTTATAAGTAAAATTCAGACAATGCGAAAGGACTCCGGTCTTAACGTAACCGACAGGATAAACGTCCACATTACGGGAAATGAAAAACTCTATAAAATCGCGAAAGACAACGAAAAATCAATATCAACCGTCGTGTTGTCGAACGCGATAATCGATACGCCTTCCGACGGCAAGGAATGGGATATAAACGGCGAAAGCGCCGTTATCGCGGTGGAGAAAACTTAAAAATGTAAAAAAGGCTAAAATCAGCGAATATCAGATGGCGATTGGCAAGTAATGGATGCGATTAGAACAGCGAATAAAATTATAATAATCGACCGCTTAAACTAAACGCTGTCCGATACGCAAAAGGTATAATAATATTATCTGTTTTGCGATCTAACGTTAAAGAGATCCCCCCTCCCCTTTTTTAAGTCAAGGGGAAGGGGATTTTTTAAAAATTACTTTTCACTAAAGATATTTCTTTTTTATAGCCGTCTAAATCATTTGGGGTTTCTAAGATAACGGGGAGACCGGAAAGTTCGGGCGACTTCAAAAAACCGATAAGAACGTTTAAGCCTATTTGACCTTCGCCTAATTTTTGGTGGCGGTCTTTTTTTGAGCCTTTTACGTTCATGCTGTCGTTTAAATGAATCGCCTTTAATCTGTCAAGACCTATTATATCGTCAAATTCTTTTAAAACAGCGGCCGGATTTTCCAAATCGTAACCCGCGTCGGAAACGTGGCAGGCGTCTAAGCAAACCCCAAGTTTTTCATTTAAATCAACCTTATCGATAATCGCTCTTAACTCTTTGAAATTCCCGCCGATTTCGCTTCCCTTTCCCGCCATGGTTTCAAGCAAAACAGTCGTGGTCATATCTTTAAAAAGGACGCGGTTTAAAATATCGGCTATAAGGTCTATCCCCGCTTCAATCCCCTGCCCGACATGACTCCCGGGGTGAAAATTGTAGTAATTCCCCGGGATATATTCCATTCTTAAAAGGTCGTCTTTAAAAGTCTCAAAAGCGAAATTTCTCACTCTCTCGTCTTTGGACGCGGCGTTTAAAGTATACGGGGCGTGCGCTATGATTTTTCCAAAATTATTTTCTTTTGAAAACTCGATATATTCTTTTACGTCGCTTTCGTTTATGTCTTTAGCCTTTCCGCCTCTTGGATTCCTCGTAAAAAACTGGAAAGTGTTGGCGCCTAACGAATAAGCGGTTTTTCCCATGGAGAGAAAACCGCCCGCCGACGATAAATGGCATCCTATGTAAAGCATAAAATCATCCTTTGTTTTTTAACGCTCTGAAAGAATTTATTACGGCGAGAACCATAACGCCCACGTCGCCGAAAACAGCCAAACTCATACCGACTATATTAAGGGAGCAAAGTATAAGAATCGCGATTTTTACGGATATTGAAAAAATTATATTTTCTTTCGCTATCGCCATGGTTCTTTTTGAAATTTTGATTGAGGTAATGAGTTTTGAGGGGCTGTCGTTCATAATTACTATATCCGCCGCCTCGATAGCGGCGTCGGATCCTAAAGCCCCCATGGCCACTCCCACGTCGGCTCTCGCTAAAACGGGCGCGTCGTTTATGCCGTCGCCCACGTAAACGGTTTTGCCCTTGCCGCTTGACATTATCTCCTGGAGTTTATTTACCTTTCCGTCGGGCAGAAGTTCCGAGTAAACCTTATCGACGCCTAATTCACGGGCTATATTTTCGGCCTGGTCTTTTGTGTCGCCCGTTAGCATAAAAGTTTCGGAAATACCTATTTTTTTAAGGTTATTTATTAAATCTCTAGAGTCCTCCTTAATTTCGTCGGATATAATTATACTGCCCTTAAAATGATTGTCGACGGCTACATAAACGGGAGCGCCGGTCGAGGAAGACTTTTTAAAAGGTATATTGTTTTCTTTCATAAGTTTTTCGTTGCCGGCTAAAACTATTTTGCCGTCGATTACCGCTCTGACTCCTAAACCCGCCAACTCCTCTTGACCGCTAATTTTTCTTACGTCTAAAGGTTTATTATAGGCCTCTCTTAACGATTCGGCGATAGGGTGTGAAGACGTGTTCTCGGCTAAGACCGCAAGCTCCAAAAGCTCGTCTTTATCAATATCGACGGGATTTATTTCTTTTACGGAAAATACGCCCTTAGTAAGAGTGCCAGTCTTATCAAAAACGACTTTATCGGCGGCGGAAAGCGCCTCAATGTAAGTTCCGCCTTTAATTAAAATCCCCTGCTTGGCCGCTCCGCCTATACCGCCGAAAAATGAAAGAGGGATTGAAATCACAAGGGCGCATGGGCAAGAAACCACGAGAAAAGAAAGCGCTCTGTAGACGTAATCCTTAAACGTCGCGCCTTCAATTAAAAGCGGGGGGAGAACAGCCAGCAGCAAAGCGACGGCAAGAACCGACGGGGTGTAGTATTTCGCGAATTTTGTAATGAATTTTTCGGATTTTGATTTTTTAGCTGTAGATGTTTCGACAAGATCTAAAATCCTGCTGACGGTGGAATCGCTGTAAAGCTTCGTGACCCTAACGGTTAAAACGCCGTTTTGGTTAATAGAGCCGCTTAAAATCTCCTCGCCTTCGCTTACCCTCTTAGGAACGGACTCGCCCGTTAAAGCTGAGACGTCGAGAAAAGAAGACCCGCTTAAAACAACGCCGTCAAGGGGAACTCTTTCGCCGGCGGCTATAGATATTGTGTCGCCGATTTTTACGTTTTCAGGGTCTGTTTTAACAATCTCGCCGTCTTTTAAGACGTTAGCGTACTCGGGGCATATGTTCATAACGTCGCTAATGGAACGACGGGATTTTTTGACGGCAAAATCCTCAAACATCTCGCCCACTCTGTAAAAGAGCATGACGAACACGGCTTCGGGATACTCTTTAATGATAAACGCCCCAATAGCGGCGACTACCATAAGGGTGTTTTCGTTAAACACGTTCCCGTGAAAAATACCCTTTAACGCTTCTATTAAAACTTCCAGGCCGCTTATTAAAAAAGCCGATAAGAACAGTATAAATTTAACCGTATTTAAACTGTCGGGCACAATTAAAGCCGCAACAAGAAGAACGGAGCCTGTAATTATTACGGCTAAATCTTTTTTCATAACTTACGCCCTACTAAATCAAATATACTCAATCGTGACTTCCGGCTCTATTTTATGGACGATTTTTTCGACTTTAGGCAAAATGACGGCGGATTTGCTTTCGTCGTATTCCATAATAAGTTTTTCCGTCATAAAATTAACCGTGACCGAATCGATTCCGTCGAGCTTTGACAATTTGTCCTCGATTTTAGCGGCGCAATTCGCGCAACAAAGATCGTGAAGTTTAGCCTTTTTTACCATTTTAATCTCCCCTGTTAAAAATTACTCTTTTTCTTTAATATGCTCAATGCCCATTTCGATTATGGTTCTCACGTGTTCGTCCTTTAAAGTGTAGAATACGTTCTTGCCGTCGCGCCTCGACTTTACAAGATCCGCGTCTTTAAGGGATTTAAGCTGATGAGAAACGGCGGATTTCGTCATGCCCAAAAGCTCCGAAAGGTCGCACACGCACATTTCGCAGTTGTCGAGAGCCGCCATAATGCGCATACGCGTGCTGTCGCTCATCACTTTAAAAAAATCGGATACGGCGAAAAGAATTTCGCTGTCTTCCATAACTTCTCTTACGTGATTCACGACGTCTTTGTGGACAAAATCGCAATCGCAAACCTCGCTGTGACCGTTAATATTCATGGCGTCGCCCCACTCGATTGAATAATTGAACATATGAACATACATTCAACTTTACTTATATTATAGTTGAACATGCGCTCAAATGTCAATAGTTTTTCTAAAAATTTTTTAAATTTTTTCCAAAAAATAAAAACATTAAAACCCGCCGTAAGCTTAACGTGCGGCGGGTCTTCTGTTTTTAGTTTTATTTAGTTTGAGGACTTAGTTTTCGCGCGACGTACAACGGATAGCGGTTAGAGCTTAACATTTAGAGTTTTCGACGCGATTTATTTTGTTGAAGCCGTTTCGCGCCCCACGCTCCTTTAGCGGTTAGCATACGCGGCGGGCGGCGGGCGGCAAATAGGGGTTAGTTTAAGCAAATAAAATTATAACCAATCCGCCGCTCTAACCGCTAAACGTCGTCCGCTGCTCGCTGCTGAATGTTGTAATAAACTTTTTGTTTTACCCCGCTTAAATTAACGTCTAACGTCTAAAATCCGGGATCAGCCCCGCGCCATCGCTCCGACTTGAATCATAAAGTCACCTATCTGCGCTCCGAACTCCGGTGCGCCTTCCATTATGAGTTTACTTTTTCTTGTGGACTCAAGCATATCGTCCTTACTCATAAGAATGCCTAAAGCGCTGTCGAGGTTGTCGAATCTCATTGTAAAGAACGGCATGGCTCTCTTATAAGTCCCTCTGCCGGCTTTCGTTTTGCCCGCTTTTACGCGGATATAGGCGGACACGGTAGGCTCGTTATCAACCGTCCACGCGTAAACTCTGTCGGGGCTTTTTGACGCCCATTCGTGAACCGCTTCGTGACCGTTCTTGTTGAGCTGACTTATGCCGCTTGAAAGAAGATAGAAATAGCACTTGACCAAAAGACGCTTTGTTTCCTCGTCTTCGGGCGGATCTTTCGAGTTGAGAAGCGACGACATTTTAAGAAGAGCCATGAGAAACGACACAAAATAACCCGGATATTTAAGTACGCCTTTCATTTTGGGGAACGTCGAGAGGGATATTTTGCCTTTAAAGAACTGATTCATCGCTTCAACGCTCTTAAACTCAAGCTCTACCATGGGGTTGGGATCGACTTTGTTCATGTGGATTACCCACTCGTCGCTGTTTACTTGAAAATGAGTGGCGTATTTGCCGTCGGGCGCGTCCGAATCGCAAGCGCTCACCTGATAAATACAGTGGACGCTTTTAAATTTTTTAGCGAGCGAAGGCACGTCGGCTACAATGGTCTTTAAAAGCGGCAGCGCGGCGTTCATGAATATTTTATTAGTCAAAAATTCTTCTTTTGAAGCCATATGTTATCACCTTAAAAGGGTATCGGTATTATTAAAAGGGTCGGCGCTTAGAACTTTAAGCGAAAGACCATAATAAAATCAATACCGGAATCTAATATTAAACTTCATCGTCCCAGCTGTCGTCTTCCTCGAAGTCCATCTTCATGGCCTCTCTGACGGCTGAAATTATTCCGTTGCTGTCTATTCCCACCGCGCTCATGACGTCTTCGTGAAGACCTATCGGCGCGAAACAATCCCGGTGACCCAGTTTCTTAAACGCGCATCCTTTGCCGGCTTCGGCTATTACTTCCGCGACGGCGGAGCCCAATCCGCCAAGAATGTTATGATCCTCGACCGTGATAATACGGCGGGTGTCCATAACGGCTTTAATGATAGCCTCTTTGTCTATGGGCTTGATGGTGTGGATATCGAGAACGCGCACTTTAAGACCGTCGTTAGTCTCAAGGAACTGAGCCGCCTCGTAAGCCTGGAACACGCACGAACCGGTAGCGATAACGGTAATGTCGGTTCCGTCGTGAACCGTTACGGCTTTGCCTAACTCGAAACCGTAATTTGAGTCTTTGTAGAGAACCCTGTCAAATCCCCTGTTGATTCTGATGTAGAACGGTCCGGGAGTGTTGTAAGCCGCCATAACGGCGTTATATGTTTCCACGCCGTCGGCGGGACAAATAACGGTAAGATTGGGAATTGAACGGACAAGCGCCAAATCGCATATGGCATGGTGAGTGGAACCCGCCTGACCGAACGAAGTGCCGGAATGAGTAGCGATGACTTTGGCGTTTACGTTTTGATAGCAAAGATCCGTGTGGAGCTGATCCGCCGAACGGAACGACGCGAACTGTGAAAAAGTGGAGAGGAACGGCACAAGACCCGCTCTCGCCATGCCGGCGGCTATGCCGAACATATTTTGCTCCGCTATACCTACGTTAAAAAATCTGTCGGGGAACTTTTTCATAAATTCGCCGATTTTAGTGGATTTGGCAAGATCGGCCGTAAGAGCCACGACCTCGGGGTGTTTTTCGCCAAGTTCCACAAGCGCCTGACCGTAAATTTCAGCGGTCGAAAGCGAAGTGGAATCAAGCGCGGTATAAGTTAATCCGCCCGCCATTTAAATGCCCTCCTTTTCAGCTCTTGAAACTCTATTTTCATATGATTTGATGAGAGATTCTTTGGCTTTTTCGTATTTTTCATCGTCAAGAGAGCCGTAATGCCAAGTGTAGTCGCCCTCCATAAAGTCAATTCCGCAGCCTTTAATCGTGTCGAGGATTATCATAACGGGCTTATCGGTCTCGTTAGCAAGAGCGAAATCAATAGCGTCGCAAATTTCGCTGATATTGTTGCCGTCGATCGTCTTAACGATAAAGCCGAAAGCCGCCCATTTGTCGGCAAGAGGCTCAAGACGCATAATGTCTTCGGTTTTGCCGTCTATCATACATTTGTTGCGATCCACGAACGAAATCATATTGGTGACTTTGTAGTGAGCCGCCGACATCGCCGCTTCCCAGTTTGAACCTTCGTCGCATTCGCCGTCGCCTAAAAGGACGTATGTCTTGTAATCTTTGCCTAAAACTCTCGCGGCGAGAGCCGTGCCTACGGCGATTGAAAGACCGTGCCCCAAAGAACCCGTGGACGCGTCCACGCCCGCGATTTTGTTTGAGTCAAGGTGCATACCCATTTTAGACCCCGAAAGGTTAAAGGTCTTGAGCATTTCCTTGTCGTTATATCCTAAATCGCAAAGAAGAGGAGCGTAAGCTATACCGGCGTGACCTTTGGAAAGAATGAATCTGTCTCTGTCGAGCCATTTAGGATCTTTCAAGTCAATTTTCATGTACTTGTAGTATAGAACAGTCATAACGTCGAGAGCGCTCATACCGCCCCCTATGTGACCGCTACCCGCCCAATGAGTCGTGTCGAGGGTGAGCATACGGAGCTCGTGAGCCTTTTTCTCGAGTCTTAACCATTCTGTCTTTGATAGTGGCATAAGGTTTCCTCCGTTTAAAATATTATAGCCGAAACAAGTTTAAGTATGGTCTACTGATTTATTATAGTGTTTTTTGTATGTAATGTCAATAGAGTAAAGAGTAAATTTCTGTTTTTTGTATGATAAAGATAAAGAGCATTTGCTTTTGAACTAAAACGAAAAAAAGCCCTCCCGGATTTAAGGGAGGGGGAAATATTACTTGTTTGTTTCGGTTTTTTTGGAGTATTTTGTTTTGTATATGAGTCTCATAAGAATGGCTTCAATTTTGTTTATATACTTAGCGTCGCCTATTAACTTTGCCGCCGCGTCCGTTCTAAGCTCTTTTTCCAAGACCATCTCGACAGCTTCGGCGTCGTATGTGTTGCCCGCCGCGCAGATTGCTCCGTTGTCTTTTAGCAGAACGGCGTTTCTGCCTTTAAGTTTTTTGACGACCTTTTTAGCGGTCTTGACGGTGTTGGAAGGATTGTATTCGCCCGTTCTTAAGGTTATTCCGACAAGCTGAGCGAAATCGTCAAGAAGAGGCTTAAACGTGCCGCCGACTTTTGAGGCTGAGACAATCTCAGGCTTTTTAGAGTGGATAATGCTGTTTACGTCCTCGCGTTTATTGTATATCGCCCGGTGAAGCTCCGCGCTGGCGGGGTAATTGTCGCACTTAATGACTTCTTTGCCTGTTTTTATGTCGATTCTTACGGACTCTCCGCCCTCTACCGGCTTCATGACGATAGTAGAGCCTTCTCGCTCGGACGTGTAGGGGTCGAAAAGCAGAGCTTCTCTTTTGGCGTTCTCGCTGACTTCCGCCATATGCTCCGCCACAGCCTCTATATTGTCGGTTACCTTGCCCGTCGCGTCTTCTAACCTGCTAAGAATATACTGCCCGCAGACTTTTTCAAGCTCGGCCGCCACGGCGAACGCCTCGTCGTAATCCTTGCCCATGCAAACGGCCCCGTGGTGAGCCATTATAGCGGCTTTGGAGGTGGAGCGGTTAATAGCGTCCGCAACGCCTTTTCTAAGCTTGCCGGTGCCGGGAAGACCGTATGACGCTACGGGTATATCGGAACCTATTATATCTCTGCTCTCGCTCGGAACGCAGTTAATATCGAACCCTAAGAAACTTACGGCGGAGGCGTTTTTCTGGTGAGTATGAATAACAAAATTAACGTCGGGTCTCGCCTTATAGACTTCGGCGTGAACGCCCTTTTCCGAGGAGGGCTTTATGTCGGAATCGTATGAGCAGTCCTCAATCCTGACGGCGACAATGTCGTCGGGGGTGAGGGATTCATAAGTCCTGCCGCTCGGCGTAATTACAAAGAACTGATCGTCCACGCGGCAGCTTACGTTGCCCCACGTGCGGGCGATAAGACCCGACTCGACGAGATTAAGCCCCGCCTTTACGACAAGTTTTTTCGCTTCTTGAATATCCAAAGTAAAAATGCACCTCAAATTTTGTACTGATGCGGTAAATTATAAGTTTTTGATTTATTTAATTTACCAGGTCTTTAAAGCGACGTTAGCGAATACTTTATCGAATCTCGACAAAGCCTCGTCTATAAGTTCGGGAGTGTAAGCCGCCGACGTGTAAAGCCTTGAACCCGCCAGCGTGACGAGACCTTCCGCCATATAAGCCGCGCCCATATGCTCCATTTCTTTCTTTCTTACGTTTGTTTCGTTTAAAACCTTGGGGATGCCCCACGGCTTGCACCAGTCTATTGCGAAGTGCATTGTTCCGACTGTTTCAAGGTGGCAAATAGAACCCTGGTTAAACGCGACGAACGGGAGATTGTATTTTTTGATGATCTTGTTAAGGCCTTCAATGAGCCTGTCGCCCATTTGACCCGCGACCTGGCAGGCGTTGGTTCTCTCGATGAGGTCGAGCATATAGTAGCCCGCGACGCATGAAATCGGAGTGGCCGCCAAAGTGCCGCCTATAAGAGCTTTTTTGACTTTAGTGCTGCCGTCAAGACCCGCTCCTAAGTACTTCATGTATTCTTTTTTGCCGCCTATGCCGCCCGCTCCGGGATAGCCGCCGGCGACGACTTTTCCGAATATGGTGAGGTCGGGGGAAACTCCAAAGTAACCCTGAGCGCAGGCCATGCCGATGCGGAAGCCTGTGACAACCTCGTCGAACACAAGCAGCGCGCCGTACTTGCGGCAAAGTCTTTCAACACCTTTGTTAAAGTCGAAATCAAGAGGTCTAGTGCCGCTCTCGGGACCCACGGGCTCTATAAACACGGCAGCCGTGCCGCCTCTTAAGGTGTTTAATTTCAGAACTCTTTCAAGAGAATCAAGGTCGTTGGGGAAGAACTCCTGAGTGTGTTTAAAGAGGTAAAGGGGAACGCCGTGCGCCTGAGTGAACTTAGAGCCGGGGATACGAATGCCATAGCCTAATTGATCGCTCCAGCCGTGGTACGCGCCGCCCATTTTAACGATGTTTTTGTTCTTTGTGGCGAGTCTCGCTACACGGATAGCCGCCATACAGGCTTCCGTGCCGGAACCCATCATACGGAACATATCGACGGTTTCAACGTTATCGTGAATTTTTTTGGCCAGTTTGTACTCAAACTCATGGAAAAGTCCGGTTGAAGGACCGCAAGTGTTGAGAAGATCGATAACCTGTTCCCTGACTTCGGGTGGATTTGAACCCGCGACGGTAGGACCTCCGGCTTGAAGGAAATCGAAGTACTCGTTTCCGTCAATATCGTAAAGCTTCATGCCGTCCGCTTTGGTGAAGACAAGCGGGAACGGGTAGTTAAAGGCAAGGTTGTGCTGAACGCCGCCGGGGATAATCTCGCGGGCTTTGTCTATCATCTCTTTGGATTTTACGCACTTCTTGCCGTAGTAGTTATCCTCGTAAGATTTAAGAGCGTCGGGTTTTATGGTGTAAATCGGCTGTTTGATGAGGTTGTCAAGCTGTTCTGTGACGGCTTTGGCGTCGCAGTATTTGTCTATCGCGAAACGTGTGTCCATAAAAAATTGCCTCCATAGCAAAAATCTACGAATCCATTGTATAACAAATTATTCACAATGTCAAACAAATTTTTTAATTTTCTTAAAATTCTCGCAATATTACGGTCGATTAAGAGCGCCTTTCAGAAAAAATAAAATTTCTATTGATATTTTAACCGCTTTTTAGTATAATGAAAAAGCGAAAATCAGAAAGGAGACTATTTTTAATATGACTTATTCACACGAAGTCGAGACAATGTGCGCGGTCAGAAAAGGCCCCAATCACGGACCCGCCCCCATACCCGAAGAGGGAAAATGGGTTAAGGCATACGAGATAAAAGATATTTCGGGCTTTACTCACGGAGTAGGCTGGTGCGCTCCGCAGCAGGGGGCTTGCAAGCTCTCTTTAAACGTTAAGGAAGGCGTGATCGAAGAGGCGCTCATCGAAACCATAGGATGCTCCGGCATGACTCATTCCGCGGCTATGGCGGCTGAAATTCTCCCCGGAAAGACTATCCTCGAGGCTCTTAACACGGATCTCGTGTGCGACGCTATAAACACCGCCATGAGAGAACTTTTCCTTCAAATAGTTTACGGCCGCTCACAGTCGGCGTTCTCGGAGGACGGTCTTACGGTGGGCGCGGGACTTGAGGATCTGGGAAAGGGATTAAGATCGCAGGTTGGCACTATGTACGGCACGAAACTCAAAGGCGTTCGCTATCTTGAGATGGCGGAAGGGTACGTCACGAGAATGGCTCTCGATAAAAACGATGAAGTTATAGGATATGAATTTGTGTCTTTAGGCAAAATGACGGACTTTATAAAAAAAGGCGACGAACCCAACGAGGCCTTTGAAAAGGCGAAAGGAACATATGGCCGCTTTAAAGAAGCCGCCAAATACATAGATCCGAGAAAAGAGTAAATTTCCCGCCGATTAAAATAAAATCTAAACAGGAGAGAAAAAATGGCATTATTTGAAAATTATGAGAGAAGAGAGGGAAAAATACTCTCGTTTCTTAAGGAATATGGCATAGATTCCATTGAGGAGTGTAAAGAAATTACGCTTGATAAAGGAATCGACTGCGACAAAATAGTCAGAGAAACTCAGCCCATATGTTTTGAGAACGCCGTTTGGGCTTATACCGTAGGATGCGCCGTAGCCGTCAAAAAAGGCTGCAAAAAAGCAGCCGACGCCGCGGCCGCCATAGGCGAGGGGCTTCAGAGTTTCTGTATTCCCGGTTCCGTCGCCGATAACAGAAAAGTCGGGTTAGGTCACGGCAACTTAGGAAAAATGCTCCTTTCGGAAGAGACCGAGTGTTTCTGCTTTTTGGCGGGTCACGAAAGTTTCGCCGCCGCCGAGGGAGCGATTAAGATCGCCCTTAACGCGAATAAAGTCAGAACAAAACCTTTAAGAGTAATATTAAACGGTCTCGGCAAGGACGCGGCCATGATAATCTCGAGAATTAACGGCTTTACGTATTGCAAAACGGAATTCGACCCGTTTACGGAAACGGTTAAAGTTACCGGGGAAACGGCTTACTCCGACGGCGACAGAGCCAAAGTCAAATGCTACGGCGCCGACAACGTGCCGGAAGGCGTGGCGATTATGAAATACGAAAACGTGGGAGTGTCTATTACCGGCAACTCCACAAACCCGACGAGATTCCAGCATCCCGTCGCGGGAACTTACAAAAAATGGTGCAACGAGAACGGGATAAAATACTTCTCGGTAGCGTCGGGCGGCGGCACGGGAAGAACTCTTCACCCCGACAATATGGCGGCCGGTCCCTCAAGCTACGGCATGACGGACACTATGGGCAGAATGCACTCCGACGCTCAGTTCGCCGGCTCGTCTTCCGTCCCGGCTCACGTCGAGATGATGGGCTTAATAGGCATGGGCAACAACCCGATGGTCGGCGCGACTGTCGCCTGCGCCGTGGCGGTCGAGGAAGCTTTAAAAGACTAAAAAACTCTATAACGCGACAAAACTCCCGAATTCGGGAGTTTTTGTTTATTTAATTTTATTCGCTATCTTCTTCCCCGCTCTTTTAACGAAATATACGGGACCGTAATATATTAAGTCATAAGCTATAAAAGTATATATTTTTTCAAATACAGTGTCTTTGAGGGGGGGG
>CAYUEV010000024.1:0-26241 GCA_964443825.1 uncultured Eubacteriales bacterium
CCAGACCTCCAGAATACAAGGTTAGTCAAATCTACAAGTACATGATAAACTAATTTTAGAAAAAAGTCAATATGACAATATTATTTATTAAATAATCCCCGCTCGTGAAAGCGGGGACAGAGGATTAGTAGCTGTAAATGTTTTGATTTTTTACGTTTCCATTATCGTAAATCTGACCTAAACTCTTGCCGAATCTGTCGACATAAACGGCGTTTAAGATGTTATAGTAGGTGTGCGCCCGCTGCTTTCTGAAAGTTCTACGCTTTGGGTCGTGTTGTTAACGTAGCGGAACATTTCGTTTTTGCCCGTTCTCTCATTGCCCGGTTTTTTCCGTTTCCGTCCGTATAGCAGTCGTGAGCCCAAAAGACCGTCCGTCTCGCCTACGATCGAGAATATTCCGCACGCCAAAGTTAAACGCTTAGGTATTTTTAATTTTGCACATTTTAGCGGAACCGTCGTTATCCACGTCGCCTAAATGATGCGGGAAGCCGCTGGCGTCTTCGGCTAAAGCCGCTATAGGGGCGAAAGAAAAAACAAGACAAAATGAGAGTAGCAGGGATATTATTTTTTTACTTTTCATTAAAACCGACTCCATTTCTTTTTTTGGTATATTTTAAGTCGTTAATTTTTAGAAACTATTGCTCATATCGGTTTTTACCGATTCCGAAACGTTTGTTTTTACTTTGGACGCGGCTCTTCTCTTATTGAGTTCTTCTAAGTAAAGATCCTCGTCGAGAGGCAGCTCCACGGTCTTATTAAGCCAAGACGAAAGATAGGCGGCGTTCGCTATAGTCAGGCCCTTTATGCCCTCTTTTCCTTCGGCCGTAAGCGGGTCGCCGTGAAGTATGTGCGCGGCGAAAGCGTTGGTAACGCCCGCGTGCTGCTCGTTTTCGCCGTCCGTTTCAACTTGAACTTTTTTAAATTTCGGTTTTTCGAAGCCGTCGTGCGTAAGGTCGTATGTGTAATCGGAAAGTTTATTTTCCAACTCGTAAAGTTCAATATCATCCGCGGTACAGACGATTTTAGCTTTGTCGAGAGTTATTTCAAAGCGGTTGTCGCCGGGGAAGTCGCCCGTGCTTGTGATAAACGTTCCCGTAGCGCCGTTGGGGTATTCGGCGAAAATAGTAACGTCGTCCTCGACTTCTATATCGTGCCAAAGACCCGTTTTGCAAAACGCTCTTATTTTTTCAGGCATACCGCATATCCACTGCCAAAGGTCAAGGTTGTGAGGAGCCTGATTCATAAGAACTCCGCCGCCTTCGCCGTTCCATGTGGCTCTCCACCCGCCCGAGTTATAATACTCCTGAGATCTGTACCAATCTGTGATTATCCAGTTAGAGCGCCTGATATCGCCGTATTTTCCGCTTGAAACAAGTTCTTTAACTTTTCTGTAAACGCAATTAGTGCGCTGATTGAACATTATGGCGTAAGTTTTGTCCTGCGTTTCGGCGTACTCGATAAGCTCTCTTACGTCTTTAGTGTATACTCCGGCCGGCTTTTCGGATAACACGTGAATCCCGTTTTCTAAGGCTTTTTTCGCCATAGGGGGATGAAAATAATGCGGAGTCGCGATAATCACGGCGTCTATAAGCCCGCTTTTTATTAAGTCGTCGAAATCCGAAAACGTCTTGACGCCCGGAACTTCATTTTTAGCGAAATCAAGACGTTCTTCTTTAACGTCGCAGACGGCTGTAAGTTCCATTTCCTTAATTTTCCCGTCTTTATACATTTTAACGTGATTCGTACCCATATTGCCTATTCCGACAATGCCGTAACGAAGTTTTTCCATTATAAGTGTTTCCTTTCTACCAGATTGTTTTAGCGTTTATATCCTTTAACGCGGAAGATATAAAGTCGTCAAGAGAAGCGGCGCCCAAATCTCCCTCTCCGCGCTTTCTTATGGAGATTGTGTTTTCTTCCTCTTCTTTATCGCCGACTATTATCATATACGGAATTTTTTCCATCTGAGCGGCTCTTATTTTGTAGCCTGTTTTTTCGCTCCTCTTATCGACCGTTACTCTCATCCCGACGTCTTCAAGAGCCTGCTTTGTTTTATCGGCGTAATCGTGATGCCTGTCGGCTATCGGGAGAATCCTCGCCTGCTCGGGAGAGAGCCACAGCGGGAACGCCCCCGCGTATTTTTCTATAAGGAGAGCTAAAGTTCTCTCGTAACAGCCTATCGAGGTTCTGTGGATAATATACGGGTTTTTCTTTGAGCCGTCGCTGTCGGTGTATACCATATCGAACTTTTGAGCGAGCATCTGATCTATTTGAATTGTTATAAGAGTGTCCTCTTTGCCGTAGACGTTTTTAATTTGTATGTCGAGTTTAGGACCGTAAAAAGCCGCTTCTCCTATGCCGATTTTGTAGTTTATCCCTAAATCGTCGAGGATGATTTTCATTTTGCCTTGAGCTTCGTCCCACTGCTCTTTGGAGCCTATATATTTTGACCTGTCGTCGGGATCCCACTGTGAAAAACGGTACGTCACGTCGCTTTCAAGCCCTAACGTTTTAAGGCAGTAAAGGCAAAGATCCAGGCATCCCTTAAACTCGTCCTCGAGCTGTTCGGGAGTACACATAAGGTGACCTTCGGAGATTGTGAACTGACGGCATCTTATAAGCCCGTGCATTTCGCCCGAAGCTTCGTTTCTAAAGAGGGTGGACGTTTCGTCATATCTTAAAGGCAGATCTTTATAAGACCTCGCCCTGTTTAAGTAAGCCTGATACTGGAACGGGCAAGTCATCGGGCGAAGGGCGTAAACCTCGTCGTCTTTCTCCTCGTCGCCTAAAATGAACATCCCGTCTTTATAGTGATCCCAGTGACCTGAAACTTTATATAAATCGCTTTTCGCCATAAACGGCGTTTTCGTAAGCTGCCAGCCTCTTTTTTGCTCCTCGTCCTCGACAAATCTTTGCAGAAGCTGTACAATTCTCGCCCCTTTAGGCAAAAGAATCGGCAATCCCTGACCTATCATTTCGCTTGTGGTAAAAAGTTCAAGCTCGCGTCCCAACCTGTTGTGATCTCTTTTTTTAGCCTCTTCTAATTTTTGGAGATGAGCGTCGAGATCGCTTTTTTTAGTGAACGCCGTACCGTAGATTCTTTTAAGCGTCTTGTTTTTAGAGTCGCCGCGCCAGTAAGAACCCGTGCTTGACGTAAGTTTAAAAGCCTTGATTCTTCCTGTGGAGGGAACGTGAGGCCCCGCGCAAAGATCGCAAAACTCGCCCTGCTTAAAAAAGCTCAGCTTTTCGCCTTTCCCCGCGTGTTCTTTAATAAGCTCTATTTTATAAGGCTCGTTCTGTTTTTCCATTAAAGATATGGCGTCGTCAGGAGCCAACTCGAAACGTTCAATCGGGAGATCTTCCGAAACGATTTTTTTCATTTCATCTTCTATTTTAGAAAGCGTTTCGGCGGTAAACGATTCTTCCGTATCGAAATCATAATAAAAGCCGTTTTCAATAGCGGGACCTATAGCCAGTTTTACGCCGGGGAAAAGCCTTTTTACGGCCTGCGCCAAAATATGCGAGGCCGTGTGATTAAAAGCGTTTTTGCCTTCCTCGTCCTCAAAGATTAAAATGGAAAGCTCCGAATTATCGCGAATTTCGGTTCTAAGGTCGCAAACTTTCCCGTTAATTTTAGCGGCGCACGCTTTTTTATAAATCCCCGCTCCCAAAGCCTTGGAAACGTCCAGAGCCGTCGAGCCGTCCGGAAATTCCCTTAAAGAGCCGTCTGGCAATTTAATATTTATCATAATAATCACCTTTCAGTTAGAAAATGGCTTTACGTCTTTCACCGCGTCGGCGGGCGTTATGCGAACGTCTTTATTGTCTGTATCGATAAGGCAGTAGCGTTCGTTGCCCATTTCGAGTTCTTTCATATATGAAAGCTGCCTTAATCCATGGCGCGATTCTATTCTTTCGGTAAGAGCTTCGCGGTCGTTTTCTTTTAAAGAGTAAACGAGATCGACGGAGGCTCTGTCGACCGCCAATATATCGGTAGAGGCTATTATCCCGACGTTCGGGGTAACTACGGGTTCCGCCGCCACACCCTCGCAGTCGCATGAAACCGACATATTGCGTAAAATATTTATATAAGCGATATTTTTCCCGAAATGGTCAATTACGGCTTTCGCGCTTTCCGTCATGCGCTCCATAAATTCCTCGTAACTTATGTCCCACATATCGGACGATCCGGGAGTAGTGTGAATCGCTTTTTTGCCGATTCTCCCGTCGGCGCAGCCTATCCCTAAATTTTTATTAGAGCCGCCGAAGCCGCCTTTGGAGTGACCTTTAAAATGCGTTAAGGCGAGCATAGAGTCGTAATTTAGTATATTTCTCCCCATGCTCATGCTGTTAAACCACTTGCCGCCTTTTACAGGGAGATCGCACACGCCGTCCTCGTCCATAATGTCCACGCGGCAGAAGTCCCAGCCGTTTACTTTTAACGTTTCGCGGTGAAGGGGAGTGGTATAGCGGTCGCCCGCGTAATAAGAGTTGGTTTCGACGATGGACGCGTTCGGGATTTCTTTTTCGATAAGCTCCCTGACCCACTGTCTTGGGATAATATTGGGGCCGTTCTTTTCTCCCGTATGAAGTTTTACGGCGACTTTTCCTTTTATGTAACCGTTTACTCTTTCATATATTTTGATAAGCCCTTTCTCGCTTAAATCCCTTGTAAAATACACCAGCGACTCGTTTCCCGTAAGGCTTGAATACGGGATATACCTGTCGCCGTCCAAGCCCGGTTTTAAATCTTCCTGTTTCATAATTTACCTCTTTATTCGGGAATAAACTTGTTATGAATCGCCGCCACGGCTTTATCCGCGTCTTCTTTGGCTATTAAAACGGATATTTTTATTTCGCTTGTGGAAATCATCTGAATATTTATATCCTGCTCGTATAAGGCTTCGAACATTTTCGCGGCCGCCCCCGGGTGCGTTTCCATCCCGGCGCCCACAACCGACACTTTAGCTACGTCCGTTTCGCATTTTACTTCTTTGTCCGCGAGAGGAGCTAAATTTTTAATAACGCTCACGGCTTCGTCCGCGCAGTCGCTGCCCACTGTAAACGTTATATCTTTAGAGCCCTTTCTTCCTATCGACTGAAGTATAATATCCACATTTATGTTTTTCGCGGCGAGTTCGCTAAAAATTCTGAACGCTATCCCCGGTATATCGGGCAAATCAATAACGGAAATTCTCGCGACATTAGTATCTTTCGTAACGCCTCTTACAAGCATTTTTTCCATATTGGCTTTCTCCTTGACTATTGTTCCGGGGACTCTCTTTAAGCTTGAGAGAACCTCTATTTCAACGTTGTATTTTTTGCCCATCTCAACAGAGCGGTTGTTAAGCACCTGCGCGCCCAACGTGGCGAGTTCGAGCATTTCGTCGTATGTAATCTCCGAGAGCTTAACGGCGTTCGGGACTTTCCTCGGATCCGCCGTAAAAACGCCTTCCACGTCGGTATAAATTTGACATTTATCGGCGTGAAGGACGGCGGCTAAGGCGACGGCGCTCGTATCGGACCCGCCTCTCCCCAAGGTCGTTATATCGTCGTATTTATTAACTCCCTGGAATCCCGCGACGACGACTATTTGATGCTTATCAAGGCATTCTTTAACTCTGTCGGCTTCTATGTTTTTGATTCTCGCTCTTTGATATTTTGAGTCGGTGTTAAATCCCGCCTGCCAGCCTAAAAGGCTTATAACGGGACAGCCGATTTTTTCAATCGCCATGGCTAAAAGAGAAATTGAAATCTGTTCGCCCGTCGACAAGAGCATATCCATCTCTCTTTTAGACGCGTTTTCGTTTATCTCTTTCGCTTTTTCGATAAGGTCGTCCGTAGTGTCGCCCTGAGCCGAAACTACCACGACGCAGTCGTTTCCCTCTTTATAAGTATCCGTCACTATTTTGGCTACGTTATTTACTCTTTCGGCGTTCGCGACGGAACTCCCGCCGAATTTTTGTACAATTAAGCTCATATTCGCGTCCTTTTTTGATGTTGGTTTTGTATTTTAGAATGATAAAGCGGTCATTTTGTTATATTAGATACCGAGTATCGGATACCGCGCGTCAGACGTTAGATGTTAAGTATTGGATTAGACGATAAATTTAGATTTTAAACGTCGGCGTTTGGCGGATTATTATATTTTATTTGCTTTCCTAATCGCCGACCGCCGCCCGCTAACCGCCGTTATTTGTAGTCGGTTACCCGTATAATATTTTCTAAAGTAAAATCGCTTATGTTATTTAGTTTAGATAAAGCCTCCCCAATTCGGACTGGGTCGGTAATAACGGCGATTTCGTTTTGGGGAGCGCCGTTTCTTTTTAAAATTTTAACGCCTCCGAAAATTTCGTTAAATAAATCCGGCAGATTTTCTTTATTTTCCGTTTTTCCTCTTATATAGAGAGAGGTTTTAATATTTTCATATGGTATTACGTAGTCTTCCGGGGCCTTAGTCCAACCGAAGTTTTTCTTTTTCTTCATATGCTTCGCCGCGTCTATAACGTCCGCGACGACCGCGCTCGCGGTGGGCGTTTTTCCCGCTCCTCTTCCGTAGAAGACGAGATCCCCTACGGCGTCGCCTCTTACCAATATCGCGTTGTATACGTCCCTGGCGCTCGCCAACTGAGTTTTCCCATAGACGAGAGCGGGAGCCACGGATACCGAGATGCGGTTTTCGTCCGTTTTTTTGGCTATCGCCATAAGTTTTATAACGTAGTCTAAACACGCCGCGTACTCAACGTCCGAAAGGTCTATTCCGCGTATCCCCTCCGTGTGAACGATACTGGGACTTACGTGTTTTCCGAAAGCGAGATCCGCTAAAATGCAAATTTTTCTTGAGGAATCAAGACCGTCCACGTCCGCCGTCGGGTCTTTTTCGGCGTAGCCCAAATCCTGCGCGTTTTTAAGAGCTTTATCAAACGGCGTGTTCTCTTCTATCATTTTTGTTAAGATATAATTAGTCGTGCCGTTTAATATTCCGGCGATCTCGGTAATTTCATTAGCGGCGAGACACTGAGTTATAGGTCTAATGATGGGAATGCCGCCGCCGACGCTCGCCTCGAAAAGGAAATTCGAGTTGGTTTCTTCCGCGATGGAGAGAAGTTCAAGCCCTTTTTCGGCCACAAGTTCTTTATTGGAAGTCACTACGCTTTTGCCTGACGAAAGCAGCTTTTTAACGTAGTCGTAAGCGAAAGTTACTCCGCCCATAGTTTCAACGACGATTTTTACGTCGGGATCGTTTAGTATTATATTAAAATCTTTAGTGAATTTATCTTTATAAGGGCTATCCGGGAAATCTCTTATATCTAAAATGTATTTTATGTCAAGAGAGTCCTGCATACTCTTTTTTACTATACTTTCATGATTTTTATAAAAAAGAGATACGACTCCGGAACCTACCGTTCCGTATCCTATAACCGCAACGTCCATTTTCACTCTCTCCCCATTCTTTATTTTTAAACGATTTTAAAGGATTTGGAAGCCTTTAAAATCAATAGCCGTCGGGATTTTTCCTTTGCCAGTTGTAAGCGTCTCTGCACATATCGTCAAGCGTTTTTACGGCTTTCCAATGGAGCTCTTTTAAGGCTTTATCGGCGTTGGCGTAACATACCGCCACGTCGCCCTCTCTTCTCGACGTTATCTCATACGGCACGTCCACGTTATTTACTCTTTTAAATGCGTTTATAACGTCTAAGACGCTTGTTCCGGCGCCTGTTCCCAGGTTGTAAATATTTACCCCGGCGCTGTTCATAACTTTCTCGTAAGCTTTAACATGCCCTTCGGCTAAGTCTGTTACGTGTATATAATCTCTTATGCAAGTGCCGTCTTTTGTAGGGTAGTCGCCGCCGAAAACATGGAGATTAGGGATTTTCCCCAACGCGACTTTAGTGATATACGGCATAAGATTATTGGGCGTTCCGTTTGGGTTTTCGCCTATTAAGCCGCTTTCATGCGCTCCCACGGGATTAAAATACCTTAAAAGAACTATGTGCCAGGAGTTGTCGGAGCGGTACATATCTTTTAAGATACCCTCTATGTAAAGTTTGGTAGAGCCGTAAGGACTGGTAGTAGAGCCGGTTTTCATGTCTTCCGTAAAAGGAGGCGTATTCTCGCCGCCGTACACTGTCGCGGAAGAACTGAAGACTATATTTTTGCAGCCGTTCTT
The DNA here is from genome assembly GCA_964443825.1 of uncultured Eubacteriales bacterium. Lineage (GTDB taxonomy): Bacteria > Bacillota > Clostridia > Oscillospirales > Acutalibacteraceae > UBA1081. The sequence goes on from CAYUEV010000024.1 coordinate 8,171, forward strand.
TCTCATTACGTCAAGCAGGGTAAGCGTTCCGTAGATATTGTTGTCGTAATACTCCAAAGGCTTTTCGCACGATTCCCCCACGCTCTTAAGACCGGCGAAATGTATAACCGCGTCTATTTTATGCGATTTAAATATCTCGTCTAATTTATCTTTATCGCGTATGTCGCGTTCATAAAACGGAAAATCTTTTCCCGTTATTATTTTGACTCTCTCCAAAGCTTTAGGACTGCTGTTTACGTAGTTATCGACTACGACGACCCGATATTCCGCTTCTAAAAGCTTTACTACGGTATGCGAGCCTATATATCCCGCTCCGCCGGTTATAAGTATTGACAAAAAAACACCGCCTTTACAGTAAGAAAACGCCAAGGACGCGGCTTACAATAAAACAAAATCAGAGATATTGACCGTTATATACTATTACAAAACAAGGGGATTTGACTTTATATCGCATGACTTTATCTCTAAAAAGAAGCCCCGCCGCCTGATTATATACTTTATCGCCTATTCTCATTGACGATACGTAGCCTATATTCTCGTTCACCGCGTCGTCGTGTTTTAAAATCTCGATCCACTCGGCGGGATTATCGGAAAGATTTATTGAAGGGTCGTAAGAGAGAATATAATTTCTCATTTCGTTTACGGAATAAACCTTAGTTCCTATGTAGTCCGAAACGTAACAATCGGCGTATGACGACGCGCTTCTGATGTATGACATATCCCCGGAAGAAGGTCCCCATACGTCCTCAAAATTCGCCGTGACTCCCGCGGAACAAGCGGAATAATACGCGTAGACTACTTTATCGTTATAGGATATGTACTGCCCCGCGACTTCCCGCGCCGCTTCTTTTACGTCGTCCCGGCATCTGTCGTAACTGCTTTTGTAAGCGCAGCCTCTTACTTTATAGCCGCTGTATTTAACACAGGAGTACGCCGCCACAGCCTGCGCTTTTAAAGCCTCTTTTCCTTTTACGTCGCCTTTTCTGACACAGCCGGCTATCTCGGCTTCCACTATTCTCGCTATCATTTGAACTGTATCGACGTTTTGTCCGCCGCAAACGACGGTGGGCGGATACTGCTCCTGCATTACCGCCACCCCCGGAAAATAATGCTGCAGAATATCGGTGTAAGAGTACCCGGCGTCGGCTAGTCCCACGGCGCCCCACTGGCTCATTCCGACTCCGTGACCGTGACCGAAGCTCACTATAGTAAAAGCGTTTTGTACGGCTAATACTTCGGACATATCGGGATATATGTACATTTTATCGTTGCTGATAACGTTATAAACGTCGTTCTCAGTGCTTACGACGGCGTAAAGTTCTTTTTTAGGAGGATCCTCGACTTGATTCTCTTTAGGTTCCTCTTTATAAATTTCGAAATCGCTTACCGCGGTCGCCGCGGTAGTCGGTTCCGCTTCGGCCTCTTCCACTATAACCGAAACGGAAATATCTTTTTGAGCTAAAAACGCGTCGTTCGCGCTGATAATTCCGTCGCCGTCAAGATCCGATCTTTTAATAAATTTTTTAGAAGTTCCCGAATTTTGGCGCGACGAAAAATTTAAAATATACCCGACGTCTGTTTTCGACACGGCGCCGTCGCCGTTTACGTCCGCCGGTTTTTCACGAGCGGGCGTCGAAAAATCCGACGACGCGGCGATAATTACAAAAAGAGCTAAGACAGGTATAAAAATAAGGGCTTTTCCAAGTGTTTTAGCGTTAAACGGATTTTTAAGCGGCTTAAATTTTAGTTTTTCTTTGATTGAAGCCTTGGAGATTTTCTCTTTAGGTAATTTTTCTTTATGAGATTCATCTCTTTTAGCTTTAATTTTTTTTCGTTTAATAGAAGACATAAGAATTTAACAAGTTATCGTATTTTTAAATAGGCGCGGAGTTCCCGGACGACGCCGCCATATAAGTCAAAAAGAACGTGGCGGCGAAAAGAACGACATAAAGAACTATTCTCCAACCGTGTATGGCGGCGGACGGTTTTAGAGCTTTTCTCTCTTCTTCAGACAATTCCGGGGAGTTTTCAAGGACTTCCGCGAGCATTAAGAAAAATTCAGTCACGACGGTGCACATAAAATCCTCGTGCGTTTCGTCTTCTATCGACGAGAGATTTCTTATCGTGGCGGACTTCTCGTTTGCTATCGTGATAGTCGCGCTCCATTTGCCGTACATATCGTTTTCATCTTCCGTGACGGACGCTCCAAAGCGGTACTCGTAGTACTCGGCGGCCTTTACGGCGGCGTTTTTCCTAACGGACACGTCTTTGTTTTTTTCGTTATAAGGCGCGTAAGATATATAGTCGTTAAAATATTCTATCTTTTTTCCGGCGTGGGCGATGTATTTGCAAAAAGGAGTGTTCGCCACGGCTATATTTTCGCCCGCGCTCTCAAGCTGTTCCTCAAGAACGGCCGCAGCGTAAGCTATCTCGAACTCGTTAAAATTGGGCGTTTTTATCCCGTAAACTTTCCCGATATATGGAAAAACGTACTTTTTCATAGTGATAAAAGTCCTGTCCTGCGAAAACGGGATAAAGAACAGGCATTGATGTTTGGATCTTATCGCGAAGCCCGGAAAAAGCCCGTCCGCCAGAGGGAAGGGGGTCGCGTTTTTAGGCGCTAAGGAATGAACGGCGTATCTTTCGTTGTTTTGTAAAGAGCTTAATTTTTTAAGAACGGCCTCGTTTCTTACCATTTCAAATTTAAACGCTTTACAGACATATCTCTTAACGTCGTGATACATTTTTTCGTCGGCGAAAATCATTATAATATCGTTTGTTTTAAGAGAGGACGCTATATCCGTAAGACCCGAGTATATGTCCGTATAGGACGCGGGTTCGCCGTCGTCGCGCCCCGTTAAGGAGTTCACGGCGGACGATATTACGGACTCGATTCTGTAAAACGCCGGATCTTGATCGTTGGCGAAAAGGATTGTTTTTATATTCATAATTTTAGCACCCTTCGGTTTTTGTTATCGTAAAATTATTTTAGGGGGAGCGGTTTTAATCAAAGCGACCGCAATCTTGCCATTTTATGACTTTAGCGAGATTATTCAGGCTGCCAGCGGAACGAGTTTTTAAAAGGGTTTTTTTGGTTATGCTCGTCGTACCAAATCTGAGGGTATCTTACGTTTTCGTTTACTTTGGCTTTAGAGGCGTCGACGTCTTTACTTTCGCCGTCGCGCACTAATCTTCCTATCACGGCGAGCCTTCCCATATCCGTCTTTTTTATTTCATACGAGCAGGTGGAAAGAGTTATCAGTTTGTCGTCTTTCGTAATATCGACGCCCGTGTCGTAAAGTTTTCTCTCGTCTATGGCCTTTATAAACGACTGGAAATTCTCGTCCGTAGAAAAACTCGTGGTTATATATCTGAATAAGTAATTGTTGTCGGCCTCGGGGTAGCCGTTTGTGATTATCACGGCGTATATTTTAAAAGAGTAGTCTTTAAATAAAGTGCTGTATTCTATTATGGGCGATTCTTTAAATCCGTCGATTGTGTAATATTTTTCGAGCTGCGCGAAACCCAGCCCGTCCGTCATGTTGTGACTGTAGATTACGTTGTTTTTATCCAAGTCTTTGCCCGCGTTATAGGAGTCGAGATAAGCCGCGCCGTATTTGCTCTCTTCTTTATAAAAATTGTGGTGAAGGTAATAGTCTTCGCCGTGTTCTTTAAAATAGTCGTCGTTAGGGGCTTTTACGACGGGAGTGTCTATAGACGTGCCTGAAATAGTAAGCTTCCCCACAAGGTCTTGATTTATGGCGTAAAGATCCGCCCATTTAATGTTCATGCCTTCGGGAAATTCCACGCCCGGGTACTTAGCCTTAACGACCGCCCACTGAGCTTCCATCTCGTCGTTAGCCGCGTCTTGAAGGCTTTCAAGTTCCTCTTGCTTAATCAGCTCGTTTCTATACTCTAAGTAGTTGCTTACAAACACTCCAAAGCACACGAGGACGAGTACGGCGGAAATATCCATAACGATTTTTCTTATGACTTCTTTCGCCTTATCGCCCTTCCAGGGGAGAAAAGATCTGAAAAATTTTTTTACTTTCTCCCCGGGAGTTAATTCATAGTGTTTGTGTATGGGCTGAGTTTTTTTAACAGCCGCCTCTTTGTCTTTTGGGCGGTAAACGGGAACGCTGCCGTCCGCTCTCTTTTCAACGGGAGAGTAAGAGCCCAATTTTTTTTCATTTAAGTAGTTTTTCGCGAAAGTCTGCGAATTATCGGAAATCGCGACCCTTTTATCGCCTTTGGAGAGAGAGACGCTTCCCCGCCTTTTTTGGGAAATGGGAATATCTTTCTTTTCTTCATACAAGAGGACTTTGCCGGACGGACCTTCCGGAGCGCCGCCGTAAGAGTTTTTATCGAAAGCGATTTTTTCGGCGTCGTAAATTACTTTAGGGGAAGAGGTCGCCGGCTTTTGATAGGATGATTTTTGTTTGTCTTCTAAATTTTCTTTCGCGGAGTTATTTCCTTCTTTTTTCGCGTCTTCGGCGCCGGAATTAAAAGTCGCTTCGCGCGTTTTTACGTCCTCATCCGAACCCTCGTCAAAATACCGAGGGTCAAATGGAATTCCATATTTTTGCGATAAATCGGATAAATCCGGAAAATTATTTTTATCAGACATTTTAAACCAAAATTATATAAAGGGTTTGAGCCGCTTACTCCGCGTCGACGTAGGCCGTCCATTTAGAGGAGTTTCTCCAGGGGTTAGTCCCGCCGAACACGTTATAATAAAGCTGAGGATAGCGGACGTTATCGTTCTTTTCAGCCTTGCTCACGTCCACTTTCTCGCTCTCGCCGTCCCTTATAAGTCTTCCCACTACGACGAACCTCGCGTTCTGAACGCCTTTTTTATCAAAAAAGTACGTGCAAGTCGAAAGAGTTATGACTTTATCGTCCGGCTTTACGTCCACGCCCGTGTGGATATACGAGCGCTGTTGAATTTCGTCGTAATATTTCATAAAACTGTCGTCGTTCATATCGGGGGCGATGTAATAAAAGAGGTATCCGTTGTCGCCGCTTTTCTCGCCGTTGGAGCGGAACGCCGCTATTATCTTCCATTTATAATCGCCGTAAATCGTGTTAAATTCTATTAACGGGTGCTTTTTAAAGAAATCGACGCTTTCGTAGTTTTCAAGCTGGTCAAAAATCTGCTGATCCGAGAAGTTATGCCCGTAAATAGTCGAGTTTCTTGAGAGCTCTTTCAAGCCGCAGTTTTCGTCTAAGTAAGGTATGCCGTACCTGTCGTAAGACCCGTAATTGTTGCGTTTTAAGTAGTAGCCCGCTTTATCCGCCTGGTAAACGGGAGTGTCTATATTGGTGCCGGGAACCGAGAGCCATCCCGCGAAATCGCTGTTCTGCTGATAGAGATCTTTAAATTTTTCGTCCATTCCCTCGGGGAACTCGGCCGTGTACTTTTGCTGAAAATGAAAAGGCGATTCAAACGACGCGCTGTCGGTGTTTACTATTTTCTGAGGCTTCTTCGCGTCTCCCTCGCTCGCGGGTTTTTGCGCTTTATATATAAGAAAACTTGAAGACGACAATAAAAGCGCGGCGGTTATAACTATAAGTATAATTGTGAGTATTTTAAATTTCCGTTCGGCGGGGTCGGCCGTTTTTTCGGTTTCTTCGCCTTTTTCTTGAGACTCGTTCTCGTTTTTTTGATCTATATAAGCCGCTTTAAATACGGAAATTCCGCCCTCTTCCTCGTTTTCGTCGGATTGGGCGTTTTCATAGGACGAGTCTTCCAGGGTTTCTTCGTTTTCGTTTTCGGAAATTTCGTCCTCGTTCTCGTCTCGTTTCGCGTTTTTGTCGGACGCTTCTTCCCCGGAGTTTGCTCTTTTTTTATTTTTAGTTTTTTCCAAAGGTTCGACGTTTTTGTTTTTAACTTCGTCTTCCTTTTTGTTTTTATTTTCCTTGTCGTCCATTTAGATTTTCCGCCTTTTATGGAACTGAAAATTTAATTTACTCCCGTCTCGTTTATAATCGTTTCGATTATAAGCTTCAGAGTTTCGGTCGCGGCTGTGTTTCTGTTGTTTTCTCTTATATTTTTATTAAATTCGTTAAAAAGCTCTTTTATTGTTATTTTCCCTTTAAAATTTACCGCGATATAAATAAGCCCCGGAGATTTCCCCGATCCGTCAGAGCCGGAACCCGCTATTCCGCTTACGGCCGCCGAAATATCCGCGCCCGAAATTTTAATCGCGCCTTCGCTCATCTCTTTTACCGTTTCGGGGCTTACCGCGCCGTACTCTTCTAAAGTGGATTCTTTTACGCCGAGAACGGAAGCTTTTACGCGGTTGGAGTATGAAACCACGCCGCACTCGAAAACGCGGGACGCGCCCTCGACGTCGGTTATCATTTTAGAGATAAGACCGCCCGTGCACGATTCCGCGAGCGCAAGCTTTAAGTTGTTTTCTTTTAAAACGTCTACTAATTCTTTAGCGTAATCGTTCATAATTTTAAGTATTTAAGAGTTTTCCGCAATATCTCTCGCGACTACAATTCCCGTGACGGACGCCTGCATAAGCCCTCTCGTAACGCCCGCTCCGTCGCCTATCGCGTAAAATCCTTCGACGGTAGTCCTAAAGTTCTCGTCGACTTTGATTTTAGAGGAGTAGAACTTTACTTCAACGCCGTAAAGAAGCGTATTTTTAGAGTACAGCCCCGGAGCTATGTTGTCGAACGCTTTTAAGGCTTCTATTATGCTCGTTAAGTGTCTGTGAGGTAGAACGAAAGAGAGGTCGCCCGGCACGGCGGTCGTCAAAGTGGGTCTCGTCGTGGATTTTTTGAGTCTTGACTCGTCCGTCCTTCTGCCCAAAAGGAGATCGCCTAAACGCTGGACAATAACGCCCCCGCCCGTGAGCATATTCCCTAACTGCGCTATGTATCTTCCGTATTCTATAGGCTGGTTAAAGGGGCTTGTGAATTTAGTCGAAACAAGAAGAGCGAAATTTGTGTTTTCGGTGTGGGATTTTTGGTCGGCGTAACTGTGACCGTTCACTACGGCAATATCGTTTTTAAACGTGTTGTTAAATCCCGCGTTATAGTGTTCTTCGCTTACTATGCCGCCGGGGTTCATGCAAAACGTCCTGACTTTATTTTCGAACGTGTCCGAATAATAGACCATTTTAGCCTCGTAAAGGTGTTTTGTAAGCTCGTCCATTACGGAATTGGGACACTCTACTCTTACGCCTATGTCGACTTCGTTGTTGGCGGTTTCTATGTTGTGTTTTTTGGCGATTGACGAGAGCCAGTCGGCGCCGCCTCTTCCCGGAGCGGCGATGACAAAGTCCGCCGAAACCTCCGTTTTAGAGCCGTCTTTAGACGAAAGACACGCTCCCGTTACTTTGTTGTTATCGTCTATAACGGGGTCGGCGTGCGTTCCGCTTAAAAACGTAAAGCCGGGGAGCGAATCTAAATACTCGTACATTCTTTTAAGGACTTCGTATGAGTATTCCGTCCCCATGTGCCTCACGGGGCAGCGAATAAGCTTTATATTGTGCTTTGAGCACTCGTAAGCTATCTCTTCGGCTTTTTTGTCCGAAAGACCGAAAACTTCCTCAGGCGCGCCAAAGTCAAGGTAAATCGAGTCGGCGTATGAAATAAGCTTCCTTACTTCTTCAATAGGTTTATAATCCGTTAAATTGCCGCCGACTTCCTCCGAAAGCGACAGCTTACCGTCCGAGAACGCGCCCGCGCCCGCCCAACCGCTCATTATATTGCAGGGCTTACAGCGGACGCACTGACCTTTCGCCCTCGCGGGGCAGGCTCTTTTTGAAATGTCCATCCCCTCGTCGACTATGAGGACTTTATAATCGGGGGATTTTAATCTATATAACTCAATGGCGGTAAATATTCCGGCGGGACCCGCGCCGATTATTACCGCGTCGTAACGATTCATTTTTACAGCTCCTGAAAATACATACCAAAATATTATATCATAATAAACCGATAAAGGCAAGCGAAAAATTTTAAGGTTAAAACGTTAAAAACAAACTTTTTAAACTGAATCTACTCAATCGCTTTAAGCGATTCGACCATATTCACGTTTTTCATTTTTTTGTTCAAAACGGCGTTTACAATGACCGAGAACAAAGCGGTAAGCCCCGCCGCCATAAGGAAACAGTACCACGGGAGGGTTTGGACGAACATAACCGCGTCGACGGCGCAATAAATAAGGAGGAGTTTATGAACGCCTATTCCAAGCAAAATTCCCGTTAATATGCCGAATATCGAAAGAACCACGTTTTCTCTGTATACATACGACGCGACTTCTTTATTGTGGAAGCCCAGAACTCTTAAAGTCGCCAGTTCTCTTTGCCTTTCGGAGATATTTATATTGCCCAGGTTGTAGAGGACTATGAACGCCAAAAGCCCGGCGGCGGCTATAAATATAACTATTATGACGCTCAAAACGCTAACTACCCGGTCAAGAGCGTCCATGGCGTCGGATACGAACGACACCGCGTTTACGCTTTCATAAGCCATTAAATCGGTCGAAAGTTTAGTTTTGCCCGCTTGCGCGCCCGAACTTCCCGCCGAGGCGGCGTCCAGTACCGCGTCCTCTACAGTTCCTATAGCGTAATTATATGTAACCGGCGACTGTAGAAGATACTGATAGAGATTTTCGGTAAGGTAGATATAACTGAAGGCGTAATTTTCGGTAATCGACGCTACTGGGATATTTATTCTTCTTCCGTCCGTCATTTCCACCCAAACTTTATCGCCTACTTTTACGTTCATGTCGTCGGCGAATTTTTCAGTTACCATGGCTCCCGTGTCGTCTAATTTGAGCGACTGCCCCGTCGTTCTGTTTCGGAGTTTTATAAACGACGCGAATTTTTCGTTTGACTTCGGAACAAAGAGGTACACATCCTCGGTTTTTTTTGATTTGTCGCTGCCGCCCGTCACAGACTGCGCCGACGAGAGCATAACGTCTTTTATTCTGCTGTCTTTTCTTAAAATATTCATCATGACGGAATTGTCGTTTTGCGCGTTGGCGAAAACAATTTGCATGTCGTATTTTGAGATCCCGTTTTCGCCGTATTGCATCTTCATGATGTTGTTAATAGACGAATAAAGACCGGAACTCGCTAAAATAAGCGCCGTGCATCCCGCGACTCCCAAAACCGTCATTATAAATCTTGACTTTTTTCTGAAGAGGTTTCTCGTCGTAACCTTACCGGTAAAGTTTATGCGTTTCCAGATAAACTTAATTTTCTCCAAGAACACGCGTTTTCCGGGTTTCGGAGCTTTAGGACGCATTAAAATAGCCGGTTTCTCTTTAAATTCCCTTACGCAGGCCGAAACCGTAGCTATAAGCGTGGTAAGAAGAGATATTACGGCCGCGAAAATTATGTATCTCGCCGGGAAGGAGAATTTTAAAGAGGGGAGAGTGAACATAATAGAGTAAGCTTTTGCGATTGCGAATGGCAAAACGTAAATACTTATCACTATTCCGATAGTAGAGCCGATAATACTCGCTAAAGCGGAATAGATAAGATATTTAGACGCTATAGACGCGTTGCCGTAACCCAAAGCTTTAAGAGTTCCCATCTGGGTGCGCTCTTCCTCTACCATTCTCGACATTGTGGTAAAGCATACGAGAGCCGCCACTATAAAGAACACCGTCGGGAAAATATTGGCCAAAACGTTTACGTTATTTACGGCGCTTTCGTAACTTTGGTAGCCCGGAGTCGCCGACCTGTCGTAAACCGTCCATTTAGCCGTTCTCGTTTTTTCTAAAAGTTCTTTAGCCTTATCGAGTTTCTTTTCCGCGTCGGAAAGTTTAAATTCAGCCGTCGCCTTAGCGGAGTTGTACTCTTGTTTAGCCCTTTCAAGGTAAGCGGGCGCGCTCGCTATGGTTGTTTTTAAAACGCTTAAATCGTTGTTTACGGAATTTTTACTTAGCATAAGCTCTATTTGAGCTTGCGTAAGAGTTCCGCTCGAACCTTCTATCTGATTGTAAAAATTGTTTAACTCGTTATAAGCGGCGTTTAACTGCTGTTCCGCCGCGTCGGACGCTTTGGTCATCTGGTCTAAAAGAACCGCCGCCGCCTGGAACTGCGTTTTATACTCCGCGAGTTTTCCGTTTAAGGTCGTCAAATCCTCTTGATACGCCGCCAGCTGCTCTTTTTGCTGCGTAAGATAAGGGTTTATAAGGCTGATAGCCTGCGTCGCCATACTGACGGCGGATAAAGACGCTATCGACTGGTATAGCGACGGGTTTATCGTTTGGAGAGTTAAAAGAACCTGCTGGAGCTGACTGTCGTCCATCTGACCGTTTTGCCACGCTTCAAGAGAGGTCAATATATTGCTCGTCGTGTCGACTACGCTTTTCGTGGAGTTCACAAGCTGTTGCGCCGTATCGACCGAGGACTGAGCGCTGCTTAAAGCGTTCGTCGCCTCGTTGTACTCCTGTTGCGCCTCAGCGAGCTTTTTAGACTGCTCCGTTTGTTTCGCCTTGGCGTCGTTGTAAGCTTTTAACTTCGCGTTATAGTTTTCTATCGCCTGCTGATACGTGCCGAAACTCCCGTTATATTCGCTCTCGGCTATCCCCAAAGCTTCGGCCGCCTTATTTACGGCTTCGTTGTAAGAGCCTTCCGGGTCGTCCGCGTATTTTTGATAAAGAGCTATTTGCTGTTCGGCCTCTTTTAGCCCCGCGTCGAGCTGCCGCTTCGCGGAGTTATAGTTGTTTTCGGCGGAGCTTATTTGCGCCGGAAGAGTTTTCCCAAGTTCCTCGGCTCTTAAAGAAACTTCCACGTCCCCCACGGCGTTTACGCTTTTGATGACGGAATCTACACTGTTAAAATACTCGTCGCCGTAAGGATCTAAGTTCCCGTCGTCGGTTTTAATGTATATTTCGCTGTAATAATCGGTTGAGAACGCGCTTTCGGGGATATAAATATACGTGCCTATTTTGCCGTTTCCGACTAAGCAGTTGCCTCTTTCATAGGAGATATAATAAGGCGACTCGATAATTCCCACAATTTGAAATTCTTTAACTTTAAGCCCCGATAAATCCGATTTCGCGTCTTCCTCTAAAGTGATTACGTTCCCTATCTGGTAGCTGTCGGGCGTTGAAAGCTCGCTTTTGTCGACGAGACACTGGTTGGCGGCGGTGGGGTAAGACCCTTCTAAAAGAGTGGGTCTGTTGATAAAGTTGGGGTCGTCCTCGCCGTAATAATATCTTTGAAGCCTGTTTAAGTCGACGCTGTAAGCCCTCGCGCTTATCTGAGCGCCGTCGGCGTCGATTTCCGGGTTTCCGTTTACAAGGACAAGAGCGTCGACAAACTTGCACCCCATAGCGCCTTTGACGTTTTTAATGTTTTTAACGGCGGCCACGTCGTCGTCCGTGAGACCGATAGGCGACTGAATCCTTATATCCATAAGGTTGTTGTCTTTAAAGTACTCTTCCGCGGTAAACGACATAGATGGACCGGCCGCTTTTATTCCCGCGAAAAGTCCCGCGCCTAAAGCGATTATTATTATAATCGAGATAAATCTCGCTTTTGTTTTGCTGATTGTGCGGAACATATCCGCGAGTAAGCCCTGAGTCAAATCAAATACCCCTGAATTTTATATAAAAACGCCGCATTCGTCATATTGCGAAAGGGAGACGCGTTAATAATTTTAAATTTAAAGTTCTATTTTACCATTCGACCATATCCACGGACAGCGGGGTTTCGTTTATTTCTATTCTGCTGACGTGACCGTTTTTCATCGTGATTATTCTGTCGGCTATAGGCGTTATCCCCTGGTTGTGAGTGATAATAACGACCGTCATGCCCGTTTCGTGGCAAAGCTCCTGAAGTATATTTAAAACCTGTTTGCCTGTTTTATAGTCGAGAGCGCCGGTAGGTTCGTCGCATAAAAGCAATTTAGGGTTTTTGGCCAAAGCCCTGGCTATGGCGACTCTCTGCTGTTCTCCGCCCGAAAGCTGAGAGGGGAAGTTGTCGAGCCTGTCGCCTAAACCCAATTTTTCGAGGATTTTCGTAGGATTAAGCGTTTTATTGCTGATTTGAGAAGCAATCTCCACGTTTTCCAAAGCGGTAAGGTTAGGGAGGAGATTATAAAACTGGAACACAAAACCCACGTCGTAACGCCTGTAGTCGGTAAGCCTTCTGTCGGAATATCTGTTTATAAGTTCGCCGGCCACTCTTACTCTTCCGTCGTCGCACGAGTCTATTCCGCCTAAAATATTTAGGATAGTGGTCTTGCCGGCTCCGCTCTGACCGACTATCATGCAAAGCTCCCCCTGCTCTATCGAGAACGTCACGTTGTCGGCGGCTATCGTTTTAACCGAGCCCGTTTTATATCTTTTGTAAACGGATTCCAGTTCAATAAAACTCATATGTAAACTCCTGTTAATAAATTTCGGTTTTTTTAGGAGGCTTTTCTGGACGAATAAAGCTCCTTCATAATGTTCGCCGAAGTCCTCCCGGCTTTTCCGAGACCCGAGCCCGCGTTTTCCATAACGGTTACTATAGCGTATGGAAAAGATTCGTCGTATGAAAATCCCACAAAGAGCGAATGGGCTTTTTTGCCGTCTATTTCGGCGGTTCCCGTCTTTCCGCACATAACCGCCGAACCGAACATGCGGTCGCCGTAATAGTCGCGGACGTCCGACCTTAAAAGTTCTTTAAGTTCGTTAGCGGAATCGGGGTTTAAGTTAAGCCCCGAATCAACGCGATCCGGCTCGTAAATAATTTTCCCGTCCTCATTTTCGGCGGATTTTACAAAATAAGGCTCGGTGGCTTTCCCGCCGTTCGCTATCGCGCACATAAACGTCAAAAACGCGTATGGATTGACAAGAACCGTCGATTGACCGATTCCCGCCCAACCTAATTCGTTTTTGTCGATCTCTTTTTCAAAAGGAGTTACTCCGCCTTTTGTGGTTATTCTGTCGGAAGTTTGGTATTTTTTATCGAGCCCCGCCGCTTTAAAAGCGCTTTCCATTTTTTCTTCACCGAGTTCTACGGCTATCTGCGCGAAAACAACGTTACAGGACTTATTAAGAGCTTCTTTAAAACTTAACGAGCCGTGAACGTCGTTGCAAATTATTTTCATCCCGTTCTTTTTGTATGAGCCGGAACAATAAAATTTTCTTTCGTTTATGTCGCCGATATTTTCTATTGCCGCGAGCGACGTAACCGTTTTAAACGTGGAACCGGGAGTGTAAAGACCGCCGAACAGCCTGTTGATGTAAACGCCTTCGTATTTTTCGTTATCGTTAAGGTCTTTAGGGACGTTGTAAACGTCATATGAAGGGGAAGTCGCCAGGCAGACAATCTCGCCCGTTTTGTAGTCGCATACGGCGATAACGCCTTTGTAAGGTTTAAGAGCTTCGTAAGCTTTCGCGCAAAGTTCCGAGTCTAAAGTAAGCTTTAGAGTGTTCGAGTAGATTTTATTTACCCCGTAAAAAATACTGTAGCCGCAAAGCTCTTCTCTAAAGGTATCTTGAATGCCACCGCTGATAAAACCTTTATCGTCGCCCAAAATATGGAGAAGAGCCGCTCTCGCGTCGGGATTTTCAGCGTATTTTCTCTTGTTGTTTTCGGTGTAGGCGAGCTTTACGCCGTTTATATCGACTATACTGCCGGCCTTAATGAGAATCCCATTACTGAAAAGATGCGAATTTATAGGCTTTAAAGCGTATTCCTCGGCGTGAGAGAACATCGAGAACATAAGAAAACCCGCCGCCGATAAAAATATCGCGGTGATAACGATCACGGAAATAATTCTCTTGTTAATGGTTTTCATAAGTTTACCTTCCGCTATACGTCCTCGAGTCTGCGGCTTTTATAAACCCTAAAAGCCCCCAAGAGCAAATCATACTTGAGCCTCCCCTGCTCACAAAAGGAAGAGTAACGCCCGTTAAAGGCAAAAAGTCGGTCACGCCGAACACGTTTAAAGCGGATTGAATTATGATCATACCGGCGGCGGCGCACGCGGCTATCGAGAAGAACGACGAACGGGCGAATTTCGCGTTATACGCCGTGCCGAACGATAAAAGAGCCAAAGCGGCGACTATTAAAAATCCCGTGAGCATTCCGAGCTCTTCGCACACAACGCCGAAAATCAAATCTTCAGTCGCCGCGAAAACGTCCCTTAAACGACCGTTCCCAAGACCTACCCCAAAAAGACCGCCGCTCGCCGAGTACACCAAAGTTCTCGTCTGCTGATAGCCGCCGCTGTCGTACATATGTTCCCATATGTGGCGGTAACTCGCGAACCTGTTTAATATATATGATTTTAACGTAAGAATAAGTATAACGCCTATTAAGGCCGCCGTGCATACCAGAACTATGGTTCTTATATCGCCGGAGCGAAGGAACGCTATTATTATGAAAGTCGCGAAATATATTAAAGCCGTGCCGAAATCGGACATAAGACCTAAAAGCCCTACGCACCCAACTGAAAAGAACACGTAAGCCGTTAATGATTTTGAGGATTGGAGTTTATCGAGAGGCGCGGCCCCGACGTAAATGAACGCGAGCTTGACGAATTCCGAAGGCTGAATCGAAAAAGAGCCTATAGTTATCCAGTTTTTAGCTCCGTGAGTGTACGACGCGAAAACAAGAGTAAACATGAGTACGGCAATAGACGCCAAAGCCATGGGGAATCTTAAATTAGCCGTTCTAGTAGTCCCCCGCATATATATTACCATCGCGATAAATATAAAAAGACCCGCGAAAATGCAAATAAACTGCGTCCTCGTCTTCTCGGGGGACACGCTCGCCGTTATAAAGAGACTGATCGACGAAAGCGCGAAAGCGATCATCTCAAGACTTATGTGGCGGTTTTCGATTACGGCGAATATGAAATAGTAAATCCATTCGGCTATTATGTATACCGCGAAATACAAAAGCAGTTCCGAGAAGTTCTCTTTGTCGTTTGAAAGGACGATGTAGCTCATTATAGCCTGATACGCCGTGAGAAAAAGCATCGCGACGAGGCTGACAAGACCGTATACGCTTCCCGGCCGCCCAAAATAAAGTTTTTTGTTCTTTGTGGTTTCCATATATAAGTAAGTTTTAGGTTTAACGCGTTAAAATCTATCTTTTAGGCCGTCTTTCGTAATTAAGGCTTCCCCGGTCGTCGTTTAGTCCGTCGTCCGGCCGCTCATAGCGGTTGTTTTTGGGAACGAGTTTTCGTTTAGTCGTCACGGCGGAGCTGTAAAAAACGTATTCTTTCCGACCTAAATTTATAACGTCCCCGTCTTCCAAAAAACACTTTTTGTCGATTTTCTCGCCGTTTACTATAACGCCGTATGTCGAGTTAGTGTCAAAAATAATCCAGTCGGATTTTCGTTTTGATAAGACGGCGTGGAATCTCGACGCCGACATATCGGGAATTGAAATATCGCAGGATCTTGACCTTCCTATGGACGTTTCCGACTGACTTATATCAATAATATGCCCCGTGGCGGTTTCTACGAGACTCGCTCTAATCGTCCTCTTGGCGGGCTTTATAAAAAGCGATATAGCCGGAATCATAAGCGCGAAAAACAAAAGGACAAATAATATTATATGTAAACCAAAACCAATGCCGACGCTTGAAGGCAATAATACCACCTCATTATCATTATACACTATTTTTCCAAAAAGTCAAGCATACGCCCCGTCCGCGCCGCGATGATTCAAATAAAAAATAAAACGCGGAAGCCCCGAAATTCAGGGCGGTTTCGCGTTTAAATTTATGTATTACAGAAGTCCCGCTGAAATTCTTAAAATGATTCTCGCGTCTGAAGAAGCGACGTTATCGTCGTAGTTCATGTCGGCTCTTTCTATCTGAGAGGAATCCAAGGACTCTAATTTTGCAGAATACCTCAAAACGATTCTTGCGTCGGCGGCGGTGATTCTGCCGTCAAAATTTACGTCGCCGCGGCTCGCGTCCGCCACGTACTCAAAAAGAGCCGTTTTCGTAACAGTTTCGCCGTCTCTGCCCGTAACCTTAACAGTGGCTCTGTATACGCCGTCTTCTGATACGTCCGCCGCGTGCGTCGCGGAATAGAATTTTTTGGAAGTGCGCTCTACCCACTGGTCGTCTTGAACGCCTATATCGACTTTTGACCAGAAAACTCCTAAGGAACGTTTCTCAATATAGGAAGTTATCGTAAGCTGCGAAGGGCTCTTAATGGAGTTTGAAACGGAAAAAGAAAGCGCGGCGGCTCCGCTCGGACCTATATAGAACGTTATGCTTAGGTTTTCTATGGATGAGAAACCGGGAACGCCTTCCATCGACGAGAGGACGTTCACGCGACCGCCGACCGTTTTACTGACGAACGCGCCCGCGGATATTGCCGATAAGAAAAAAAGCAGGACGGCTAAAACTATCGATAAAATTTTTTTCATATCATAAAGCCGATCTAAAATTTTGAAAACTTCGAAAATCACCAACAAACTTTATAGACAAATCCCCTTCATTATAGTGTAAAACGACAATTTTGTCAACCGAAAAATCGCGGCGCTCATTAGATAATATGTAAATATTCGCATTTCAGGCACGTAATTTTTTGATAATATTCAACAAGGTTAGCGTTCGGATGTTAACGCCTAAAATCTAACGCCTATTATCTAAAACATGACGCCTGACCGCGCCGCGCCGTTTTGTATCGAGCCGCTTTGATATTCGATCGGGTCGGAAGCGTTTTTTACCTCCGCGACCGTTTATCGTAAGCGCTTCCCCTAAAAGCGGCGGAAGGCGACCGCGTCCCCGCGACCGCCTGCCAATGTATTTTACGTTACGCGAATGTAAAAAATTATCCTCGGGCGTCAGCCGTAAACTACTTCATAGGCCATGTCGGGATTGTCGCTCATGATTGCGTCCGCGCCAATGCCTGAAAGCCTCTTTACGTCCTCGGGGTCGTTTATTGTCCAGTATTGTACCGCGATGTTGTACTTGTGAGCGTAATTCACGAGGCGGGACGTGCCAAGCTTGACGACATAGTCGTTGTCGGGTATTTGCAGCGCGGCGAATTTGTAGTGATCCTCGTCATGTTTGACGTTGACAAGACTTGAAAAATAGAAGCCCACGACTTCCATAATTCCCGCGGAACGAAGCATATCGGGATAGGTTTCGTCCATATACTCCGTAATTTCACCGTTAAAAGTGCCGACTACGACTCTCGACAGCATATCGTACTGTTTGAGGATCGAATAGAGTTTGTCCGCGGCCTTCCGACCAATGTCGTCTCCGTCCTTAATCTCTATTATGAAGTTGTAATCCCCGTAAGGTTTAAGATAATCGAAAACGTCTTGCAGACGCATTACCTTAAGATCGTCGGGAATGTCGTCTCCCCGCAGGCCTTTGTACGGAGTTTTCCCGTCGTCTGTGACAAACTGTTCGCCGAGATTTAAAGTTGAAAGTTCGTCAAACGTCTTTTCGCTTGGAAGAACGCCCTCCATGCCGAACTCTTCCACGGAGTTGCTCGTTCTGTCAAACGTCTCGTCGTGCAGGAGTATCAGCTCGCCGTCTTTGGTCAGGTGAAGGTCGAACTCAAAAATGTCGACGTCAAAATCCTCGCTCTCAACACAGTTTTTGAAAGCGCGCAGAGTGTTTTCAGGAGCAATGCCGCCGCCGGAGCGGTGAGCGGAAATCATGGTCTTTCCCGTGGGTACAATCAGAGGATTTCTGTCATCGTCGCCGGCTGTCGATTCGGGGACTTTAACCACCTCGTCGTTATAGTTATGAGTGACCACAAGCAGAAAACCGCCGATTATTACGACTAAACTCAGCGTCACAATAAGTATAATCTTCAGCGCTTTCTTTAAACCCTTTTTCATCGTATCGCTTCCTCTCTTCCGCCAAAATAAAGCGGTTTTTTCTTACGCCTATATTTTAGCGCTGTTTTTTAAAATATGCAAGACGCAGGCTCGTATTTATGTCGTTAGTTTACAAAAAATGCCGACTCGGGGCGGATACACAAGAGATAAAATTTGATATTTTCCATTTTAGACGCCGGATTTTTATATCCGACGTCTATCATCTAGCCACTATTCATTACCCGCCGCCCGACGTTTAACCGACGCGGCGATACCGACCGCTTTTTCATTCTGTCAGAT
>CAYUEV010000025.1:0-26217 GCA_964443825.1 uncultured Eubacteriales bacterium
CGAATTTTTGAAATGAGCAAATAGCGGTGAGACTGATTCAATTCAGCCCCCCCCCTGCGCGGTAAGGCGTAAAATTTCCCTTACGCCCCTTAGAACGCGTCACGCGGCTTGCCGTACAGGACGCCGCCGACGTTTAAAAATCGGCTTTCAAAAATTTAATTAGCGACCTTTTTTGTCTTTATCAGGATCGAAGCCTCTTTTCGCCAGCGGAATCAGCGGTATTATAATGAAGACCGCCACAACCGCCGCGGCAAAGAACATGACGTTGCCCGGCGCTGAGGTTTCGACGCCGTAATCATTTATGTATGTGAACGAGGAAACTTTACAGACAAGGTTTCCGATCCATGGACCCACGACCATGGGAATCATAACGGCGAATATCATCCTGACGCCCTGGAACAGACCGACTTTGTCCTTAGGCGTGAAGTCCCTGATGGCGGCGTTAAGCATTATAGCCAAAAGCGCAAACCCGGCGAGCATAGGCAGAATACAAATGATGAATGTCGTGATGTTCTTCGCGAATCCCGTCGCGACAAGTCCGGCTACAAAGAGCACAACCGAAATTATTATAAACTTGTCTTTTCCGAACTTATCTATGAGACGACCCATTGAAATAAGAAGGGCGACGATCGCGACAATTACCACGAGGGCGATTACGATTGTGACGGGCGTAAGGTTGGCGAAAAGGTCGTTGAGATTAAAGCCGATGCTGTTTGTGAGATAGATGAAGATATACGGGAACCATACCTGAAAAGCCGTCGAGTATATGCACACGCAGGCAAGGCTCAAATAAAGCCTTGCGTTGCTCTTTACCACGGACGGGCGGAAACCGTAAAACAGATCCTTAAAATATGTCGTATTCTTGACAATTCCGTCGCCGGAATCCTTTATGGTAAATAAGCCGACCAGACCGCAAACGCTCACAAGAGCGCCCAAAGCTATAAAGAACGTACTGTAATTTGAAGCGGCAAGTCCGCCCAGGGCTATTATTGTACCTGTACCGGCCATGGGCAAAATTGTGAGGACGCTCTCGGCCGTCGCCCTGTTCTTTGTATTTGTGACGTCCGTAACCCACGCGTTAAAACAGGCGTCGTTGCTCGAAGAACCCATAAAAGTCATTACGCAGTCCATGACAATTACTATGCAAACCGTAACGGTGAGAATTTTCACTTCGTCGGTCAGATGGAAAACGGCGGCTGTGTTCTCAGTGGAAATAAATCCGAACGCGGCGGTTGTAATTCCCCAGAGGATATAACCTAAGGAAATAAAAATTTTCCTCTTGCCGATTTTGTCGCTTAAAGCGCCTATCAGAAACGTGGCGATAGCCGCCGTTATAGAACTTAAGGCGACCATTAGGCTTATGGCGGACATGACGTCGATTGTGTTGTCGACGGCATTTTGGGAAACGCCGTTGTAGATCGAGTTGTACAAAAACGTGTTGAAATACATATTTTCGACAGCCCAGGCAATCTGCCCCACAAACCCGAAGAGTATAAGGTTGAACCAGAGTTTCGCGCCAAGCTTGTTCTCCTTCATGTTGTTTCACCTTTCTTTGTTCGTTTATTTTTATGAAAATGAGATAATATTCTCTTGTATTCTATCATAAAATTTTCCGAAATTCAACAATTTTCAAAAATAAAATTAACCGTTTTTACCGCGTTAGAATTGACGTGAACGCGAAAAATACAAAAGTAGGCCGATTGATTGATTCAGCCCGCGTTTTTTTATAAGCGCTTCGCTATAATACGCGCTGTCGGGAACGCGGAGTTAGCGCTCGGCGGTACGCTAGCTTCCCAAGTCGAAGAGGCGGGTTCCGATCCATTTCCACGGTCAATATGAGCCGCTTAAAAACCGCGCGTTTACGTGGATTTTAGGGATTTTTTTAAAAATGTTCGCCGCGGCCGCGTTATCTCGCCGCCCGCGACCTATTCCACAAAAACTTTCCCAGCGTTTAGCGGTCGTCGGTCAATGGGCGGTTTAAAGATTATCGCAATCAATCCGCTTTACTAATCGCTAAGCGCTAAAAGTCGCCTCGGCATTATAGAAAAAACTAACCGCTCTACAATCTAATATCCATCATCCGGCGTTTAATATCTAACTTACAAATATCTTATTGACAAATGCGGCGGGGAGGTGTAAAATGGTGGCGACAACGTGTAAAGAAAATGACGGAAAAAGGAGAGGACGGCATGGAAAAGCGGAAGCGCATATTCGCGGCGCTGCTTACATTCGCGGTGTGCTTTGTCATGCTGTTTTCCGCTTTTTATATAGCGGCTGAGGCTAATCACGACTGTATTAAAGAAAATTGTCCTATTTGCTATCATATAAGCGTATGTGAAAATACCCTTAAATCTCTTGGGTATGGCGTTCTCTCGATTATCTCCGCTATCGCTCTTACGTTTTCTGTTATTATTCTCCGGAGCCGACCAAAAACGCGTCCGGGGAAGTCTACGCTTATTACGTTAAAAGTTAAACTTTCAAATTAAATAAGAACTGATTTTACAAGGGTGTGGTCTAACTTTAAGGTTGGATCGCGGTTTTTTAGCCGTACCCTTGCATTTTTGCGCCCTTTTTTGCGGTCTCGTTAGGGGCGCGTCCGGTTTTTGCGCTCTTTTTTGCGCTTATTTTCAGATTCTTATTAAAATTTGGAGGTTTATTTTTATGCGAAAAATTATATCGCTTACGCTTGTAATTCTTGTGCTTACGTTATCTTTAGCCGGTTGCGGACAAGGCGACGCTAACAAAAACGACAAATTATCCATAGTTACGACGATTTTTCCCGAATACGACTGGGTTATAAATATCTTAGGCGATAAGGCGAAAGACGCGGACGTTACCATGCTGCTCGATACCGGCGTTGATCTTCACAGCTATCAGCCCACGGCGGACGACGTTGTTAAAATATCGGCTTGCGACGTATTCGTCTATGTGGGCGGCGAGTCCGACGAATGGGTTGAGGGCGCTCTTAAAGAGGCGGCCAATAAAGATATGGTAGTCGTAAATTTAATGGAATCGTTAGGTAAGGGAGTTAAAGAGGAAGAAGTGGTAGAAGGTATGGAGGAAGAAAGCGAAGAGGAGGAAGAAGGCGAGGAGGGTTCCGAATACGACGAACACGTCTGGCTGTCCTTAAAAAACGCCGCCGTCCTTTGCGGCGCGATAGAAGACGCCTTGGGTAAGGCGGACGCCGATAACGCGGAGATTTACTCGTCCAACGCGACCGCTTACATTGAAAAATTAAGCGCTTTGGACGGGCAATACAAAGCCGCCGTAAGCGCGGGAAATAAAAAAACGCTCCTTTTCGGCGACAGATTCCCATTCCGTTATCTTACGGACGACTATGGGCTTAATTATTACGCCGCGTTCGCGGGGTGTTCCGCCGAGACGGAAGCGAGTTTTGAAACCGTGGCGTTCTTAGCCGGCAAAGTCGACGAACTTGGTCTTTCCTATGTTTTAACGCTCGAGGGGACCGACCATAAAATCGCGGAAACAGTAATCTCAACCTCGTCTAAAAAGTCGGCGAAGATACTGTCTATGGATTCAATGCAATCGACGACGTCTCAAGACGTAACGAACGGCGTAACTTATCTATCCGTTATGGAAAAGAACTTAGAAACGCTTAAAGAGGCGTTAAAGTAACGGGAGGAAGATACGATGGCGCAACTTGTTTGCCGGAATCTTTGCTTAGGGTACGACGGCAGGGAAATTCTGCACGATTTAAATTTTAAAGTGGAGTCGGGGGACTATCTTTGCATTATAGGGGAAAACGGCTCGGGAAAATCCACTTTAATGAGAACTATTCTCGGTTTACAAAGTTCCGTATCCGGAAAAATTATTACGGGTGACGGTCTTGTTAAAAACGAGATAGGATACTTGCCGCAACAGACCGCGGTGCAAAAGGATTTTCCGGCGACTGTGTGGGAGATAGTTTTGTCGGGCTTTCAAGGCAGGTGCGGTTTACGGCCGTTTTACAATAAGGAAGAAAAGCAAACCGCCCTTATGAACATTGAAAAAATGGGAATTTCCAAACTCGCTAAGCGATGTTACCGGGAACTGTCCGGCGGGCAGCAGCAAAGAGTCCTGCTCGCGAGGGCTTTATGCGCCACACAGAAGGCGCTTTTACTCGACGAGCCGGTTTCAGGGCTTGACCCTAAAGTCACGTCCGATATGTACCGATTGATTGAAAACCTTAATAGAGACGGGATTACCGTTATAATGATTACTCACGACGTTTCGGCGGCTCTCCGGTACGCGACTCACATTCTCCATATCGGAAGCGAGGTTTTCTTCGGGACCAAGCGAGAATATCTTGAAAGTTCCTTTAGCAGGCGATTTACCGGGGCGGGAGGCGATGTTTAATGGCTCTCTTTGATAAACTTGCGACATATTTTGATTATCCGTTCGTGCGTTACGCGCTCGTCGTAGGCGTGCTGATCTCGCTGTGTTCCTCGCTTCTTGGGGTGACTCTTGTCTTAAAGCGGTTTTCGTTTATAGGGGACGGTCTTTCCCATGTGGCGTTCGGGGCGATGGCGGTCGCGGCGGTCGCGGGGCTTACCAACGAAATGATTTTGGCGTTGCCGGTGACGGTCGTCAGCGCGGTCTTGCTCCTTCGAACAGGGCAGAACGCGAAAATTAAAGGCGACGCCTCCGTCGCCATGATCTCGGTAGGGTCGCTCGCCATCGGATATTTGCTTATGAATTTATTTTCCACTTCGTCCAATTTGTCGGGCGACGTGTGCGCGACGCTTTTCGGCTCTACGTCGATTCTTACGCTGTCTACTCTGGAGGTCTGGGTGTGCGCGATTTTATCGGTCGTAGTAGTCGTAGCGTTCGTTTTTTTCTACAATAAAATATTTTCCGTAACGTTCGACGAAGGCTTCGCTAAAGCTACTGGTACTAATGCGAACGTTTACAATCTTATTATTTCGGTCATAATCGCGGTAATAATCGTGTTGGCGATGAATCTCGTGGGGTCGCTGCTAATTTCAGCGCTGATAATTTTCCCGGCGCTCTCGGCCATGCGTGTGTTTAAGAGCTTTAAGTCCGTTACTGTTTGTTCCGCCGCGCTGTCGGTGTGCTGTTCCTCTCTGGGGATTCTTATTTCAATCCTCGCTGGAACGCCCGTCGGCTCCACTATAGTCGCGGTCGATATTGCCGCGTTTGCAATTTTTTCACTTGTCGGGTTTATTTTGGGAGGTATTAAAAAGTGAAGAAAACGTTGTCAATTATGCTTGTTATTTGTATGATTTTCGCTTTAGCCGCATGTGGGAAAGACGCCGGCGGACAGAACGCCGCCACGACTGCTCCGCCTGCAAGCAAACAAAGCGATTCTAACGTAAACGGACAGGAATTTAAAGAAACCAAAGCCGCGCAAGAGGGAAAGAATGTCGACGCTAACCAAGGGATTGACGTCGATCTTACGAAACTCAGCGGAACTATGGTATATTCTGAGGTTTATAACATGTTAAGCGCGCCTGAAAACTATATCGGGAGAACCGTTAAAATGAACGGCTCTTTTAACTTATACTGCCAGAAGACGGACGAAAACGGCGAGCCGGATTTAAATTACCCGATCTACTACGCTTGCGTAATAGCCGACGCGACCGCCTGCTGCTCTCAAGGGCTGGAATTTGTTCTTGACGGGAATTTCGCTTACCCTGACGATTACCCTGAACTCGGCGACAACATTACCGTCACGGGAACTTTTGAAACGTACAAAGAAGATGGAACGACTTACTGCCACTTAGTCGACGCGAAGATGACGGTCTAATTTAGGTGTTAAATGATAAGTTTAAAACAAAAAAAATACTTTTTTAACAATCCGTATATGCGGGGCGTTATGGTTTTGCGCCGAAATTATTTAGATAATATCCGTAGTGCTTTTATTGCAAAACTGTAAAATATAATGTTTGATCAAAGCGTCGCTCAGGACTTAATCTTTGAATATAACCCGGCTCGATGATCTCATTTACCACAGTCTTTGGAAGGATTGGGTTTAAAATACGATCTGAGGTCACATACTGACGCCATTTACTGCCGCCAATAGCAAATTCTTTGTCGGTTTGATTTCCAAAAGCCATCTGCCGATAAATATCGACAACGCGTATTTTTCCTGACTTGCTTAATTCCCATAGGCGTCGAGCCAGACGCGCAGTTGCTCTCATAGGACGGCTCATTGTGCTTGCTTCATCAGAAGCGCCGTCTATAAACAATCGTGAGAAAGCGTAATCGCTCCAAATAACTATGTCAAAGGCATGTTCAGCAAGTAAGGGAGATTTTCCTTGCGTTTTCCAGATAGTCTGCATAAGTAATGGTTTTTGATATCTATAATATTCTTTTTGAAATAAGTTAATGCTGTTGCAAAGAGACGGCATTTTATGTGTCATTTCGTAATCATTATCCCACATTTGAATTGAAGAACAAGCATCTTCAAAAATTTCTCTAATATGCTGGTCATGTTCTCTTATTGAATCAAACATACCAAGTGCGCAGTAAGATGTAGTAGCAGAACGAATAACAAGTTCACACCCCCATTTATTTTCCGGTTGTCTACTGGTTTGATCCGTAGGCAGAACAGTAAGTTTCACTTCAAGAGGGGACAGAAATTCACCTCTTAAACTTTTTACAACAAGATCGATTCCACCGACAGTGTCAAACGAATATTTTTGATAAGGTTCAAAAACAGATTCGAAATTAAACGAGAGGTTTTCTGGAGACAGCGTACCGCAATTAAAAACCTGTGACATTGGAATCTTATCTGACACTACGCTCAGCTTTCCGTCAACATTATCTAATTTTATTTATATATATCGCAGGGATATTATTTGCAAGCATATAGCAGGCGGTTGCGGTGGGATAGCTTGAATTGAAACAATTTTTCCCCCAATGGTCATCTACCGTGCGATTCGAATGTACAATACCAAATAGTCCAGAGGACATGAAGACACATCCCTTCAATCAAAATCTTGCAAAGCGACGTCAAGCGCTTGACGTCGCAAAAAGAAAGTAGTAAAGTGAAATTGTTATTAGCTTTTTCACTACGATATACTGGTGTATTATACCATACATATTCAAGAAAAGAAAGAGGTTAGACGTATGAAAGCTGTTGATTTGTTCGCCGGATGCGGCGGATTGTCGCTTGGATTTCAAAGAGAGGGTTTTTTGAGATCGTCGCCGCTTTCGAATGGTGGGAAGCTGCTGTCAACTGTTATATGGCAAATTTTTCGCATCCGATTTTTAAAATTGATTTGTCAAGCGTGACTGACGCCATATCGCAAATTAAACCTTTTAAGCCGGATATAATCATCGGAGGACCTCCTTGTCAGGATTTTTCTCACGCGGGAAAAAGAATAGAAGCCGGAAGGGCTGTTCTTACGGATTGTTTCGCCGAGATTGTCGCTAAAATTAAACCAAAGTTTTTTGTGATGGAAAATGTAGACAGAGCTAAAAATAGCAACGCCTACTCTGAAGCGAGAGAGATTTTTAAAAACGCCGGATACGGTTTGACGGAAATTATTTTGGACGCGAGTTTGTGCGGCGTTCCGCAAAAGAGAAAAAGATTTATTTGTTTTGGTATGCAAGGAACAGAAGATGGGTTCGCGTTTAACGAATTTGTTAACGCGCAATCAAGCAAACCAATTACTTTAAGAGAATACTTCGGCGACTCGCTTGGTTTTGAATATTACTATCGACATCCAAGAAATTATAATCGGCGGGCGGTTTTTTCGATCGACGAACCGGCGCCTACAATGAGAGGAGTAAACCGCCCGATACCGAAAGGATATACGGGGAGACCTAACGACGCTTGCGCCGTGAACGAGGACTTGCATGTTTTAACGACGGCGAAAAGGGCGTTGATTCAAACTTTTCCTCCTGATTATAAATGGATTGGAAACAAAACCGATATTGAACAAATGATAGGAAACGCCGTTCCCGTAAACCTTGCGCGGTTTGTCGCAAGGATTGTGATGCAATTTGCGGAAGGAGAACAAAATGATCGAGGCGAAGCGGTTTAGGGAGCGGCTTAAAGAAAATACAACGTATCGGGACGCCGTAATCGGAGATATAGTTTTTAGAGTCAAGAGAGCGGACGGCGCTCTCGCTTGGAGCGACGAGGATGCGTATCAATTTTATCTTGAACAAACCGATAAATTTAAATCTTCAACGGTATCGGTGCGGTCGCAGATTAAAAAAGCGGTAAAACCTTACGGCGCTTTCAATAAAGCCGCAAAAACGTAAAAATGTCTGACGTATTTAATAGGGAACAGCGCGGCGAGATAATGCGAAAAGTAAAGTCGCGTGGGAACAAAAGCACGGAAATAAAGTTAATTTCGGTATTTAAGGACAACGACATTTCGGGTTGGAAACGAAATTACGACGTGATAGGTCACCCCGATTTTGTATTTCTTAAAAAGAAAATAGCCGTTTTTGTGGACGGCTGTTTTTGGCACGGTCATAATTGCCGGAACACCAAACCTTTGGACAATAAAGATTACTGGGATGAAAAAAGGGCAAAAAACATAAAGCATGATAGAGAAATTACAGAAAGATTCAAAAAACGGGGATGGACTGTAATCAGAATATGGGAATGCGAATTAAAAAAGAAAAATTACGACATTTTAATGGAAAAGTTAAAGCCATTAATGAATAATCATTAAAAAACGCGACCGGCAAATAACCGATCGCTTTTATTTTTAGCGGCGTCAATATCCCACCGCTTCAACGCCGTATAACGCTTGAACGGCGACGGCGCATATAACTGTTAATGATTTTTTGTTATTTCCCTTAGTCTTAACGGGATTTTTTCGATTCTGTTCCCGACTCTTTGTCCGCTTCTGATTCCATTGGCTGAACTCCGCCGCATTCGTCGCAGAACCTTGCCGCGTCTTTAAGTTCCGTCCCGCAAAATATACATCTTTTCATTATGATTCGCCGCCTAATTAAATTTGCACAACCGCAACAGTATTATACATAACCGCGACAAATATGTCAAGAGGAAATTTTTATACTTTCTATAAACAATCCCCCCCCCGTTAAAGCAAGCTCTCGGGCGGGGAGAGATGGGGGGGGGGATATATTTATATTTAACTCAGGCGCTTTTTGAGGAAGCTATCGGGATTACTCTCGCGTCTAAGGCGGCGTACATTTCGTCCGGCGGTGCTATTATAGACGCTTCCCAGTAACGCAAGTCGCCGAATGCGATCGCCTGCGCCGCAGTACGTAAGCGCTCTAAGTCTTACGGCATGCGCCGCCCTGATATGGTTTGCCCAAACTTTAAAAAATTCCCTAAGACAAAAACTTCGAGAGACGTTCTTGATTTTTTTTAAATTGTGTGATAGTATTGTTAAAAACTTTTAGCGGGGAGCAGAATGAAAAAGATCAACGAAATTTCGCCTATACCGAAAGCGCACCAAATAATCTGGTGGGTTTCAAGAGGGCTGCTGCTCATTTTTTCGATATACGGGATATTAAATGATTCCGTCACGATGTATTTAATGGGGCTTGCTTCAATCGCGTTTTCGCATCTTTGGGATATGTTTCAGATGTTTGGCGGAAAGTCGTTCATAACGAGAGTAAATTACCTTTTTCAGACGTTTTTAAATATTTTTATCGTTTACGGCTGCGCGTGCTATATTATTAACACGAGGACCGATATAAAATTTCTCGATATAATTTCCCATTTCGGAGCGGGATTTATCGCCGCGTGGTTCGGATATGATTTCGCCGTCGTTTTTCAAGGCAAAAAACGCCATTTAAGCCCCGCTCTCGCCGCGCTTTTCAGTTTCACTTTTTCCATGTTTATCGCAGTCGCGTGGGAGCTTTATGAGTTCACAATGGACAGAGTTTACGGCTACACCCTTCAGACTTCCGATATTATCTCCGAAGTGGGACTTGTCGACACGATGGTCGATTTTATTTGTTGCGTAATAGGCTCTCTTTTAGGGATGCTCGCCGTGGCTTTTTATCGAAACGGGATTATAGGCGGCAAAAACAGAAAAAAATTAAGAGCGGAAGTCGTCGCCCGCTCAAAACAAGACAGAAAAGAAGAACTTGAATTCTTAGGAATTGAAGATAACAAATAAGACCAAAAAAACCCGCCGAAGTTAAGCTTTAGGCGGGCTATTTTTTAAATTTCATTGAAATATCAAAAGCCGGCGCCGAATGAGTTAGAGCCCCCATTGAGATAACATCGACGCCTGTTTCGGCTACTTCTTTTACGTTCTCCAAGGTGATGTTGCCCGAAGCCTCGGTAACGGCTTTTTTATTTACTAATTCAACGCCTTTTTTCATGTCTTCCAAACTCATATTGTCAAACATGATAATATCGACCCCGGCGAAAAGTGCCTCTCTTACTTCGGAAAGATCTCTTGTTTCGACCTCGATTTTAACGGTGTGACCGACGCTTTTTTTAATTCTTAAAACAGTTTCGGCTATCCCGCCTAAAGCGTCGATGTGGTTGTCTTTCAACATGACCGCGTCGGAAAGATTATAGCGGTGATTTTTGCCGCCGCCGCAAGTTACAGCGTATTTTTCCAAGGGTCTAAGACCCGGAAGGGTTTTTCTTGTGTCGGATATGCAAGAAGAAGTTCCCTTAATAGCGTCTACGGCTCGGGCGGTCATGGTGGCTATTCCCGACATATGCTGTAAAATATTAAGAGCGGTGCGTTCGCCCGCTAAAAGACATGAGGTTTTACCCTTAAAAGCCGCTAAAATATCGCCGTTTTTAACGGAATCGCCGTCGTGATATTTGGTTTCATATCGAAAGCTGTCGTCAAGGAGCGAAAAAACTCTTAAACTCACGTCGACGCCCGAAAGAACGCCGTCGTCTTTAGAGATAAAATAAGAATAAGACGAGTCGCCGTCGCTGAAAATATAAGACGAGGACAGGTCAATGTAGTTTATATCTTCGTTTAACGCGCGTTTTATAAGGTCGTCGACGTAAAAAAGCGGTAAATTGTTGAGCATTTTTATTAAATCCCCCGGAAATATGGCGTCAAACTCTCGCGACGACTTCGTTTAAGATGATATGGGCGACCGTCGCCAAGGATTTTGTTTCTAAAAAGTCGGTCGAAATTTCATAAGAGCCTTCGTTCAGAAGTTTAAGAATGTCGTCAATTCTTGATATTCCTTTTTTGCAGGCCTCAAAATCAGGCAAAACGAAATAAGACTCCTGCATAATGGAGCGGATTTCGGACTTTACGCCTTTGGGGACGGGGTCGCCGGAAAGATTGATATTTTCAGGGGGAACGTCGGGAGGTTTTATTAACGAGTCTTCGTTTTTAATGTTGTTTATAACATCGAGAGCGGCTCTTTTTCCGAAAACAAGAGCCTCTAAAAGGGAATTGCTCGCTAGGCGGTTTCTGCCGTGAACGCCCGTGTTGGCGCACTCCCCGGCGGCGTAAAGGCGGGGGACGGTAGTTCTCCCGTTAAGGTCGGTTTCTATGCCGCCCATAAGGTAGTGCTGGCAGGGGAAAATGGGAATTAAATCGCGGGTAATGTCTATATTGTACTTTAAACAGCCTTCGTAAATCCCCGGAAAACGGTTTTTAACAAAATCGGGGTCTTTTTTTGTGATATCGAGAAAGAAATCGTCGCTGCCCGTCCGACGGCTTTCAAGGATTATTGAACGTGAAACAACGTCGCGGGGAGCCAACTCCTGTCTTTCGTCGTAACGCGACATAAAACGTTCGCCGCTGTGATTTAAAAGGTAAGCTCCTTCGCCCCTTATGGATTCGCTTATAAGAAAACGTTCGTCCTCGCCTGTATTAAAAGCTGTGGGATGGAACTGAACGTAGCTTAAATCTTTGATTTTGGCTCCTAAAGAGCCGGCTATAAGAACGCCGTCGCCCGTCGCCGTTTTAGGATTGGTGGTGTATTTATAAACTCTTCCTATGCCGCCCGTGCAAAGTATACAGTAACTTCCGTAGACCGTAAGCACACCTTTATCGTAAAGAATATTAGCCTTAAAGCCATTTTCAAGAGGGTCTAAAGAGTACAGAGCGGCGTTTTCTAAAATAGTGATATTTTTACGTGTTTTAACGTTTTTTAAGAGCTTTTCGGCGATCTCTTTGCCCGTGGCGTCCTTATGGTGCATAATGCGCCTGCGGGAGTGACCGCCTTCAAGAGTTTTATCGAGGGAGCCGTCGGGTTTTCTGTCAAAGTCGACGCCCATGTCTATAATATCGCGAACGGCCGACGCGCCTTCGTGAACGAGAACGCTTACCGCGTCTTTATTGTTAAGGAAGCCTCCGGCTACGAGAGTGTCTTTAATGTGAAGGTCGAAACTGTCGTCTTCGGCGTCTAAAACGGCGGCGATACCGCCTTGAGCCAAATTGCTGCCGCCAACGTTCTCGTTGTATTTAGAGAGCATGAGAACGTTTATATCGGGCGGGAACTGAAGCGCGGCGTAAAGCCCGGCCGCGCCCACGCCTACTATAATTACGTCGGTTAAATTATTTTTACTTGCGGAAAAGCTCATAATCGGTTGCCAAAAGTATGTCTTTAGTTCAAGTTTTAGACGCCATAAAATAAAATTTGGATTTACGAATTAAGTATATCACAAATTTTACTTAATTGCAAAACTTTTTACATTTATTTTTTAATAAATATCACTTGAAAATAAGTTATGAATATGGTAAAATTACATACGATAGTCGCGTTTATCAAAAAGGGTAAGAATTATGAAAGATAAAATATCGTCCGAAGACGACGAGGAAGTCGTCGATATTATTTTGTCCGACGACGACCCTGAAGACGACGATGAGGAATCCCCTAAAAAGAAAGTAAAAAAACCGAAGTCCGAAACCGTAAAGTTTATAATATTTCTCATATTATCGACCGCTGTTATTTCGATTATGTCGGTCAATTTATTTTTTACGGCGAGGGTTTATAACGCGTTAAAAGAAGAGGGGATGAGTCCGGAACTGTTTTTAGGCGAGGACGATCACGCCGAAGGGACTGTTTTTGAGCTTTTTACAAAAGACAACTCGACATATTATAAAGAAGTAACGACCGCGCCCTCGACAAATCAGTCTTTAGGCGGGAGCGTCAATACTAATGAAAACGCGGGGTCGCGGGGTTCGGGCGACGCCAACAGCGCTTCAAAAAATCAAGGAAACGGCTCGTCAAACGGCAATATTAGCGCGGGGGCCGCCGGCGCGGGAACGACCGCGGGCGGGAGCGCCGCGACAGCCGCTCCTCAAACGACTGCGGAAGAAACCAAAACCACAGGCGGACAAGTCGATTCCCCGACTCAAGGTCTTATAAACATAAACACCGCGTCGCTTTCGGAGCTTATGACGCTTAACGGGATAGGCGAAGTCAAGGCTCAGGCTATTATAGATTACAGAGAGGAAAACGGACCCTTTAGGAGCGCGGGAGAGCTTATAAACGTAAGCGGAATAGGAGAAAAAACGCTTCAAAAAATTATAGATTACGTTTGCGTGTAGAATTATCGGCTTTCAGCACGGTATATTTTTATCGTTCTTTCGGTATTTCTACCTTTTTCGATTTCGACAAATATTGAGTTATCGGGCAGAAAATCTTCAACATTTTCGCTCCACTCGATAAAAATTATACCGTCGTCGCTTTGGTAATCGTAAAACCCCGTTTCATAAAGGCTTTCCTCGCCGTTTATTCTGTACATATCAAAATGATAAATATGAGGATTTCCCCCGTAGTCGTTCACAATAGAGAACGTGGGGCTCGTAACGTCCGATTCGTTCCCCAGGGCTTTTACGGCGCATTTTGTAAAAAACGTCTTACCCGCCCCCAGATCGCCTTTTAACGCCACAACGTCGCCGCCTTTTAAATTTTCGGCTAAAAGTTCCGCGATTTTTTCAGTTTCAGCTTCGTTCCGGCTTTTAAAAATCCTCATATCGCAAATATATTCTCCCGCGTTAGGTTAATTTCTTTTTTAAGATTATGTCTAATATTATATCCGTCCTGAAAAAATTTATCAAGGGAACAGATAAAATTTTATTGGCTCTATCGATTATCCTTTCGTCGCTGGGCGTTTTGCTTGTGTCGCTCGCTACGGGCGACGTCGGGGTTTTTTCGAGGGACGCCACCGTAATGTTGGCGAGCGTTATAATGGGCGTGTTATTAGCTCTCGCTTTATCGTCGGTCGATTACAATTTTATTTTGCGCTTGTCTCCCGTCGTCGCCGTAATGGGTCTTATTTTGATGATACTGCTGCTGACCCCGTTAGGCACGGGACCCGCCGAGCGCCCCGACGTCAGAACGTGGATTAAAATTGGCTCAAGTCTTTATTTTCAGCCGTCGGAAGTCCTAAAAGTCGCGTTTATTATCACGTTTTCAAGTCATCTCGACGTTGTAAGAGATAAAATAAATTCGCCAAAAACGTTCCTTTTTTTACTTATTCACGCGGCTGTACCGATAGGGCTTGTCGGTCTTTCGGGCGACTTAGGCTCGGCTCTTGTGTTTATTTTTATATTCGTGGCGATGATTTGGGCGGCGGGGCTTAATATTAGGTATTTCCTCGGCGGTGCGGCGGTAGTCGCCGTTTTGGTGCCTTTAGCGTGGAGATACCTTTTAGGTGATATTCAAAAAAACAGAATAAGAGCGCTAATAGACCCGGAGTCTTACCCCGATATAATTTATCAGCAGGAGATGGGCTTAAGGGCGATAAGAGAGGGCGGATTTTTCGGAAACGGAATATTTAGTCCAAATTCCCCCGGAAGAGATATTCCCGCCTCGGAAACCGACATGATATTTTGCGTTTTAGCGCGGGTTTTCGGGCTTTTGGGGTGCGTTATCGTAATACTTCTCTTCATTCTTCTCATCGTAAGAATTTTTAAAACCGGCAGAAAATCAGCCGACCCCGTAGCGATTTTTTTATCTTCGGGAGTAGCCGCGCTTCTCGCCTCTCAAATAATAATAAACATAGGAATGTGCCTTAAAATTTTCCCCGTAATAGGAATAACTCTTCCTTTTTTATCGGCGGGAGGGTCGTCTAATCTGTGCGTTTATTTAGGCGTTGGCGTAGTTTTAAGTATCTACCGCTACGGCGAGGAAGAACGGGAAATTGTTGATTTTGTTTATAAAACCGGCGCTTAGAGCGTTTGCGGCGTTAAAACGTTATGTATTGTCTATCTATTGAAACTTCGGCGAAAACTTGTTCCTCGGCCGTTATATCGGACGGGAAAGTTGTGTCGTATAATTATGTCGACGTAGGGCTTACTCACTCGGTAACGTCTCTTAATCTCTGCGAAAGCGTACTTTTAAGCGCGTCTTTAAGCGTAAAAGATTTGTCTTTAATAGCCGTGTCGAGCGGTCCCGGTTCTTTTACGGGGATTAGAATCGGAATAGCCGAAGCTTTGGGAATGGCGGAGGCTTATAATATCCCTTGCGCCCCCGTGTCGACTTTAAAGGCCGCGGCTTTTCCGCTTTTTTCGACGGGCGTTATAGCCGTACCCGTCATGGACGCGAGGCGGGAGAGAGTATATACGGCGGCGTTTGACTGCGCCGATAGCGAAAACGAGAGAATTTTAGAAGACGACGCCTTGCCTCTTTCGGAGTTATCGGAATTTTTACTAAAACACAATAATAAGAAAATAATTTTAATAGGCGACGGCGCCGATATTTCTTTTGAATATTTAAAAGACAGAATTCCGGGGATTGTGAAAGCCTCTCCCGTTTATAAATACCAAAACGCCGCGTCGGTAGGACTTTTAGGCGAAAAAATGTTTTTAGAAAATAAAACGATCCCGCCCCGCGAACTAAAGCCTTTTTATTTAAGGCGTCCCGGAGCGGAAAAATATAAATAAACGATATGCTAAAAAGGAGCGTTTTCCAATGAAAATAGCGTTAGGGGCGGATCACGCGGGCTATCCTTTAAAAGAAGCGATAAAGCGTTATTTTGACGAAAAGGAAATAAAATATTTAGACGTGGGCGTTTACGATACCAAGTCTTGCGATTACCCTGAGCAGGCCGTGAAACTTTGCGAAAAAATCACGTCCGGCGAAGCGGCTTTAGGGATACTGTGCTGCGGCACTGGCGTCGGAATGTCTATCGCGGCAAACAAAATTAAAGGCATAAGAGCCGCCTGCTGCTCGGATTACTTCAGCGCTAAATACACAAGACTTCACAACGACGCGAACGTTCTTTGCCTTGGAGCGAGAGTTTTAGGGGAAGGCGAAGCTTTGGAGCTGGCGGACGTATTTTTAAACACTGAGTTTTTAGGCGGAAAACATAAAAGAAGAATAGATCTTATCGCGGAACTTGAAAACAAATAAAAAAAACAGCCGCGCAAAAACGCGGCTCGATATCGAAGCTTTAAACCGCTCTCGTTACTTTTCCGGAACGAAGGCAACGGCTGCACACGTGTATCCTCTTCGGAGAGCCGTTTACTATAGCTTTTACTCTCATAACGTTTGGTTTCCAAGTTCTGTTGGATCTTCTATGAGAATGAGAAACTTTGATACCGAAAGATATGTCTTTCCCGCAAATATCACATTTTGCCAATGCTTTTGCACCTCCTGAGTAAAGTATCGAGAGGAAATAAGGCGAGCATAAAAGCGAAAATAACATTCGCCAAAAAAAGCTAAAGCTTAAAAACATGCCGCCGTCCTCTACTCTTTAACCGTAATAATATCAGAAAATATGCTTAAATGCAAGCTTTTTTTAAAATAGTTGAGATTTTTTTACTAAAAATTTAACAAAAAAATTATTTTGCTTGAACTTTTACAAAATTGTTAAATTTTTTGCTTGCGTTGCGCTTTAAAATAACTAAAATCATAAAACGAAAGGTATGATAATCTTGGCCAACAAAGAAGAGGCGCTGCAAAGCGCTATAAATCAAATAGAGAAAAAGTACGGCAAGGGCTCGATTATGCGTCTTGGCGAAAACAGCTTTATGAATATCGAGTCCATCAAAACCGGGTCGATAAGTTTAGACGCGGCGACTGGCGTCGGCGGGCTTCCAAGAGGCAGAATAGTTGAGATTTTCGGCGCGGAGTCGTCGGGTAAAACCACGTTGGCTCTTCACGTCGTGGCGGAGGCTCAAAAAGCGGGAGGCGAAGCGGCTTTTATCGACGCGGAACACGCGCTCGACCCTGATTACGCGTCAAATTTAGGCGTAGACGTGGATTCTCTGCTCGTGTCTCAGCCGGACGACGGGGAACAGGCCCTTGAAATTGCCGAAGCTTTGGCGAGATCCGGCGCGATCGACGTTATAATAGTAGACTCCGTGGCCGCTTTAGTCCCTAAAGCCGAGATAGCGGGGGAGATGGGCGACTCTCATATGGGTCTTCACGCCAGGCTCATGAGCCAGGCTTTAAGAAAACTCACCGCCGCCGTATCGAAGTCAAATACGCTGATAATTTTTATAAATCAATTAAGAGAAAAAGTCGGCGTCCCGTTCGGCAACCCGGAAGTAACGACGGGCGGAAGAGCTTTAAAATTTTACTCCACGATAAGAATCGAGGTAAGGCGCGGGGAACTCATTAAAAATAACGGTTCCGACGCCGCCGTGGGGGCGAAGACCAGGTGCAAAATCGTAAAAAACAAAGTAGCTCCGCCGTTTAAATCGGCGTCGTTTGACATTATGTTCGGAGAGGGTATCTCAAAGACTTCGGAGCTTGTCGATTTAGGCGTGGATTACGGCGTGTTAAACAAAAGCGGCGCGTGGTTTTCTTTAGGCGATATGCGTTTAGGGCAGGGCAGGGAGAACGCCAAAAATTACTTTAAGGAAAACCCCGAATTGGCAAACGAGGTGGAGGAAAAAATACGAGAGGCGATAAGAAATTCGTCGTCTAAAAGCGACTCTCCTAAAGCCCCTAAAGCGCCTGATTCGGGAGATTCGCTGTCGGTTATGGTAGAGGACGAGTTCGAGTAATCGTAAAATAAATTAAAAGGCGTGGTCGGTATAAAAATTACAGCGGAGCCCGGGAAAAACGGCAAGACAAACGTCTTCGCGGACGGGGAATTCGAGTTTTCCGTAGAATCTTCAATTTGGTACGAATTAGGCGTTCTTAACGAAAGCGAAATAAGCGAAGAAGAATTTTCTAAAATAAAATTGTCGTCAGAAAAAAGAAAAGCTTACGACAAGGCTTTAAGACTTCTTACCAACAGAGCTTGCTCCGAAAAAGAACTTTACAATAAACTTATTTTAAAGTTTTCGCCCGAAGCTTCCGATTACGCTATAAATAAATGCAAAGAGCTGGGGTTCTTAGACGACCGTGAATTTTCGGAAAAGTACGCCCGCCAACTGATGAAAAACAAAAAATACGCTCCAAAGAGAATAAGACAGGAGCTTTACAATAAAGGCGTTAAGCGTGAAATTGTAGAAGACGCGCTTAATAATCTGGATTTTGACGCAAAAAATTCCATAAAAGAAATTATAGATAAAAAATACGCCGATTCGGTTCACGACGAAAAAGGATTAAAAAGAACGGCGGCGGCTCTCGTCCGCATGGGATATGGTTTCAGCGATATAAAATCATCGCTTAAAGAGTATTTAAACGGGGAAGAAAATTATGAGTATTAAAATAGGATTCGTATCTTTGGGCTGCCCTAAAAACCAGGTCGACGCCGAACTTATGCTTAACAAGCTCACGTCGAAAGGATATGAGATTACCGACGTGGTATATGAAGCGGACGTTGTGATAATTAACACTTGCGGCTTCATTGAGGACGCTAAAAAGGAGTCTATCGACAATATCCTTGAAGTCGCCGAAATGAAAAAAGACGGCGGCATTAAAAAAATTATCGTCACGGGCTGCCTTGCCGAACGGTATAAGTACGAAATTAAAAAGGAAATACCCGAAGTCGACGGCGTGGCGGGCTTGGGCGCGAACGGCGATATAGCGGAGATTGTTGATAAAATAGTAAACGGCGAAGATATAGAAACTTTCCCCAATAAAGAAAATCTCCCTCTTACGGGCGACAGGCTCTTAACTACCCCTGATTACTGGGCATACCTTAAAATAGCCGACGGATGCTCAAATCACTGTTCTTACTGCGCGATACCTTTAATAAGAGGGGAATTTCGCTCAAGACCGTTAGAAGACGTCGTAAGCGAAGCCGAAACTTTAGCCAAAAAAGGCGTAAAAGAACTTATTGTCATAGCTCAGGATACCACCCGATACGGTCTTGATTTATACGGCGATCTTATGCTTCCAAAGCTCTTAAAGGCGCTCGAAAATATAGAGGGCGTCAGGTGGATAAGACTTCTCTACTGCTACCCCGACAGGATAACGGACGAGCTTATTGACACAATTAAAAATTCTAAAAAAATTCTTCATTACATGGACATACCTTTACAGCACGCCGACGAAAGAATTTTAAAGATGATGAACAGAACGGGAGATTACGAGTCCCTTTCCCGTCTTATTTTAAAGTTAAGAGAAGAAATACCCGATATAATATTAAGAACCACTTTTATAGCGGGTTTTCCGGGAGAGGACGAAGACGCGTTTAACGCCCTTTCAAAATTTGTGGACGATATGGCGTTCGACAGGATGGGGTGCTTTTCTTATTCGCCTGAAGAGGGGACCAAGGCTTACCTTATGGAGGATCAGGTTCCCGACGACGTTAAAAAAGAGAGAACCGAAATTATCAACGAGCAGCAGCGCGACATATTTATAAATAAGCAAAAACAGTATATAGGAACAGTCCAAAAATGTATAGTCGAGGGCTACGACGCGTACACCGACAGCTATTTCGGAAGGACTTGGATGGACGCTCCGGAAATCGACTCCGTAATATACTTTACGGGCAAGGGCGATTACGACGAGGGAGATATTGTGGACGTGGAAATTTTTGACACGAACGAGTATGATTTTATGGGGGAAATTGTCTAAACTCTAATTTACGGCAAGATTTTTATTATGAATTTACCTAATAAACTTACGATAATAAGAATAATATTAACGCCTGTTTTCCTTTTTCTGTTTACTTGCGATTTTGTGCCGCATCACGGAATTTTCGCGCTTATTGTGTTCGTTACGGCGGTGGCGACTGATTTCGCGGACGGAAAAATAGCGAGAAGCCAGGGAATAGTTACAAATTTTGGAAAAATAGCCGACCCTATAGCCGATAAAATTCTCACAACCGCCGCCCTTTTAGGCTTTATGAAGTTAAACCTTTGCAATATATGGGTGATTTTAGTAGTGTTAGCGAGAGAATTTACCGTGTCCGCCATAAGGATTGTCGCCGCTTCTCAAGGAGAAGTCGTCCCCGCCAATATTTTCGGCAAAATTAAAACCGCGTCGCAAATGATTTTTTCAACGATTCTTCTCGTTTTAATAGCCGTATGTTATGAGTTCGGAACCGACGTTTCGGCGCTTTCGACGCTTTCAAACACTTTAATGTGGATTATAGCGGCTTTAACCGCGGCGTCGGGAGCAGTTTATATAAACGACAGTCGAAAAGTTATTGATTTCACTAAATAGTAAATATGAGTTCTCTTGTAAATGAAATTGCCGAAAATTCCAAGAAATCAAAACGAAATATTCCGACCGGAGCTATTGTCGGCAACGGGACGTTAATCGCGTTTCTTACGGTTGAGAACTCGTCCGTCGTAATAAGGATTTTTGACAGAACTTTTAAAAAATACGATAAATCGAACCCTGACGGCAAAGTTATAGAATCCTTACGATTTGTTATAGACGGTCTTAATTTAGATAAGTTTACCATTAAAGAAGAATTCTCAAAGGGTTTAGCGACTTTTGAACGCCCGGGCGTTTCGGTCGTTTTATTTATCCCGCCTTATAAAAATATCGCCTATATAGAGATAAGCGTTTCAGACGACGGTAAATTTCCGGAAACTAAAATAGAAACTGCGGAAGAGCGCGGCGTGGACGATTATTATTGCTCTTTCGACGACTTTAAATGGATACTAAGAAAAATCAACGGCAAAAGCTTAAAAGAAGACATTACCTGCAAAACGCTTTTCCTTAAAAATTCTCAAGACTGTAAAAAAGCGAGATTTTCATTGTCTTTCGCGTCTTTAGACGAAAAAAAATCTTCCGAAGGGAGCAGTATAAAATTATCGCTTCTTTCAGATTATTATGAGGATAAAAAAATCACGGCTTTATACAAAAGAAACTTTTTTAAAAATTACGGCGTAAAGTTCACGGTTAAAGAATTGGAAAGAGCGTATAACGGAAGCATTTATAATTACGACTGTGTTTACGGCGGAGCTATCGATTTTAAAAACATCGCCGTTCCCAAAAAATACTCGAAATCCTCTCTCAGGTTTAAATACTTAAAAAAACGCCGCTTTAAAGACGAAAACTCATGGGAGTATTTTTTAGCTTTAACCGACGCGGGATTTAAGAATGAGTTCATTGTTAAAAAATTGTCGAAGACCGTTAAAAGTTTTTTGCTTCCCAATATGGTTTTTGACCATCCGAGGGCGTTTTACGAATATTTAACGGTCGTCCCATACGTTATAAATAAGGAAATATCGGGATCTTGAATCGCGAATTGAGGACTAAAGCGAGAAGTTCCCGAAAAAAAATAAAAGGAGAGCGAACAATGTCAAAAAGAAACGACGTACCTTACAGAAACAATCTTCCCGAAAACTTGATCCCAAGGCAGTGGCTCAATATAAGAGCCTTTATGAAAGAAAAGACGCCCCCTCTTATTAACCCCGGTACTTTAAAACCGTGCGGCGTAAGCGATCTCGAGCCCGTTTTTTGCACGGAACTCGCGAAGCAAGAACTTGACGACACGACCCCTTATATCGATATTCCCGAAGAAATTTACAATTTCTACAAAATGTACAGACCTTCGCCCTTAATCAGGGCTTATTGTCTTGAAAAAGAGCTTGACACGCCCGCGAGAATTTATTATAAATTTGAGGGCAACAACACGTCGGGGTCTCATAAACTAAACTCGGCGATAGCGCAGGTTTATTACGCTAAAAAGCAGGGGCTGAAAGGGCTCACGACCGAAACCGGCGCCGGTCAATGGGGAACTGCTCTCTCCATGGCGTGCGCCTATTTCCATATGCCTCTTACGGTTTACATGGTAAGAGGCTCTTACGATCAAAAGCCGCACAGGAAGACGGTCATGCGCACATTTGGCGCGGAAGTCGTCCCAAGCCCCAGCAGAACGACTAAAGTCGGAAGCGAAATTTTAGATAAATACGGCGACGACTGCACGGGTTCTTTAGGCTGCGCTATATCCGAAGCCGTTGAAAAGGCGGTTACGGGCGACAAAATAAGATATGTTTTAGGTTCCGTTTTAAATCAGGTGCTGCTTCATCAGTCCGTAATAGGGATAGAATCAAGAACGGCCATGCAAATGTACGACGAATACCCCGATATAATTATAGGATGCACCGGCGGCGGCTCCAACTTAGGCGGTTTAATAGCCCCGTTTGTAAGAGATAAATTACAAGGCAAGGCCGACCCGTACTTTATCGCGGTAGAACCCGCCTCATGCCCCTCTCTCACAAGAGGCAGATATGTTTACGACTTTTGCGACACGGGCAAAGTAACTCCTCTCGCTAAAATGTACACTTTGGGAAGCGGTTTTATCCCGTCCCCGAACCACGCCGGAGGCTTAAGATACCACGGCATGTCGCCGATAATCTCAAAGCTTTACCACGACGGAATTCTTGACGAGGCGCGGTCTTATGAGCAGACTAAAGTGTTTGAGGCCGCGACGTACTTTAGCAAATGCGAGGGAATCCTTCCCGCTCCCGAATCGTCCCACGCTATAAAAGCCGCTATAGACGAGGCTGTAAAGTGCAGGGAAACGGGCAAGGAAAAGACCATACTCTTTGGTCTTACCGGCACGGGATATTTCGATATGACAGCTTACGCGTCATACGACGACGGGACTATGAGCGACTATATCCCGACCGACGCGGACTTAGAAAAGGCGTTTAGCGAAATTCCCGATTTCGGAGTGTAAAAACAATATTAAAGTATCCGCCCAAAGCAAAAAAGGCGGATATTTTCTTAATTTATGGCTTAACGCAA
Organism: uncultured Eubacteriales bacterium; assembly: GCA_964443825.1. GTDB lineage: Bacteria > Bacillota > Clostridia > Oscillospirales > Acutalibacteraceae > UBA1081. The sequence goes on from CAYUEV010000025.1 coordinate 22,954, forward strand.
TAAGTGCAAACACCGCGATATTAGCCGTTTTTAAGCGAAACCGCCGTCTATCGCGCCCCACCGTTTAAAGCCGATTTTTTATATAGACCGTCCCTCGGGGCGGATTGTCCTGACGGACGCGTTAAACCTGAGAATTTTAAATCCCGCGTTTTTAGCCCCTTTAAGGGAGTTTCTCACAAGTTTTTCGCCGATATGAAATTCCGTATTCTTTCGGCGCGGCTTAAAATTTTCGTAAACGCGCCTCCTAAAGACCGTTGTATATCGTTTTTATGGATTTTACAAATAAAACGATCTGTGGAAATTATTTTTTACGTGTAAATATTGAGTTTACCGGCGGATTAAAAATCGCTTGACAAACGCCCGTTTTAGATATAAAATTACACTGGGGCGTGGGGCGCGTCTTGCGTTTTGCGTTGGTAAAACCATATTATTAAAGGTGGTAAAACAAAATGAAAAAAACTTTAGCGTTGTTACTTTCTTTAGCGCTGATTTTAACGCTTTTTGCCGGATGTTCCAAGAAGCCTTCCGCGGACGGCGCGCCGGCTTCCGATTCTTCCACGGATGAGCCGGACGCTTCTTTAGACGGAGAGCCGGAAACTTCTTCCGACGGCGATTTTGCTTACATTAAAGAGAAAGGCTCGCTTATAGTCGGAATTACCAATTTCGCTCCCATGGATTATAAAGAAGAGGGGAGCGACGAATGGACGGGCTTTGACGCTGAGTTCGCGAGAGCTTTCGGCGAGTATATCGGCGTGGATGTTCAATTTATAGAAATAGACTGGGACAACAAGTTCTTTGAGCTTGACGATAAGAAAATCGACTGCATTTGGAACGGCATGACCATTACCGATGAGGTAAAGCTTAACACGAGCGTATCTAAACCTTATGTTAAAAACGAACAGGTTGTAGTCATGGCGAAAGATAAATTAGCCGATTACCCGGACGTAGAGTCTCTTAAGGATCTTGAATTTGCCGTAGAAACAGGCTCCGCCGGGGAAAACGCCGCTAACGATAACGAGCTTAAATGCGTGCCGGTGTCGAATCAGGCGAACGCTTTAACCGAAGTCGAGGCGGGGACCGCCGACGCTTGCATCATTGACAGCACTATGGCGGCCTCGATGACCGGCGAAGGCACAAACTACAGCGACTTGGGCGCGGGAGTTACTCTTACGAGCGAAGAGTACGGAGTAGCTTTCAGGCAGAATTCCGACGCGGTCGGCGTTTTCAATAAATTCCTAGATACATACGACGGTCTTAAAGAACTCGCGTCCGCTTATAATTTAACGCTTGTAGAACAGTAAATAAGCCTTATAAGCGCCGGAGAAATTTAAAACTCCGGCGTTTTATAAAGCTCTTTTAAACGGTAATCATATTAAAATCCAACCTCTTAATTTTAAAATAATGCAGCTTTTTTTAAATGTAACGCTTGATTTGCTTAACGGGTTTTTTACGACCTTTAAGCTTTTCGCTTTGACGCTTGTTTTCGCGCTTCCTTTAGGGCTTATTTTAAGTTTTTGCTCAATCAGCAAATTTAAACCCCTAAAACTGCTTGTGCGCTTTTTTATATGGATTATAAGAGGCACTCCTCTTATGCTTCAGCTTATCGTGGTGTTCTACGGACCGGGGCTTATTTTTGGCATAGAAGGTCTTACAAGGTTCTCCGCCGTGCTTGTCGCGTTCGTTATCAATTACGCCTGCTACTTCTCGGAGATTTACAGAGGCGGGATAGAGAGCATATCCAAAGGGCAATACGAGGCCGGTCAAGTTCTCGGTATGACGCGCTCGCAGATTTTCTTTAAAATCGTCCTCCTTCAAGTTATAAAACGCATTGTGCCGCCTATGAGCAACGAGATAATCACTTTAGTTAAAGACACTTCTCTCGCGAGGACTATAGCCGTTTATGAAATCATCTGGAAAGGTCAGGACTATATAAAAAGCGCGGGACTCATTTGGCCGCTGTTCTACACGGGCGCGTTTTATCTTGTGTTCAACGGTCTTTTGACTGTTATTTTCAGACAGATCGAAAAGAAACTTGATTATTTTAAATCATAATAACAAATTTACAATTTAGACGATTTTGGAGCTTATTATGCCTGTTCTCCAAGTTAAAAATTTAAAAAAAAGTTTCGGCAAAACCGAAGTGTTGAAAGATATTTCGTTTTCTCTTGAAAAAGGCGAAGTTTTGTCTATAATCGGCTCGTCCGGCAGCGGCAAGACGACGCTTTTGCGCTGTTTAAACTTCCTCGAGTTCGCTCAGGAAGGAGTTATCGTAGTAAACGGCGAAGAGATTTACAACGGCTCTCTTAATAAAAAAATGCGCGAAGCGGATATTCGCACGAAACGCCTTCATTTTGGGCTCGTGTTTCAAAATTTCAATCTTTTTCCGCAGTATACCGTCCTTAAAAACGTGACTCTCGCCCCATCCCTTTTAAAAAAATCTTCTTCCGAAGAGATAAAAAACACTGCGCTTAAGCTTATTGAAAGGGTAGGGCTTTCGGATAAAGCGGAAAGTTACCCCTGCGAATTGTCGGGCGGTCAACAGCAGAGAGTCGCTATAGCGAGAGCTTTGGCTTTAAACCCCGATATATTATGTTTCGACGAGCCTACGTCCGCTCTTGACCCCGAGCTTACGGGCGAAGTGCTTAAAGTCATAAAGGGGCTTAAGAACGGCGACAGCACGATGATTGTCGTAACTCACGAGATGGGTTTCGCGAGAGAGGTTTCTGACAAAGTGATTTTCATGGCCGACGGCGTAATTGAAGACGAGGGAACGCCGGATTATATTTTCGGCCGCTCCAAATCGCCTAAACTGAAGTCATTTTTAAGTAAGTCGTTTGAGAATATTTAAAATCATTTAACGCGGTTACTCAAAAACGCGCCCCCGCGTTTTAGTTTTTTAGCGCTCGTCATCTAACCAACCGTTATGATAAAACCGCCCGTTTAGCTTTTTTAATTTAAGTAAGCTCGTCGTAATGACAAAAGTCCCCGCAGGGAAATCCTTGCGGGGTAAATGTTATGTTGCGTTTTATTGTTCTAATTTCGCCGATACTCTTAATATCTTCCTCGCGTCGGAGGCTTTGATTTCCTTATCGCCGTCCGTGTCGGCGGCTAAACTGAATACTCCGTCTAGGACTTCGAGTTTCGCGGAACTTCTTAGAGATACTCTCGCGTCTGAGGCTTCAATCTCACCGTCGCCGGTTATATCCATGGGAACAAGCACGGTATATTCGGAGAGAACGTTACCGTCTTTATCGCGAATCTGAA
>CAYUEV010000026.1:0-15807 GCA_964443825.1 uncultured Eubacteriales bacterium
GCTTCCGACGCGAGAATCGCTTTAAGAATTTCCGCGAAACTTCATACCCCGACGGAAACGGAAATTCTCGCTTCCGACGCCGACAAGAACGGCTCAATCACCGCATCCGACGCCAGGATTATTTTAAGATTCTCGGCGAAACTCCAAAGTTCATTCTAAAGTCTTAAATCTATTTGATATTTTAGCGGGGTCATACGATCCCGCTTTTAGTTTAAGGCGAGAAATTTAAGCCCCTTTAAACCGAAAAGCTTAAAAGGGGCTTAATTATATCGATAAATCATCGAGATTTTAATATTTTTTTATTCTTACGCCATACGTATAGGTACTTGTGTATCTGTAGTTAAAAAACTGATCGTAATTTTTATCGGTGTAGTCGTAAGATAATTTAAAGTGATCTCCCGTAAAAGTAAGCGTCACCCCGGAAGCTATGGTTGTGGAATTGGGAGCGGATTTAAGGTCCTTGTTAATGTGAACCGAAATTTTGGTTGATCTGATGTATGCGCCAATGGAGGAGTAATTAGTGCATCTCGTATAATCCGCCGCACCTTTTATTTTAACCGATCCGTCGCTGTTTATAACGCATTTAATATCTACATAGTGGTTGTAATTTATGTCGTCTCTGGACCATTCATAAGAGGTTCCGAAAGTTTTGGGTATTTCGCTTGTTGCAATTTTACTGTCTGTGGCCCGCCATTTTCCGCACATTTTTACAAAAACGCTGTATTTTTTAAGAAGAGCTCTTCTGTCGGCGACTTTTATATTTTTGTAAACGTAATTTTCAGGGAGTTTTCCGTATATCTCGTTAGCGCTGTTAAGATAGCCGTTTTTCATATGCTTTTCGGCTTCTTCCACATAGCAGACGTTAATCATCTCCGCCGCGTCTTTGTAGTCCCCGGCTTTTGTAAAGGCGTTTCTCGCCTCGCCGTAATCTTTTTTGTTTAAGAGGACGAAGCCGTTTTGATAGAACGATTCTTTAAGCCGCTCTTTAGAGTCCTCCACGCCGCCCGCGGTAGAAAAACACAGTATCGCCTCGCTGTATTTTTTGCCGGCAAGATTTATCATGCCCGCGGCGTACTGTTTATATTTTTTGCCCGTTTCGTCGGTAAGTTTAGAAAACGCTTCTTCTGCGCTTTTGTAATCTTTAACGGATAATAGACCTTTTCCGGCTTCTATTGCTTTCTTTTTAGCGTCTTTATAATTCCCGGCGTTAATGAACTTTTCCGCCGATTCTTTATATTTTTTCTCGCTCAAAAGTTTCGTCCCGTCGGCGTAAAACCCCGCGAGTTTTGATTCGTTGGCTCTTTCGGGAGCGTCCTTAAAATCGCCCGCGCTTAAAAATCGGCTTTCGGCTTTAGAAAAATCCTCTTTTTTAAAAGCGCTGCTTCCCAAGGCGTAGTTGATTGAAGGCGCTATGACGAAAATAATAAGCAAGGTAATGGCTAAAACAGCCGCCGCGCCCGAAGCCGCGGTTATTATTTTCTTTTTAGTTTTCTTTTTTAAAGACGATACTTTTTCTCCGCAGGATTTCAGCCTCTCGGGAGCGTCCTTGTAATCGCCGAGTTTTTTATATTTTTCCGCCGCCGATTTAAAGTCGTCGGCATTAGACGCTTTTTCCTCTTCCTCTGTCGCTAACGGGTAAAGCTTTTCGCGAAACGCTTCCCGGTATTCCGAGGCGAGTTGCCGGGAATCGCGGTAATCGCCTAAAGACTCAAACTCTTTAACAATTTGTTCGAGTTCCGTGATTTCCAACGCGTCTTTTTGTTTATTTAATAACGCGTTATAAGCGTTTTCGAGTTTTTCTTCCTCTGTTTTCTCTTCCCAAACGGCGGCGCATGATTCCGCCATTTCCTTAGCGTCTTTGTAATTTACGTTAAAAATCTCAAATTTATTTTTTAAGGACAGATACTCGCTAGCCTTAGTCGCCGATTCCTTTTGTTTGATAAGATCGTCGTATGCCGCGTCTATTTTCGGAAAATCGGCGGGCTGCAAGTTAAGCCCCTCAAGACTAAAGCCGCAGTACGCGCACGACTGAGCGCCGAGTTTCGCGATATTGCCGCATTCGGGGCAAACGCCTACAATCGGCGCGAAGCCGCAATGCGGACAGGCTTTAAGGGTATCGGAATAATCGTTTCCGCAGTTTACGCATTTAAAAATCGCCATTGTTATCGCCTCATTTTAAAAAAATAACGAGAAGACCGGGTTTTTTTACTCGCTTAAAGCGTATTATACGTTTTTTGTTGCGTAATGTCAAGAAAAATCGGTTGCGTCATAGCGAAAATTTTTATTCCGCAACGATTTTGACAATAAAAAATTTTACGGCGCTTTAAGGTTGCTTAAGTACGACAAAATTTGTATGTAAAAAATTGATAATGATTTAATTTTTTTGTTGATTTTTTATTTTTGGGGCGGTATAATGTTATCGTTAAAGTGGGTTAAAGTATTTTTAGCCGGAAGATTACGCGCGGCGAGTTTGTTTTATAAGGGGAATTCGCCTTTTAAATGGAAGCGTTTTTTATTTAAATGGCGACGTTTTTAGGGAAAGTTCGTTTCATAAAGAGTTTTGCGTTTAAATCAAAGGGCTTTACATGGAGCTTTCGGTTAAAACAAATTTCAAGCGCGAAGCGAAAGAAGGTTTTTAATCATGCGAAACGGCAGAACAAAAAAAGCGGGCAAGCAGGCGCTCGCGATTTTGCTGTCGGCGGTTATGATCGCGGCCGTATTTGTCCCGTCGGTTACGGCTTACGCGATTAACGTCGACACAACGAAGTTAGCCGAAGATACTTATGTTACTTCTCAGACGAATTACACGATAGCTCCCGGTATAACCGAGTCGCAAATCACCCTTAACAACGGAAGCGGTTCCAACCAGGTCAAGGTTTGCGCGGCCGAGGTTGACCTTAATAACCCCTACAACTCCGTAATAGCGTCGTACAAAAATTACGACGGCACGAGCTGGGGTATGCAAAAGGTAAGGGATCAAGCGGCCGCGGCGGAGAAAAAGCTCGGCACAAACGTCGTCGCGGGAGTAAACGCCGACCTTTTCAATATGCAGACGGGCGCCCCGTTCGGCTCTCTCGTCATGAACGGCGTCAGGTACAATACCAATAACTCCCAGCCTTATGTAGCCGTTTTAAAAGACGGCAGAGTCGTTATAAAAGAACCGGCCGACCCGGATTATCTCTCTTGCGCCGAGAACGCGAAAGAACTTGTCGGCGGATTCTATATTCTCGTTAAAAACGGCGAAGTTTCAAGCGACCCGCAAGTTACCGAGAATCCCGATTACATGCCCAGAACGGCGGTAGGCGTTACCAAAGACAATAAAGTTATAATATATACGGCGGACGGCCGTCAAGCCCCTTATTCATGCGGTCAAACTCCTCTTCAAGTCGCTCGCGTTATGGCGGCTTTGGGGTGCGAGTTCGCGCTTAACTTTGACGGCGGCGGATCAACGACGTTCCTCTCTCAGCATGAGGGAAGCGAAGAGCTTGAGTGCCGCAACAGCCCGTCCGACGGTATGGAGAGAACCGTTTCCACGGCTTTCCTCGTATGCACTTCCGCGAAGCCCACGGGCGTTTTTGACCACGCGTCCTTAACTCCCAATAACGAAGTCTACACTCCCGATTCCACCGTTACTTTCGAGGCTCGCGGCGTCGATTCGTCGGGCGCGGGCGTGGCTCTTCCCGCCGACGGCAAGTTTATTTTAGCCGATAACTCATACGGCTCGATTACTCCCGAAGGCGTGTTTACCTCAACGGGCAAGGAGGGCGTCGTCACCGTAAATTATATGTCGGGAGGCAAAAAGAGCGGCGAGGTTTCGATTGAAATAAGAACGCCCGACTCGTTCTACGTGCCTAATAACGAGGTTTCGTTAGGATTCGAGGAGACCACCGATTTTTCAATAGAAGCGAGGTACAACAGCAGAACCGTCAATATGAAGGACGGCGATATCGAGTGGTCGATAACCAACGAGGCGGGAGAGGATATATCAGGTCAGGCGGGTACGTTTAACGGTCTTACGTTTACGACTTTCGACGGCGTTACCGTAAACGCTAAAATCACCGCCACTCTTAAATACAACAGATCCATAACCGCCGAGATTAAAGCGATAATCGGCGCCATGCCGGTAGTTCTTTACGACTTTGAAAACTACACTACCGATAAGCAGGCGGCGGAATCGAACCCAGATCTTCACTATATTCCGTCTTACACTATGCCCAATTGGGATTACAACAGAGGCGCCGATCCTGAAGCCACAAAACAAAAACAGGAGTTCTACGAGCAGGGCTATCCTTTATACAGCTGGCCTAACTCGTCGCTCACGGATCAAAATTCAATGAAAACGTCCATAGTCTTTAAGGACGACGGCGCCCCCGTAAGATTCGGCGAAAGCTCGTTAAGAATAGATTATGACTTCTCGACTTACACGGGAAGCGGCAACCCAAATAACTATGTGCGCGTTACGGATCCCGACTATAAATTCGAGGGTTCTCCCACGGCTATAGGCGCCTGGGTGTACGTTCCCGAGGGCACGGCTAATTTCGCTCTGTATTTAAACTGCGCGACTTTCGCCGACGAAGAGAACGTCGATATGTCTTACGGATGTATCACGGGGAGTACCGGCATAAACTGGACGGGCTGGAAATACGTCGAATTTAACCTTAACGACTCGTCAAATTACCACTCGGGACCCGCCTACGCGCCTTACGGCATGTATCAAGGGTGCGGCTTATTCTGGATATCTTATCAGCCCGGAGGTCCGTTGGGAGATAAGACGGCTTCCACCATTTACCTTGACAACATTCAGCTCGTTTACGGCGCTAACACGGACGACGTAGACAACCCTAATATAAGATCGATATTCGCTTACAATTACGCCGAAGGTTTATCCAATACGGGCATAGTCGACGGCAAAACGGTATTCAACACGAATACTCTTACTTTACAGGCGAACGTAAACGAAGTCGAAGGCAAGTACATGACGGGACTCGACCCCGAATCCGCTAAAATGTACATAGACGGGGTAGACGTTACGGGCAACGAAAACTTCTTCTTTGAAGAGCACGACGGAGAACTTTATTTATACGACGCTGTTCTTCCAAACGGCGTTCACAGCATAGAAGTCTCCATTTCAGACCTCTTCGGCAACACTACTACCGAAACGAGGTACTTTACCGTAAAAGGCGAGAGTAAGAGTACCGAAGCGTCGTTCGAGGCGGTCGAGGAAGCGCCCGTGCTCGGCGAAAAATACAATCTCGCCATTAAATCAAACGACCCCGCCGATATACTTTCGGCGGACGTGGGAGTAAAGATTCTCTCTAACTTTACCACATACTGGGACGACTTCACCGTAGAGCCTTCCGAAAACTATGAGCTTGAGGGCGAAGCGACATACGATGATAAAGAAACGACTATTAACTTTAAGCTAAACAGAAAGGCGGACGCCGACCCCGCTAAAGACGACGGTACCCTAGGTAAAATTGTGATAAACGTACCGGCGGACGTGCCGGAAGGGCTGCAGGTCACATACAGAGTGTCGAAAGGTGCCTTAACTTACAAGGAAGCGAAAGACAGCAAATTTACGGGGTCGTTCAGCGGAAAAATCACCACCGAGTGCAAATCCCCGTTCGTCCTTAAAGTCGAAACGATGTTAGTGGGAGCGAGCGGCGGCAATATTTACGTTTACGACCAGGACGGCAATCCCGTTGAAGGCGCCAACGTTTACACTTCGGCGCAGGAGCCGGTGGGCGTGACGGACGCGGAAGGAAAAGTCTTTACCGATAAATTTACGGGCTCTTTAATGCAGTTCTCGATCTACGCCGAGAAAGACGGAAAACTCTCGTTCACGTTTAACGGTCAGAGCTTCACCTCCGGCGCTACGGAAGACGGTCTTCCCGCGTTTATAAGGCAGAACGCGACCGTTAATCCCGCCGAAACAAAGAGTATTTCATGGATGTCCTCGCCTCTTAATAGTAAAGCGGCGGCAGTTGTGAAATACGCCGAGAAATCGGCTTACGACAGCGGCGGCGAGTCGGCTCTCACTGCTTTAAACGGCGAAAGCTACCTCTCCGAGATGTCGAGTTCCGCGCAATATACCACAAACTACGCCGTAAGAATCAATAACGTAAATATTACGGGTCTTAAACCCAATACCGAGTACGCTTACCAAGTCGGCGACGGCGAGAAGATGAGCGAAATCAGAACCTTTAAGACGGAACAGTATACAGAAGCGTTAAACTTCTTTGTAATAGGCGACACGCAGGCGACCGACACGACGAATTCGGATAAGATAGTAAAACTCTTGTCGGAGTCGGGCAAGGAATTCGCGTTCGGCATACAGACGGGCGACGCTGTCGACAACGGCGGCAACTACATGATGTGGGAGAACATCGCCAAAGTGTTCAGCGGCGACTTCTTAGGCTCTAAAGATTTAATTCAGGTTTTGGGCAACCACGAGTACTACGGCGACGCTACCGCCACAAACGCTTCGGAGTACTTCGATCTTCCCGGAACTAAAGACGGGGAAGCGCCTCTTTGCTACTCCACAAGCTACGCCAACGTTTACATAGCGGTAATTAACTACGGCGGTCTCAGCAATTACAGAAAAGCGACAGAATGGCTCGTGAAAGACGCGGCTCAATCCAACGCCACATGGAAGATTCTCGCGATGCACCAGCCCGCTTACTTTACAAATCCCGCCGGCAACTCCCTAGAAATGCAGGAGATTATATCGACGGCGGTTGATAAAGCCGGAATTGACTTTGTTTTCTCGGGTCACGACCACTCATACGCGAGAACCATGCCGCTGACGGGCGGAGAAGTAGACAATCAAAACGGAGCGGTTTACTACATCTGCGGTTCTACCGGGGAAAAATCTTATGACATAGTCGATAATAAGGATTTCCACTTTGACGCTTTAAACGGCGATTATAACGCGGTTTACATCACCGCGAGCGTCACCGATACGGAATTTGAAGTCGTTACGTATGATCTTTTAGGCGACGGCACGTCCGCCATAATAGACACGTACACGATGACAAAAGAAGTGACTTGCACCGAGAACGGTCATGACTTTAGGCTTAACGGCGACTACTTAACCTGCGCTAAGTGCGGCTACAGTATACCAAAGAGCGGTTACACGGGATTCTTAAAAGACCCCGATACCGGCAAGATGAAGTACTTAATCGCCGGAGAAATCAAAACGGGCTGGTTCGCTCTTGAGAAGGACTACTACTACTTTGACGCCGACGGCAATATGGTGACGGGAAGCGTTAAAGTCGACGGCAAGACTTACACGTTCGGCAGCGACGGCAAACTCACGAAAGGCGCCTTAGTAAAGGAAGGCAACGCTTACTACTATTATATCGCCGGAGAAAAACAGCGCGGCTGGCACATGATAGACGGCTATTGGTACTACTTCGACAGAGTTACGGGCTTTAAGATGGCTACGGGCAAGTACACCGTAAGCAACTCCGACGGAACCCTTAAACTCACTTACACTTTTGATAAAAACGGAAGACTTACCGGCGGCGCGTGGTCCGCTACTCAGGCCGGAACAAGTTACTATTGGGGGCCCGACCCTGTAAGAGGTCTTAAAGAGATAGGCGGCGAAACGTACTACTTCTACCCCGATACGACTTATATGTGCGTAAACGCGAGCGTCGCTATAGACGGCAAAGTTTACAGCTTCGACGAAGACGGCGTTTTCAGACACTATGGAGAACACGCCGACAACAACGGCGACGGCAAGTGCGATTTGTGCTTCCAGGAGGAAGAGAAGCAGCACGGCGTCTTTTGGAGACTCTTTGATTTACTGAGGAGATTCTTCTTAAGAATCAGGGATTTCTTTGTAAAAATCTTAGACCTCTTTAGAAAATAAAGCATAAAATTAACCCGTCCGAGGGACTGTTCCTTCGGGCGGGAGTTTTTACGCTAAAAAAACAGACCCTAAAAAATCAGGGTCTTTGGCGGAGAAGGAGAGACTCGAACTCTCGCGCCGGGGTTTAGCCGACCTACGCCCTTAGCAGGGGCGCCTCGTCACCAACTTGAGTACTTCTCCGGGTAACTGTTATTAAATTGACCTGGCGGAGAGAGTGGGATTCGAACCCACGGTACCCGTAGGGTACGACGGTTTTCAAGACCGTTCCGTTATGACCGCTTCGGTATCTCTCCACATAGCGCAATACAAATTATAACGCAAAAAAACGCTCTTGTCAATACTTTTTTATAAACGCCTGCGTAAAATCATCGCGGGCGCTTATTGTATTTTTAAAGCGAATTTTTACGGATTTAAAATAAATCCGAAACTTTTAAAAAACCATGCCGGCAGGGCGGGGGATTTTTTATGATATATTAAGGCGGCGGCGTAAAAGAAATTCGCCATAGGAAAAATAAAATAAATATTATTTCATTGTTTCCTGTTTAACTTTATGGTCTATGACGTGACGGGAGGAGAGTTCTTTTCTTACGTCGTCTAAGGTTATTCCCATATACGCCATTAAAACGAGGACGTGGTACGAGAGGTCGGAAATTTCAAAAACGGTTTCCTCTTTGGATTTTTTTGAGGCGCCGATTATGACTTCGGTACACTCCTCCCCGACTTTTTTAAGGATTTTGTCAAGCCCTTTATCGAACAGATAAGACGTGTAAGAGCCTTCTTTTGCGTTTGTTCTTCTGTCCTTTATAAGGTTATACAGCAAATCTATTGAAAAATCCGTTTTATCGGGGTCTTTGTAGACGTCGTTAAAAAAGCAGCTTTCGCGCCCTGTGTGGCAGGCGGGACCGTCTTTTATAACCTTAACGGTCAAAGCGTCGAAATCGCAGTCGGCCTTAATGGACACTACGTGCTGGCGAGCGCCGCTCGTTTCGCCTTTTCGCCAAAGCACTTTTCTTGAGCGTGAGAAAAAGCACGTCGTTTTTTCGTTAAGGGTTATTTTAAGACTCTCCTCGTTCATGTAAGCGACCGTCAGGACTTCCCCCGTGTAAAAGTCCTGCACGACGGCGGGAATTAAGCCTTTTTCGTCAAATTTAAGTTTAGATATTATTTCCTCATACATATTATTCACCTTTAAACACGCGTTTCGATTCCGTTTGATGAGAGATAATTTTTTAAATCCATAATTTTTACTTCGCCGAAATGGAAAATGGAAGCCGCGAGCCCCGCGTCCACTAAGGGTAAACTTTTAAAAAGCGTCAGGAAATCTTCTTTTTTTCCCGCTCCGCCCGACGCTATAACGGGGACTGAAACGACTTCGCATATGGCTTCCAACATTTCGACGTCAAATCCTTCTTTTACGCCGTCGGTATCTATTGAATTTACGACTATTTCCCCGGCGCCGTCGCGCGTTCTCTCCCTGGCCCAGTTTATGGCGTCAATGCCGGTATTCTCTCTCCCGCCTTTGGAAAAAAGCATAAACTTCCCGTCTACTCTTTTTATGTCCATAGAGAGGACGACGCATTGATCGCCGTATTTTTTAGCGGCTTCTTTTACGAGAGAGGGATTTTTAATAGCGCCGGTGTTGACGCTCACTTTATCGGCGCCGCTTTTTAACACCCTGTCGAAATCGTCTAAGGAGTTTATATTTCCGCCCACCGTAAGAGGTATAAAGATATTCGACGCGACTTCTTTTAAACAGTCGGAGAAAAGCTCTCTTCCTTCGAAACTCGCGGTAATATCATAAAAAACAAGCTCGTCCGCGCCGCTTTCGTTATAGAATTTAGCGAGCGTCACGGGGTCTTCAACGTCTTTTACGCCTAAAAAATTAACTCCTTTTACGACTCTTCCGTTTCTTATGTCAAGGCAGGGTATAATTCTCTTAGCGGTCATTTTATTCACCTGAAAGTTCTAAAACTTCTTTTAAGTTGATTTTATTTTCGTAAATCGCTTTGCCGATTATAATTCCATAGCAGTTAATTTTAAGGAGCGCTTTTATATCGTCTAAAGACGAGATCCCGCCGGACGCTATAATGTTAAGGTTTTCTATTTTTGATAGTTTTTCGTAAGCGCCGATATTAGCGCCGGAAAGTTTTCCGTCTTTCGAAATATCCGTATAAATTACCGTTTTAACGTCCATATCTCTTAATTTTAAACAAAAATCAAAAGAGTTTACGTCCGTTACGTTAATCCAGCCGTTTACCGCTACTTTTTCATTTTTAGCGTCGACGCCTACGGCTACGCGCTCCCCGTATTTTTTTATCATATCGCTTAAAAATTCCGGGTCTTCCAAAGCTTTGGTGCCTAAGATAACTCTTTTAACGCCGGAATCAAGATATTTTTGGATTTTTTCCTCTGTTCTGACGCCTCCGCCCGTTTCAATAAAGAGATTTGTTTTTTTGGCAATATCGCAAATTATGTTAAAGTTTTCATCAAGACCTGATTTCGCCCCGTCAAGATCCACTATGTGAAGATATTCAGCTCCCAGACTTTCAAATTTTTTGGCGGTATCCAAGGGAGAGCCGCCGTAAATTTTCATTTTATCGTAGTCGCCTTCAGTGAGCCTTACGACGTTTCCGCCCCTAAGGTCGATAGCGGGAAAAATTTTCATAAATTTACCTCGCAAAAAGCCTTTAACATTTTAAGCCCTGATTTTCCGCTCTTTTCCGGGTGAAATTGCGTCCCAAGCACGTTTCCGCTCGACACGAGACCGGGGACCTTAACGTAATATTCGGAGTACGCCACCAGGGACTCTTCGCAGTCTTTTGCGTAAAAAGAGTGGACGTAATACATGTATTCGTTTTCTTCGGTATATTTTAACATGGGGTTCAGTTTATCTAAAATTATAAGTTTATTCCAACCTATGTGAGGAACTTTCATGTCGCCCGGAATATCTTTTCTTAAAGGACAAACGGAGCCTTTAATGAACCCTAACCCTTCGTGTTCCCCGTATTCGTAACTTTTTTCAAAGAGCAGCTGCATACCTAGGCAAATCCCTAAAAGCGGCTTTCCGTTTGAGACTTCTTCTTTTAAGACGGGAACAAGCCCGGCGTCGAGGAGCTTTTGCATGGCGTCCGAAAACGCTCCCACGCCGGGGAGAATTATTCTGTCGGATTTTTTAATAATTTCGGCGTCGTTTGTGACCGTATTTTCTATTCCAAGGTAGTTGAGAGAACCCGTTAAGGAAAATAAATTGCCTACGCCGTAATTTATAACGGAAGTCATTAAATCGTTCCTTTCGTGGACGGAATCTCGTCTTTATTTTTGTCGTCTATTAAGACGGCGGCTCTTAACGCCCGCCCTAAAGCTTTAAAAGCGCACTCTATAATGTGGTGAGAGTTAGCGCCTTCAAGTTGTTTTATATGAAGGTTGATTTTAGCGTTATTGGCGAAAGCCGTCATAAACTCGTTTACAAGTTCGGCGTCGAAATCGCCGACTTTCTCCGTAGGTATATTTAAATCGCAATTTACAAACGCTCTGCCGCCAATATCTACCGAGCACAGCGCTAACGCTTCGTCCATGGGGATTATAACGGAGCCGTAGCGGGCGATACCTTTAAAATCGCCTAAACACTCTAAAAAAGCTTTCCCTAAAGTTATGCCTATATCTTCGGTGGTATGGTGAAAATCCACGTTTAAATCGCCATCGCATTTAACGGATAAGTCAAAGCCGGAATGTTTTGAAAAAAGCGTCAGCATATGATCAAGAAAGCCTATCCCCGTGTCGATTTTAGATTTGCCTTTTCCGTCGATAAATAGTTCCAGCTCAATTTTTGTTTCGGAAGTTTCTCTTTTTAAGGAGCATTTTCTCATAAATAAACCGCCTTTAAGCTAAATTTCAGAGAGTATTTCGTCCGTCGCGTCCAAAAGCGCGTCGATCTGTCGCTTGGAGCCTATCGTTATTCTTACGAAGTCGTTTATTCTTTCTTTATTAAAATGTCTTACAAGTATATTTTTTTCTCTTAATTTTTTATAGTATTCCAATCCCGTAATTTTAGGGGGGCTCGCGAAAATAAAATTGGTTTTTGAATTAAGTACGAAAAACTCCCGCTTCATAAGTTCTTTGGTCAGATATTCTCTCGTATCCGTAATTTTCTTTACGCACTCGTTAAAATACCCCGCGTCTAGGATAGATTCTCTTCCCGCTAAACAGGTCAGGCGGTTAATGTTGTATGGGTTAAAAGAGAACTTCATTTTGTTCATGTCGTTTATTATGCAGGGGCTTGAAACGGCGAAACCGAGCCTCGCCCCCGCTAAACTTCTTGATTTTGAAAACGTGCGGGAGATAATAAGGTTATCGTGATTTTTTAAAAGAGGAAGAGCACTCTCGGCCCCAAAATCAACATACGCCTCGTCTATCATCACTATGGAGTCGTTATGATTTAATATTTCCTCTATTTGGTTTAAATTTAAGGACAGCCCCGTCGGCGCGTTGGGGTTTGCTATTACTATAGGCTTATTTTTATTAAAGTAGTCCTCGGGATCTATCGTAAAATCGTCTTTAAGGGGGATAATATCCGGTTTTAGGCCGAAAAGCTTACAAAAAACGGGGTAAAAGCCGTAAGTAATATCGGGGAAAACGGGATTATTTTCCTTATCGCAAAAAGCCAAAAAGAAAAAAGCGAGAATCTCGTCGGAGCCGTTGCCCATTATAACCCGGTTTTCGTCTGTACCAAGCGTTTTAGACACGGCGGAAATAAGGTCTTTCGTCTCGGGGTCGGAGTAAAGATTGAGGCTTGAAACCTCGTTCGCGTTTATCGCGCCGATAACGCGAGGCGAAGGCGGAAAAGGGCTTTCGTTTGTGTTAAGCTTTATAAGGTTGTCTGTTTTAGGCTGCTCTCCGGGAGTATAAGGTTCTATCCCAAAAAAGCGCGAAGATAAAAATTTAGACATAATTTAAAATTTACTTTATTGCGTGTTTAATTATATATCGGAAAATCTTGATTCTATGGATCTCGCGTGGGCGTCCAGCCCTTCTCTTTCGGCGAAATCCTCTATTCTTTCGCGCGATCTGTTTAAGGCGTCTTTTGAGTAGTATATGAAAGAGGATTTTTTAATGAAATCGTCGACTGAAAGGGGAGAGGAGAATTTAGCCGAGCCGCCTGTCGGGAGAGTGTGGTTAGGCCCCGCGAAGTAGTCTCCTAACGCCTCGGGGACGTTCTTCCCTAAAAATATGCTGCCGGCGTTTTTTATGTCGGGTAAAATTTCAAACGGATTGTCGACGGCTATTTCAAGGTGTTCGGGGGCTATCTCGTTAGAAAGCTCGACCGCCTTTTTTATAGAGCCGACTATAAAAATTTTACCGTTATTGTTTATAGAAGTTCTCGCGATTTCTTCCCTCGGGAGAAGTTTTAGTTGTCTTTCTATCTCATTCGCCACGTTTTGAGCGAAATTTAAATCGGTGGTAATGAGGACGGCGCTCGCCATTTTATCGTGTTCCGCTTGAGAGAGAAGGTCGGCGGCGACGTTTTGAGGCTCGCAGGAGGGGTCGGCGATAATAAGAATCTCGCTGGGTCCCGCTATCATATCGACGCTTACTTTGCCGTAGACTTTTCTTTTAGCCGTCGCGACGAAAATATTGCCGGGACCTACTATTTTATCGACTTTGGGGACGGTTTCGGTTCCGTAAGCCAAAGCGGCTATAGCTCCCGCTCCCCCCGTTTTAAATATTTTTGTAACCCCCGCGATTTTAGCGGCCGACAGTATGGCGGGAGCGATTTTGCCGTCTTTCCCCGGAGGGGTGGTCATGACGATCTCCTTAACCCCCGCGATTTTAGCGGGAATCGCGTCCATTAAGACGGTGCTGGGGTAAGAAGCCGTGCCGCCCGGGACGTAAAGCCCCGTTTTTTCAACAGGAGTGATTTTTTGCCCTAAAATAACGCCGTCGTCCTTAGTTACAAAAAAATTATTTCTAAGCTGCTTCTCGTGAAAAAATGCTATATTGTCGCGGGCTTGTTTTAGAGTTTCAATAAAGTATTCGTCGGTACTGTTAAACGCGTCGTCAATTTCGTCTTTCGCGACTTCCAAAGAGGTTAATTCGCATCCGTCAAATTTCCGCGCGTACTCCAAAAGCGCTTTGTCGCCGTTTGTTTTAACGTTTTCTATTATATCGTCGACGGTTTTTTCGATTTCGCCGTTTTTTTGCTCGTCTTCTCTTAAAAATACAGAAATATCTTTTTCATTTTTAGCGTCAATTATTTTAATCATATATTTTCATCTCTTTAATTTATAAGGCCGTTTAGCGAGAAATATCGCGGTAAAAGTGAATTTTACAGAATACTGTTAATCTTCAAGACCATATTTGATATTTCGTCATATAAGAACTCGTAACTCGCTTTATTTGAAATGAGTCTCGCGCTGATAGACATAATCTCGTTCATTACCGAGAGGTTATTTTCTTTAAGAGTGGTTCCCGTTTCAACAATATCGACTATCACGTCCGAAAGACCTAAAATCGGGGCGAGTTCGATAGAGCCGTTTAATTTGATTATTTCGACGCCGCGCCCTATGCTTTTGTAGTAAGTTTTCGCGATATTCACAAATTTTGTGGCGACTCTAAGCGAAATATCGGGGTCGTCTTTAAAGTCTTTTTTTCCGGCGACACACATTTTGCATTTCCCGATTTTTAAATCGAGAAGCTCGTACACGTCCGGTTCGTGTTCCAATAAAATATCTTTTCCGCAAACGCCTATATCCGCCGCGCCGTGCTCTACATAGATTGTAACGTCCGACGGCTTCACAAGAAAGTAGGTTACGCCTTTTTCGACGTTCTTAAATATAAGCTGTCTGCTGTTATCAAGCACGCCCCGGCAGGAAAATCCGGCTTTTGAAAAAATTTCAAACGATTTTTCACCTAAACGTCCTTTTGGAAGCGCGATCTTAATCATAAATCTTACTCTCCCTTTTGTGAAGGATTCTGTCGAGCGCGTCGAAATAAATCGCGAAGCCTATGGCGCCGGCGTTTTCCTTGCCCATTTTTTTGAGAAGAGCGTCGTATCGCCCGCCTGAAAGCACGTTTACAGGGGCGTTATGGATAAAGCCTTTCATAATAATCCCGCTGTAGTAGTTGGGGTCGCCCACTCCCGAAAGGTCGATTTTAACGTTTTTTGAAAGCCCTTCTTCCGACAGCCTTTTAATCAGCTCTCCGATTTCAATAAGAGAAGCGTTCATGCAGTCGTCAATCACGTATTTTTTTGCGACTTCCAAAGCGTTTTCCCGCGATCCCGAAGATTTTAATATTTCTATTAACGCGTCCGCTCCGTCTTTGTTAAGGCCGCGCTCTTTGGAAAGATTTAAAAGTTCGTGCGAATTTTTAGATTTTAAAAGCGATCTTACGGTTTTTTTAACGGTTTCGTCGGAAGAAACGTCATTTATAAGAGGCTCTATGTAAGCCGTATGGGAAATTCCGAGAACCGCGTCCTTGTCGATTTCAAGCAAACTTTTTAAAGCGAGAGTCACGACGTCAAAAGAATCGCTTTCGTCTATTTTACCCAGGACCTCCACGCCCACTTGAAAAATCTCTTTAAACTCGTGAATTTCTCTCGACTCTCTGTAGATGTTTTCGGTGTAGTAAAATTTCTGGACTTTAGATGGGTCGGCGTTTTTGGCGATGCTTAAAGTGACGTCAGGCTTTAACGCCATAAGTTTTCCGTTTAAATCAGTGAACGTTAAAACTTTATTGCTTACGAGAAAATCACGGTTTTTAGCGTAAAAATCATATGACTCAAAACGCGACATCTTGTATTTTTTATAGCCTTTGGACTCGTAAAGTTTTCTTAAATTCAAGACTGTTATCTCATCGTTGTATAAAAAATCATAATCATCCATAAAACTGCCCTTTAATCGTAATTTCATTCAATAAAGTTTAAGGCTGCGCCG
>CAYUEV010000026.1:15907-18345 GCA_964443825.1 uncultured Eubacteriales bacterium
CGCGCGATCTTATGGGCGGCGCCTTAAAACAATCCCGTGATTTTGCCGTTTTCGTCAATATCCATATTAAGAGCGGCGGGCGTTTTCCCAAGCCCCGGCATAGTTAAAATATCGCCCGTCATAACCGTTAAAAATCCCGCTCCCAGGCGCGGTATCACGTCTTTTACGGTAATATTGAAATTAGAAGGCTTGCAAAGCTTCATAGGATCGTCCGAAAGGGAATACTGCGTTTTTGAAACGCATATGGGGAGGCGCGATTTATTTAAATTTTCTATTTCCTTAATTGACTTTAACGCCCTGGGAGCGTAATCAACGCCCGACGCTCTGTAAATTTCTTTCGCTATAGTTTCGATTTTTTGCGTTATAGGCTCGTCTAAATCGTAAAGATAATGAAAATTTCTGTTATTTTCGGTTTTTTCTATAACGTCGCGGACGGTTTCGGCAAGAGATACGGCTCCTTCCCCGCCTTTCTGGTAGCCTTCCGAAATCGAGGCCGGAACGCCCAGATTTTTACAGTAATCTATAATAAATTCAAGTTCTTCCCAAGTATCGGTTAAAAATTTATTTACCGCGACCACTACGGGAAGACCGAACTTTTTCATGTTTTCGATATGAACGCCTAAATTTGCGATTCCCTTTTTAAGAGCGGGAAGATTGGGCTCTTTGAGGTTATTTTTATCGACGCCGCCGTTGTATTTTAAGGCTTTCGCCGTGGCGACTATAACGACGCATGAAGGAGTAAGCCCCGCCGCTCTCATTTTGATATCAAAGAATTTTTCGGCGCCTAAATCAGAGCCGAATCCCGCTTCCGTCACCGCGTAATCGGAAATTTTTAAGGCTAATTTAGTCGCTCTTATCGAGTTGCAGCCGTGGGCGATATTGGCGAACGGCCCGCCGTGAATTATAGCGGGAGTGTGTTCGAGAGTTTGCACAAGGTTTGGCTTTACGGCGTCTTTCATTAAAAGAGCCATCGCTCCCGCGCATCCCAGGTCTTTACAATATACCGGCTCGTCCGAAAAGTTATAGGCGACTAAAATATTCTCGAAGCGCTTTTTAAGGTCGCTTAAATCGGAGCAAAGACAGAGTATCGCCATAATTTCGCTCGCGACGGTTATGTCGAAGCCGTCTTCCCTCGGAAGACCGTTGGCTTTCCCGCCTAGAGATATTACGATATTTCTTAACGCCCTGTCGTTCATATCCATGCATCTTTTAAAGATGACGCGGGACGGGTCGATTCCGAGAGCGTCGCCCCAGCGTATGTGATTGTCGATTACCGCCGAGAGGAGATTATTGGCCGCCGTCACGGCGTGCATATCGCCCGTAAAATGGAGATTTATGTCTTCCATCGGAACGACTTGACTGTAACCGCCTCCCGCCGCACCGCCTTTAATGCCGAAGACAGGACCTAAAGAAGGTTCTCTTAAAGTTATTACGGCGTTTTTACCGATTTTTCTCAGTCCGTCGCCTAAAGACACGGTGACCGTGGTTTTTCCCTCGCCCGCCGGAGTGGGGTTTACGGCCGTTACGAGTATGAGTTTCCCGTCTTTGTCGTTTTCGGTTTTTTTAATAAAGTCGTTTGAAATTTTAGCTTTATATTTTCCGTAATATTCTAAATAATCTTCCGAAATTCCAAGACTTTCGGCTACTTTTTTAATAGGGAGCATATCCGATGACTGCGCGATTTCAACGTCTGACTTCATATTAAACCGTAAATTTCAAGCGGGCAAAACTTACCGTCTGAGATTTTCTCCTTTTTTTAAGTATTTTTTAGCTACCAAACCTTATTGTATATTGTACCACAAATTGGATTTTGGTCAAGTGTTTTTTGAATATTATCAGGCATAAATGAATGGATTTAAACTTTTATGAATCATTATATTGATTAAACTATTGACATATTTGAAAAAGTGTGTATAATATAAGAGTAAGAAGAAAGCGGCGAATGTACGCTAAAGTTTGACACATATTTTTAAGGAGGAATTTTCTGTGAAACGCTTTCCGGAAAAAGTAAAAGAAGCCCGTTACGAGTTGGGTCTGTCTCAGACGCAGTTAGGCGAACTTGTGGGGCTGTCTCTCAGGACGATAGTGGGCTACGAAAAAGGCGAAAAAACTCCGAGGCAGTCCACTCTTATGAAACTCGCCAGGGCTTTGGGCGTGTCCGTAAGGTTTTTGACCGACGACGATTGCGATAATCCGCTCCAGGACATTGAGAAAGACTTTTATATCGAGACGGCTAAAAAACAATACGATACTCGCGCCGCAAGGGACATAGACGAGCTTTTGGCCGACAACGCCGCTTTGTTCGCCGGCGGGAGTTTATCTCAGGAGGAAAAAGACGACTTCTTCCAGGCGGTTATGACGGCTTACGTCATGTGCCGCGAAGAGGCGAGAAGGAAATTTGGCAGGAGAGTCTCTATAGCCGACAACTTTAGACCCAA
>CAYUEV010000026.1:18445-22604 GCA_964443825.1 uncultured Eubacteriales bacterium
AATAATAAAAATAAAAACCCCGGGTTGTAATTCTTAGCTTATTATCGCTTAAAAAAGAGACAGACTTAAAGCTCAATACGTTTTACTCGTTTTATGTTTTTAAGATAGGCGGCTAACGTCTTCCCCTTGCCGCGACAGAACTATCAGCGCGGTACATAAAATAAAAACGCTATGGCGAAAGCGATCCCGAAAGGCTTATGCCGCTGTGGGCGCAAAGACGGAGCGCTGTTCTCTAGGCGGACGAGGTGAGGTGAAAACTCCATAAAAGGGTTTTCCTTGAGCCGTCGAGAAAAACTGTCGCTGTAAATCCCGATATGCCCGACGTTATTAGAATGATTATACCCCGCCGAACCGGGATGCCGTCGTTTTACATAAAAGTGGCGGCGCGTTCGCGTCTTGCGACGCTGGTCTTTTTGATGAGAGCGGAACTTCAGAAAAAGAGGCGAATCTCTTCGCCTCGGGAAGTATTGATTGACGATAACAAGCTTCTCGAAACGCTTAACGCCGGCGCGACTTTTTTGAGGCGGCGGCAAAATCATCCGTCCCGCCCAAACTTGCAGATTACAAGTTTAGGCGTAACTAAGCGCAAAGGCGTCGATTTACCCAAAGCGCCGATTATATCGAAAGGCGATTTTTAACGGCGCCCGACGTCGGGCGGTTAAAACGTATTGTTATTTGTTTTTGTGCTCTTGCTTCATTCTTTGCTCTTTTGAGAGAATTTTCTTTCTTAGCCTCAAGCTTTTCGGCGTGACCTCAAGAAGTTCGTCGTCGCTTAAAAATTCCATACACTGCTCAAGACTTAACACGGAGTGCGGGACGAGCCTTAAAGCCTCGTCGGAACCCGCCGCTCTCGTGTTCGTCATTTGTTTTTTCTTACAAACATTACATACTATATCTTCATTTTTAGAGCATTCGCCGCAAATCATGCCTTCGTAAACCTGTACGCCCGGACCTATAAAAAGCCTGCCTCTGTCTTGCGTGTTAAAAAGACCGTAGGCCGTGCTTTCGCCTGTTTCATGGACGACTATCGAGCCTCTTTCGCGGGTTGTAATGTCGCCTTTAAAAGGCTCGTATCCGGAGAAAAGGTTGTTCATTATACCGTAGCCGTTCGTGTCGGTTAAGAACTCGCTTCTGTAACCTATTAGTCCTCTCGCGGGGATTTTAAACTCAAGATGCGTGGTTCCGCCGTCGCGCACGGTCATATTCTCAAGCTCCCCTTTGCGGGAGCCTATTTTTTCCATAACGGCGCCTACGTAGTTTTCGGGGACTTCTACAATCAAAAGCTCTATAGGTTCGAGCGTTTCGCCGTTTTCGCCTTTTTTAAGGATAACTTTAGGACGGGATACGGCGAACTCGTAACCCTCTCGGCGCATTGTCTCTATGAGGATCGAAAGATGAAGCTCTCCTCTTCCCGACACTTTAAAAGAGTCGGTCGACTCGGTTTCCTCAACTCTCATGCTGACGTTCGTCTCGACCTCTTTAAAAAGCCTCGCCCTTAAATTCCTTGACGTTACGAATTTGCCCTCGGTCCCCGCGAATGGGCTGTCGTTTACTATAAAATTCATAGAGATAGTGGGTTCGTCGATTTTAACGAAAGGCAGCGGGTCTATAGAAAGCGGGTCGCAAAGCGTTTCGCCGATGTTAAGCCCGGCGATACCCGATACCGCCACAATATCGCCCGCCGAGGCCTCTTTTACTTCTACTCTTTTAAGTCCTTCAAACTGGTAAAGGCGCGAAACTTTTACGTTTTCGGTCGAGCCGTCCTGTTTGCAGATTACGACGTTTTCGCCGCTCTTCACGGTTCCTCTGTCGATTTTGCCCACGCCTATCCTGCCGACATAGTCGTCGTAATCTAGGCTTGAAAATAAAAGTTGCAAAGGCTTTTGGGGGTCGCCCGAAGGCGGGTCTATATTTTTGAGTATAGCGTCTAAAAGGGGCTGCATATCGCCTTCTCTTACCGCGGGGTCTAACGAGGAATAACCCTCTCTAGCCGAGGCGTACACTACGGGGAACTCTATCTGGTCGTCGTCCGCTCCAAGCTCAATAAACAGGTCGAGAACTTCGTCGAGAACTTCCTGCGGTCTCGCCCCGGGGCGGTCGATTTTATTTATAACGACGAGGGGTTTCTTTTTAAGGGCTAAAGCTTTTCCCAGAACAAATCTAGTCTGAGGCATACAGCCCTCAAAAGCGTCGACTAAAAGCAACACGCCGTCGACCATCATCATAATGCGCTCCACCTCGCCGCCGAAATCGGCGTGTCCGGGAGTGTCCACTATGTTTATTTTAACGCCCTTGTAATGGACGGAAGTGTTTTTAGAGAGAATTGTAATGCCTCTTTCCCTTTCAAGATCGTTGGAGTCCATTACGCGATCCGCCACTTGCTCGTTCGCCCTGAAAGTTCCGCTCTGGCGGAGCATTTGGTCTACTAGAGTGGTTTTGCCGTGGTCTACGTGGGCTATTATCGCGATATTTCTTATATCTTCTCTTGAGTTCAAATCTACAACCCCCAGTAATATCTAAAGAATTATATCACCAAAAGAGAATTTTGGCAATAGTTAAAACTTCCAAAAATGCGTTACGCGCCCACAATCCTTTATATGGATTTTTTTGATAAAGTTTTTTATATTCCGAAAAATTTGTTGATTTATAAAAATTCTAATGATATACTAAATCAAAAAACGCGAGAGGAGACTTTTATGGAGAAGTATCTTATAAACCCGAACCATAAAGTATCAAAAATAAATAAAGATATATACGGTCATTTTTCAGAACATCTCGGAAGATGCGTTTACGAAGGGATTTACGTCGGTGAAAATTCCCATATACCAAATGTAAACGGCATGAGAAAAGACGTTGTGGACGCTTTAAAAGAGATGGGGCTTCCCGTCCTTCGCTGGCCCGGGGGGTGCTTTGCCGACGAATACCACTGGAAAGACGGCATAGGTCCTAAGGAAACGCGCAAAAAAATGATAAACACCCATTGGGGCGGCGTGGTGGAAGACAACAGTTTCGGCACCGGCGAGTACTTTGAACTTTGCCGTCAGCTCGGTTGCGACGCTTATATAAACGGGAATTTAGGCAGCGGAACCGTAAAAGAGATGAGCGAATGGGTAGAGTACATGACCTTTGACGGCGAGTCCCCGGAGAGCTTAAAACGAAAAGAAAACGGCAGGCAGGAACCCTGGGAAGTTAAATATTTTGGAATAGGAAACGAAAACTGGGGCTGCGGCGGGAATATGTCGCCCGAGTACTACGCCCATGAGTTCGAGCGATACAATACTTTTTTAAAGGATTATAACGAAAAAAAACATATCTACCGCATCGCGTCAGGACCTAACGCCGAAGATTACGAGTGGACATATGAGCTTATGAAAACCGCTAAACATATGGACGGTTTAGCGCTTCATTATTACACCACGCCCAACGAAGGCGGCAAAGCCCACGCTACCGGCTTTAATGAGGATAAGTACTATGAAACGATAGTCAAGGCTTACAAAATGGAGGAAATTATAACGAGACATCTTGAGATAATGAACTCCTTAGACCCTAAAAAGCGCGTCGATTTGATAGTCGACGAGTGGGGAACCTGGTACCTGGTGGAGGAAGGGACGAACCCCGGTTTTCTCTATCAGCAAAACACCATGCGCGACGCTTTAGTCGCCGGTCTCACTCTTAATATTTTTAATAAACATTCCGACAGAATAAAAATGGCGAACATAGCCCAGACCGTGAACGTCCTTCAGTCCGTTATATTGACGGACGGCGAGGAGTCTCTCCTGACCCCTACTTATCATGTCTTTAAAATGTATAAAAGCCATCAGGACAATACTCTTTTGGGGAGCTTTATTACGTCCGACGCGTTCAGGTTTAAAGAGGAATCCGCCCCGTATATAACCGAAAGCGCCTCTATGGACGAGGACGGAGTTATATATTCCACTTTAACTAACGCCTCCTTAACGGAATGCGCCGAGATTAAATGCCAAATAGCGGACTCTTCAATAAAAAACGTAAAAGCCGAAATATTAACCGATAAAATGGACGCCCACAATACTTTTGGCGACAAAGACCGCGTCGCCGCTAAATATTTTTCGGAATTTACAAAAACGTCCGACGGCTTTATAACAAAACTTCCCCCATGCTCGATAGCGAAGTTTACGAT
>CAYUEV010000027.1:0-22562 GCA_964443825.1 uncultured Eubacteriales bacterium
CGTTATAAAATAAAATCGGGCGCGGGGTTAAAATTCTTTTTGGATCCCGATTTTGGGGGAAGGGAAAAGTTCCTCTTGACAATATTCGGTTTTCATTATAAAATAGAGTGGATAGCGTTTGCGAGGCGGTATTCCGAACGGCCGGCGGGCGGCGCCGGGGTCGCGGGATTTCCTAAGTTTCGCGGCGCCGTATTTGACAAAAACAATTCCTTATAAATGGAATCAGCGATAAAGAGGCGATTTGTTGAACGACGCGGAAGCGACGGCGGAAGGGAGTTCGTTTCTCTCTTCCTGTCTTAAGGACAACAGCTATATAAATATCGACGAATACTCCAAATACGGGGTTAAAAGAGGGCTTCGCAACGCCGACGGAACGGGCGTTATGGCGGGGCTTACCAAGGTTTGCGAAGTTTCGGGCTATTACATGGAGGACGGCGAAAAAGTCCCTAAAGAAGGAAAGCTCTACTACAGGGGAATCGACGTAACCGATATTGTGTCCGCGTGCGAAAAAGAAAACAGGTTCGGCTTTGAGGAGACGGCGTGGCTGCTGCTTTTCGGCTCTCTTCCCAACAAAAAGAATCTGGAGCTTTTTAAAAATCACATCGCCGAGCTGAGGGAACTGCCGGAGGATTTCATCGAGGATATGATAATGAAAGCCCCGTCGCCCAATATTATGAATAAGCTAGCCAGGAGCGTTTTGGCGCTTTACTCTTACGACAAAAATCCCGACGACAACTCCTTTGAAAACGTCCTTTCGCAGTCTTTGGGGTTAATCGCCCGGCTCCCGTCCATTATGGCTTACGCGTATCAAGTGAAAAGACGGCGCTACGACCGCGAGAGCATGTACATCCACCCGCCGTTAAAAGAGCAGAGCATGGCGGAGGGCATACTAAACTCTCTTCGCCCCGACAGGAAATTTACGGACAAAGAGGCGAAGCTCTTGGACGTCTGCCTTATACTCCACGCGGAACACGGCGGCGGCAACAACTCGACTTTCGCCGTAAGGGTTCTCTCGTCTTCGGGTACCGACACATACTCCTCGATAGCCGCAGGAATCGGCTCTTTAAAAGGACCCAAACACGGCGGCGCCAACAAAAAAGTTTCCGAAATGATTGAGTTCTTTAAAGAGAACTGCTCCGATATCGCCGACGAGGGTCAAGTCGCCGACTACCTTAAAAAAATCCTCAAAAAAGAGGGCGGGGACGGCTCCGGTCTCGTCTACGGGATGGGTCACGCCGTTTACACTCTCTCCGACCCGCGGGCCGTAATCCTCAAGAAAAAGGCGGGCGAGTTCGTTAAGGGCACGGAGTTTGAGAAGGAATTCAAATTACTTGACAATATAGAGAATCTTACGCCCGAAATATTCAAAAACACGACGGGCAAAAACAAATTTATGTGCGCGAACGTAGATCTTTACTCGGGGCTTGTCTATAAGGCGCTGGGGATCGGCGAGGATCTTTACACCCCGCTTTTCGCGTCGGCTAGATGCTCCGGGTGGTGCGCTCACAGGATAGAGGAACTTTGCACGGGCGGGAGGATTATGCGCCCCGCTTACAAGAGTTTGTCTCCGAGAGGCAAATACGTCCCGATTGACGAGAGAGTTTAACTTTATTTAATAAAATCCGGCCTAAGGGGGATTTACGCTTTGAAAATAAAAAACAGAGCCAAGGGCATAACGCCCGACGCCGCTATAATTATAACCTGCGTAACGACGCTTTTCGCGTGTCCTTTGAGGATTTTCCTCATGATACGCAATATGGAGCGTGAAACGGGATTTTACATTGATTACAACAATGTTGTCGTCTACGTTTTTTACGGGCTCTTGCTCTTAGCGAGCGTCCTTATACTCGTCCTCACGTTTTTAAGCGCCCGGGTTCCCGCGTCCATACCGCCCGGGGGCAGGAGGATACCTTTAGCCCTGACTTCGCTTGTTTTCGCGGCGACGCTGTTTTACGACGCCGTCTCGTCGTATGTCTCTACAGGCGAGAGCGGGGCCACTTTAGTCCAGAATTTCCGTTCGCTCTCCCTAATGCGTCATATGCACTCGCTTTTCGCCTTAATATCGTGCTGTTACTTTTTCGTGGTGTTTTTGTCATACGTCGCGGGAAAAGACTACTACAGAAAAATCAAGCTCATAGCGCTGTCTCCTCTCGCGTGGGCGGTTGTGAAGATTCTTGAGAAAATCACCACCATAATAAGCATTATGAGAGTGTCGGAGCTTTTTTTAGAGCTTTTGGCATATGTGTTCTTAGCCATATTCTTTATGTCTTTCGCGAGAGTGCAGTCAAAAATAAACTCCAAAGGGACGATGTGGAGCGTAATCGCCGCCGGGTGCGTGTCGGTCATGATAACGCTTTCCTACTCCATACCGAGGATTATGCTGATAGCGTCGGGTCAAAGCGAGGTTCTCGTAAACGGCTATCCTTTAAATATCGCGGATATAGGCTGTTCTCTCTTTATACTGGTCTACATTATAACCGTTTTAAGAAAAGGATATAACGCTCAGGAAGCCGAACAAATGGACGAATACCTAAAATCGCTGGAAGAAAAGAAAGAGGGCGGCGCACCCGTGGTTAAAAACGAGGAGCCCGAAGAAAACGCGTAATAAAAAAGACGCGCGATAAATTATTTTTAATTTATGTTCCTAAAAAACGTATCAGTCGCGGCAAAGCAGGTGTTTGCGCTTTACCTTATAGCGGCCGCGGGGTTTATAGCCGATAAGCTTAAAATCTACACTGAAAACACGGCTCGGGCCACAAACGACCTCATGTTTTACATAGTGACGCCGGCTGTGATAATAAACTCCTTTTTAAGCGAAGATTTCTCCCCGTCTTCCGCCAAAGGCTTTTTCACGGCCGTGGGATGCTCGTTTCTGGCTCATTTTTTAGGAATTATATTAACTCTCCCGCTGTTTAACAAAAAAGGCGAGGACGCGCCCGTTTATAAATTCGCGTCGATTTACGGAAACGTGGGATACATGGCGCTGCCGCTGGCGGAGGCGGTCTTAGGCAAAGAAGGGGTGTTTTACTGCTCCGGCGCGGTTATAGCGTTTAACACGCTGGCCTTTACTCACGGCGTAAGGCTCATGAATAAAGGCGAAAACTCAAAGTTCAATATTAAGTCCTTAATCCTTAACCCGGGCGTTATCTCGGTTCTGGCGGGTCTTCCGTTTTTTATATTCTCGATAAGTCCGCCCGAAATCATTACTAAACCCATAAGTTTAATCTCCAATTTAAACACGCCTCTCGCGATGCTGATTTTCGGGACTTATATTTCCAATACCGACCTTAAAAACATCTTTAAAGACCCGTATCAATATCTTGTAATGGCGGTAAGGCTTATAGCGGTCCCGCTCATAACGCTGCTGTTTTGCAAAGCGCTGAAATTCCCGCAAATTCTTTTAACGGCCTGCATAATTTCCGCGGCGTCGCCCAGCGCCAACAACACCGTCATGTTCTCGGCGAAATACGGCAAAGACGCGGGTCTCGCCTCGAAAATCGTGGCGACCGATAATCTGGCGTCGATTGTCACGCTGCCGCTGTTAATAGCGCTTGCTTTGTAAATTACGTTATGAATTTTGGCAATTTAAAGCTGAACGACAAAATTAAAAGCGATCTTTCCGCCGCCGTCGACAATGGAAAGCTCTCTCACGCCGTTCTTTTAACGGGCGGAACAAAAAAAGAGAGACGGGATTTGTCGGTTCTGCTGGCGCAGGCGCTTTTGTGCGAAAACGAAAACAAACCCTGCCTTAAATGCGATACGTGTAAAAAAATCAAAAATAACGTCCATCCCGACGTAAATTTAACGATTTCGGACGAAAAATCAATACAGACCTTTTTAAGCGCCGAGGACATAAGAGAGCTTAAAAACAGAGCCGCTTTAAAGCCCAACGAGGCGGAGTTTCAGATATTTATTTTTATTTTCGAGGGTACCAAAATAAACATTTGGCAGCAGAACGCGATTTTAAATATAATCGAGGAGCCGCCGCCGACCGCGAGATTTATTTTCGCCGCGAAATCAAAAGACGTTTTTAAGGGTACGGTTCTTTCAAGACTGACGGTTTACCAAATAAGCCCCGAAAGCGGCGTTCTGGCGGGCGATAAGTTAAGCCCCAAAGTTATAAGCGCCTCCAAAGACGCCGTGAACGCTCTGATAGAAAAGAACGAGTATTTATTTTTAGCGTCCGTTTCGGGAATTTTCCAAAAATCGCGCTCCTCCTCAGACAGGCTCAACTTTAAGGATCTGGCGTTAAATATAGCTTGGACGTTAAGGAACGCGCTCGTCGGGGACTATTTAGGATATAACGACGAAACATCAAAAGCGATCGCGGAAAAATACGACAAAGACGCGTTAATTAAAATGATAGAAATTTTGACGAAAGCTGAAAACGACGCCGACGAGAGCGCGAACCTCAATATACTGTCATGCGCTTTGACCATAGATATATTCGGCGCGGCGGAAAAAGACGGAGCTTAAAATGGAAGAAATAATCGGCGTAAGATTTAAGGAGAACGGAAAAACGTATTACTTTTCGCCGGGAGAAAACGAACTTTCACGAGGTCAGTACGTAATAGTTGAAACGGCGAGAGGAGTGGAGTCGGGCGAAGTAGTAATCGAAAATAAAATGGTGGATCAGGACGAAATCATAAAGCCCCTTAAAGAGATTATAAGAGTCGCGACTTCCACCGACCTTGAGATAATAAAGCAAAACAGGGAAAAAGAAAAAAGAGCCGCTCCGATTTTCGAGGAAAAAGCGGCTAAGAGAAACCTCAATATGAAGCTGGTCGACGTAAATTACACTTTTGACGGCAACAAGATTATATTTTACTACACCGCCCCGGGAAGAGTCGATTTCAGAGAGCTTGTGAGGGATCTGGCGAGCGTCTTCAGGGCGAGAATCGAGTTAAGGCAAATAGGCGTCAGGGACGAGTCCAGGATGAAGGGTGGTCTGGGCGTTTGCGGAAGGCCGTTTTGCTGCAAGGAATTTTTAAACGACTTTCAGCCCGTTTCAATCAGAATGGCGAAAGAGCAGGGTCTTTCCTTAAACACGATAAAAATAAGCGGAACATGCGGAAGGCTCATGTGCTGTTTAAAGTACGAGCAGGACACATACGAGCATCTTTTAAGAGTAACGCCTAAAATCGGCGCCATAGTCGACACAAATCAGGGAAGAGGCGAAGTAATAGACGCGAACCTCTTAACGGGCAACCTGACGATCCGCCTCAACAAAGACCCGGGCGCCGCCCCGTTAAAGCGCCACAGGAAAGACGTAAAACTCATTAAGGACGCTCAAATCGTGGTCGAAAAAGAAGAACTCGACGCTTTGGGGGATATTGAGGACTGATTTCAGAGCGAACGATATGGAATTTTATTATAAAGCCCTGGTGAGATTATAATGGAAATCGGAAAATTGGGATTCGGGCTGATGCGCCTTCCCAAAAAGCTCCATGTAAAAATCGACATTGACCAAACCAAAAAAATGGTCGACGAGTTTTTAAGCGCCGGAATGAATTATTTCGACACGGCTTTTATTTACGACGCGGGGCTTTCCGAAAAAGCCGCGAAAGAGGCGCTGGTCGACCGCTACCCGAGGGAGAGTTTCGCGCTGGCGACAAAATTAAACGCCTTGGCGGGATGTCACAACGAAAAGACGGCGAAACAGGAGTTTTTTACGAGCCTTGAGAGAACGGGAGCGGAGTATTTCGATTATTACCTTCTTCACGCCGTCCAGTCCAACAACTGCAAAGTATACGATAAGTACAATTTGTGGGACTTTGTGAGAGAGCAAAAAGAGAAGGGCTTAGTAAAAAACTGGGGGTTTTCCTATCACTCGGGTCCCGAGTTTTTAGACGAACTTTTGACCGTTCACCCCGACGTCGATTTTGTGCAGCTTCAAATAAATTACGTCGACTGGGAAGACGCCAAGAATCAGTCGAGGGCTAATTACGAGGTCGCGAGAAAGCACAACAAACCCATAGTCGTTATGGAGCCCGTAAAGGGCGGGTCGCTCGCAAATCCCCCTAAAAAAGTCCAGGAAGTGTTAAAGGAAGCCGACGAATCGGCGTCTTTCGCGTCGTGGGCCATACGTTTCGCCGCGTCTTTGGACGGCGTTTTGACGGTTCTCTCGGGGATGAGCAATATAGAGCAGATGCGCGACAATCTCTCTTATATGAAAAACTTTAAGCCGCTTACCGAAAAGGAGCGGGAGGCCTTAAACAAAGCCCGCGACATTATGGCGAAGTCCGTTTCCATAGCCTGTACGGGATGCCGTTACTGCACGGCGGGATGCCCCGAAAAAATACCTATACCCGATATTTTCGCGGCGAGAAACAAGCAGACGGTCTGGGGTCAGATTGAGGAAGGCAAAGAGAAATACGAAAACGCCGTAAAGTCGGGCGGAAGAGCGTCCGACTGCATAGAGTGCGGTCAGTGCGAAAGAGCCTGCCCGCAGCACATCGAGGTTATAGAAAAATTAAAAGAATGCTCTAAAATATTCGACGCTTGAAGTGTGAAGTATGAAGAAGAAAAAAATAATATCGATTTTAGTCGCGGTTTCGGTCGTTTTTTGTCTGTGTTTTATAAATTCCGGCGCGTCCGGCGGAAATTTGGAGAGCGAAGTCGCGGCGACTTATAAAAACGCCTTGAGCAAAGCGGGGAGATCGTCTTTTCACGGGAGCTGCAATTTGGCGACGGCGTATCAGCTTCTGTCAAGGGGAATTTTTAAAGATGGTCTCGATTACAGCGACGCGGGGAATCTCTGGTATGACCATTACTCCAAGGAGAACAAGACGTCCGGCGGGTATAACGTCATAACCGTGAGCGGAAAAAACTGCCTTAAAACGCTTATCGACAATTACGGCGGGAGTTTGAGCGATATTGTCTACTCGCTGGGGACGGGCGGGGCGAGCGGGTCCGTTCACGTCCTCTACATCAGAGCCATAGAGAACAACCGCGTTTACTTCACGGATTCTTTCGGAATAACTTACGGGAAAAAATACTACCCCGAAGGCGCCTGCGCGGTTCTCACCGCGGACGCTTTCATATCGTCCTATAAGGAAATGAACGGCGACCCCTGCGGGCTTGTGTACTTTTCAAAAAACGAGTCCCCCCGCCACATTGAGGGAACCGCCGCTTTAAGTTTGGCGAGGACTTACCGGGAAGGCTCTTACAGAGTTTCGGCTTCTTCGCTTTTTTTGAGAGAGAAAGCGTCGGATACGTCCAAAATCCTCGGGAAAATCCCGAAAGGCGAGATTATAGACGTGACGTCAATCTCCGGAAACTGGGGAGAAACGGCGTATAACGGCGTAAAAGGCTACGTTTGTTTGGATTTTACGGAAGAGAGTAATATATCCCTTACCGCAACTTCGCTGAAGTCAGAAGACGAAATCGTAAAAATCGGCTCTAAAATCACCTGGGACGCGTCGCATTTGGGCGGGAAAGGCACTCTTAAATACGAGTATCAGGTTTACCGCGACAACTACCTGGTTTTCACGGAGGAGAGCGAAAGCTCGGAGCTTAATTATACGCCCACCGAAACGGGCGAATACCAGTGCTTTACGCTGATGACCGATCAGGAGGAGAGCAAGGCCGCCATTTACAGCGAGAGCGTCGTGTGCGTGGACTTTATTCCGGGCGATATAGACGACGACGGCAAAGTGACGGCTACGGACGCTAGGAGCGCTTTAAGATGCTCTTCCAAACTCGAAAATATAGGCGAGGGCAAATTGAGCGCGGCGGACGTGGACAAAAACGGGAAAGTGACTTCGACCGACGCGAGGACGATTCTCCGTTTGGCTGCGGGGGTTGACGATATTTCCAAATTTGTAATCGAAAAAGCATGAACAAAAAACGCGCTTTTACGGTAATTTTTTCGGTCGTCTTTGTAATTTTGACCGTTATTATCGCTTTAGACGCTTTTTACGGGGCCGATTACCGGGAGACGGGCGTCGTTATGGGCGCACAGCTTACGGTAAAGCTCTTTGGAACCGGAAAGAGCGAAGCCGCGAGGGAAATTTTCGACAGCGCGTTAAAAGAAGAGGAAAACTGTCTCAGCCGATATAAAGAAAGCAGCGAAATCTACAAATTAAACGAAAGAGGCTCTTTGGAAGTATCCGAGCGCACGCTTCTCATTTTAAAAAAAGCGGTCGAGATCTGTAACGCGTCCCAAGGCGCTTACGATATAACTATAGGAAATCTCTCTTCCCTTTGGGATTTTGACGAGGATAAAAAAGAAATACCCCGGGACGACTTAATTAAAAACGCGCTTTCCGGGGTGGGCTCGGATAAGATAAAATTTAACGGCGGAACGGTTTCGCTTGGGGAAAATCAAAAACTCGACTTAGGGTCTTTGGGAAAGGGCGTCGTTCTCGACATTTCCAAAGAAATACTCGAAAAACATAAAATAAGAGGCGCCGTAATATCGTCGGGCGGATCCGTTTTAACGTATGGGAAAAATACCGGCGGCAAAAACTGGTCGAT
Source organism: uncultured Eubacteriales bacterium (assembly GCA_964443825.1). GTDB lineage: Bacteria > Bacillota > Clostridia > Oscillospirales > Acutalibacteraceae > UBA1081. The sequence goes on from CAYUEV010000027.1 coordinate 8,479, forward strand.
AGGCGTTAAAACGCCCAAGAAAAACGACAGCACATATTGCGCCGTGTTAAGTCTCCCGGGCGAGAATTTTATTTCGACTTCGGGGAATTACGAAAAATCCTTTACCGAAAACAATAAAATTTATCACCATATTTTATCGCCCAAAACGGGCTATCCCGCCGAAAGTTCCCTTAAAAGCGTAACCGTGATAGCCGGCGGCGGGCTTATATCGGACGCGCTTTCCACGGCGTGCTACGTCTTAGGGGCTGAAGGCAGCTTAAAAATCCTTAAGGAGTATAACGCCGAGGCGATTTTTATAGACGACAATAACGATATTTTAGCGACCGAGGGCGTAATCGACGCCATAGAGTCCGAAGACGGATACAAAGTAAGTCTTTTAAATGGATAACCCGCTTTTTAAAAAGTCAGATGTTATTGTGATTTTAGCGCTTCTCGCTCTGGCGGGGCTGCTTCTTTTGCCTAAAGCGTTTAACGGCGGCGACGCGGTAGCTATAATCACTAAAGACAACGAGATTATAGAAGAAATTGACTTAAAATCGTCCGAAAACAAAAAAATAACGTTAGATTCCGTTGAAATCACGGTCGAGAATGGGGAAATATTTTTTTCAAAGAGCGACTGTGAAGATAAAGTCTGCGTAAAAACGGGGAAATTAAGCTCGCCCGGCGACGCGGCGGCGTGCGTTCCGAACGGGACGGCGATATATATTAAAGGCGAAAGCGAAGTCGACGCGGTCGCGTATTAAGGTTTCTTTCAAGTCGGGAGTTTTAGCGCGCCAAGCCGTTTAACCGCATTAAGCGATATAAGCGTATCGGGGCTTTCGGCGCGTAAAACTATTTAACGTATTAAGCGATTTAAGCGTATTAGGCGTATTAAACGTATTAGGCGATTTAAACGTATCGGGAGCTTTAGACGAACCGCGATTTTTTGGAAATAGTGAAAAATAAAAATGCGAAAAAAAATATCGCGAAAAGAACGGCCGTAGACGGAGTTCTTTCAGGCGTCGCGCTCGCCCTGTCGTTTTTGGAGTCTCTTTTGCCCGATATGAATTTTCTCCCGCCCGGGGCGAAGTTAGGGCTTTCCAATATAGCCGTGATGCTGGCGGCGACTTCGGTCGGGTATATCGACGCTTTGATTATAGTCCTTATTAAGTCGGGATACGTTTTTATCACAAGAGGTCCCGCGTCGTTTTTTATGAGCCTGTCGGGCGGGATTTTAAGCGCCGTCGCCATGATAATCATAACGGACGTTTGCAAAAGGCTTAAAAAACAGTACTCATATATAGGTTCGTCGATAATTTGCGCCGTGGTTCACAATACGGGTCAGACTTTAGCCGCGTGCGTTTACACAAAGACAAATTTAATATCGTCGTATCTTCCGCTTTTAATAATTTTTGGGATTATAGCGGGGGCGGTTACGGGAGTGATTCTTAAATTCGCCGTTCCCGCCATTAAAAAAACGGGGGTATGGTAATGAAAAAACAGAACAGCGTCGGGAATCATGATAATTACGACGCGGAGCTTTCGGAGAAGGAGAAAAAAATCAGAAAAAAGCGCGTTATAAAAAACGTCGTCGTGTGCGTCGTCGCGGTTGTCTTAGTCGGCGCGTTTGTAGCGGCGTTTTTATGGGTTCTCAGTATCGGGGGAATCGTAAAAGAGCCTGTGACGGACGCGGAAGGAGATAAGGTTTTAGGCGGAATAGGCAAAACGCAAATGACCGTTATCGACGAGAACGGCGAAAAAAGGACGATTACGACTACAAGATCGCTTCTTACCAAAGAGGATATACTGGAAGAGTACAAAGAAGTCGTCAACAAACTTAAAACCGACGCGCCGTCGTTTAAGAAGACGAGGTACCAGAATCTCCCGACCGACGAGCAGAGTTTCGGGGCTTTGGGCGAGGCGGTCCTCCCCATAATCGAAAAATACGTAACGTCTAAAAGCGCGTCGCAGCCGACTGTTTATCAAAAGGGTAACGCGCGGGAACTTCCCTTAAAAAATTCGTCTTACGGGTGTCTTTTGGACGACCCTGAGAAAATCAAGAACGCGTTTTGCGAAATATTAGAAGACGGCTCATATAAAATCGTGATGACGTTAATAGACGAGGCGAACCCCACGGAACTTCCGGAGGGGGCCGCCGCCGCGACGGGCGTTATAAACGGCGTTTTCGAGCCTTTATCGGCTTTAAACGAAATATCGTCTATATCTGAGTTGGCGTTTAGCAAAATCAATTTTAATTATACCGACTGCACGGTCGTTCTCGTTTACGATAAAGAGACGCTTAACGTAAAATCTCTGAATACAACCTGCGATATAAAGATCAACATGAGTTCGTTTTTAATCGATTTAAACGCGGAAATGATCGATATAATCGAATATTCCGATATTGTTTATGACTCCGCCGCTTAGGGCGCTTACAGGCAATGATTACGAGTTAGACGCGCAAAGCAGCCGGGCGGCCGGTCGCGCGGCGGTTTAGTAAAATGTATTTTAAAACAAAAACGGCGGTTTTACCCGTCGTTTTTGTTTAAGGATTATCATGTAAAGAATATCGTGAAGCGCTTTAGAAAAATCTCTTCAATAGACCTGAAAATCCCGCTCCGTGCCTCGCTTCGTCCTTTGCCATCTCGTGAACCGTATCGTGAATGGCGTCGTAGCCCAAAGCCTTGGCTCTCTTGGCGAGTTCAAATTTGCCCTGGCAGGCGCCGGCTTCCGCGGCGGCTCTAAGCTCAAGGTTCTTTTTGGTGGAATCGGTTACTACCTCGCCCAAAAGCTCCGCGAATTTTGACGCGTGGTCGGCCTCCTCAAGGGCGTATCTCTTAAAAGCCTCGGCCACCTCGGGGTAGCCTTCTCTGTCGGCCGCTCTGCTCATGGCGAGATACATCCCGACTTCGGAGCATTCGCCGTTAAAGTTCGCCACAAGACCTTCGTAAACGTCGTCCTCGATTTTGCCTTTGGCGCCCTCGCCGATTATATGAACTGTAGCGTAGCTCGCGTCGCTTTGCGTTTCAGTGAATTTTGAGCCGTCGACGCCGCACTGGGGGCATTTCTCCGGCGGTTGATCGCCTTCGTAAATATAGCCGCATACGGGACAAACCCATTTTTTCATGTTGTAATCCTCCTAAAGATTATTAGTATTTTTAAGCGTAAAATCGCGCTTCATAGGCGATAGGTTAAGGTTTGAGCGGCTCTTCCGGCTCCTTTGGCGGGTTGGGAGCGCCGTTTGGGGGTTCAGGCGATCCGGGCGGATTGGGAGCGCCATACGGGGGCTTGGGAGGTTCCGGCGGATAGGGCTGCCGGTCGTAAGGCGGATAAGGCTGCTGCCCGCCGTAAGAAGTCCTTACTATATTCGTAATGTCGTTAGTGATTTTTTTGGGAAGCTCCAGTTGATTGACGATTCCCACGACGCCCGTAATAAGGGGAATTAAACACACGAGCCAGCCGACGGCCACGGCCACGATTTTGCCGGACCACTCCGCGTCGGAATAGCTTAAAATGATAGTGTTGTCGCCGGGGACGTTAATGTAGAGCGTAATGCCGAGACCTAAACCGACGTATTTTTTAAAGCCCTCGTCGCTTTTGGCGAAAGTCATGGTGACGCCCGTGGGCAAAGGTACGGAAGTCACCGTAAAGCCTTTGGCGGTATAGACGCCGGTAAGCTCCACGACGAGCCTGTTTAAGTCAAAATTAGGGTCTACGGGCACGACTCTCGTTGATTCTGACATTTTAGTCTCCTTTCTGTTTTAAACCGCCGGCAAAGCGCCGGTCGCGAGTCTGATAACGTAAACCGCGACGAATAAAAACGCCGTAACGAAAAAGATCGCCGTTTCGGTTTTGCCGCTGAGACGCTTTTTTAAGAGATTCCTGTGAGCCGAGTAAAGGATAATCGCGGCCAGGGGGAAAAACAGCGGATGGTAGCGAAAAGACGCGGCGAAATCAAGTTTGAGAGCCGAGAGAAAAGCTCTCGTCAGGCCGCAGCCGGGGCATGGGATATTAAAAATAAGCCTTATGGGACATCTGTAGAATTTAGCGAAAAATATGAGAACCAAAGCCGCCAAAGAGTGGATTCCCAGCCACCTTAAAATTCTCATGGGCGGGGAGAGGCTTTTAACTTTCTCCCCCATAGCGACCGCCCCTTCAAAGCTTTCTCTGTTTTAACGCCATTATACCATACGATTTTAAAAATTTCAACAGCATTAGAGGGATATTTGGGCGCGCGATTAAAATTTTACACAATATTTGTTTTTTAATGATTTTAACAAAACTTTCGTGACAAACTATTGAAATTTGTATCGGGCGGTAGTATAATCAGTTTATTGTGGGGCGAGGATCTATTAGACTCCGCCGCAAAATCAATATCATTCTAAAAAGGAGTTTTTCCTGTGTCAAAATTCACACCAATCAAGAAACCTTTGGCATTGGTTCTCAGCGTGATTATGTGCTTCGCCTGTTTCGTGCCGGCGTTCGCGTCCGCTGAGGACAAGACGACTTACGTTGATGAAAACGGCGTCCTTCATATTTACGGAGAGTATTCGACGGAATACAAAGACGCGTCTTATTCGTCGATAGTGGTCGAGGATACGGGCGTTCTCTTGGGCGATATTACATATGACGTGCCCGTTACGCTCGTGGGGACCGTTTACATAGCGGGCGAGGCCAAAAATAACGGAACTATCAAGGCCGGTACTTTCAACAAAACAGTTACCAACAACGGCTTGATAGAAGGCGGAACCTTTAATTCCGAGGTCAACAACAAAAACGGTCTTATTATGGGCGGCGTTTTTGAAAACGCTACTATCGACAACGCTTCCGGCGTACTGCGCGGCGGCGTGTTTAACAACTGCGAGATCGCGGTTTCGAGAATCGGCGTCTACAAAGGAACATTTAACGGTTCCACGATCACGTTAGGCGCGGGCGGATCGATATTCGGCGGAACATACGACGCTAACTGCAAAATAGTCGCCGGAAGCGGATCTTTGGGTCTTGACGGCGGAACATACCAGTGCGATATATCCGGTATGCCGCAGATTAAAAACGGCGTGTTTAACGGCGCCGTCGTCAACGACGGTCTTATTTACGGCGGAACTTATAACGGAACGGTTACCAACAACAAAGAGGTAAAATGCTACAAAACGCTCGAGTGGCCCGTATTTAACGGTTCCGTCGTGAACAACGGAACGATTTCCGGCGCGATGTTCGGCGATGACTCCGAAGTAACGGGCGAAGGCGACGTTTACGTTATAGTCAGAATGACAAACGCCTCCGGCTCGGTTATCGACACGACCGTATTCGACGCCTCCTTTAAAGAGGGCGCCAACGTGCTGGAGAGCCTTAAAAACTGGGAAAAGAACAAATCCGCCAACAACTGGAAAATAAGAACCATCGCGGAGAATTACGCGGCTCCCGTTATCTCCGACATAGCTCCCGACGACACTTTTGGGATTCACGACGACAACGTCTACGTCCGCGAACCCATTTGGCAGATTGGCAATAAAGTCCTTGAGGTCAGAAGCGACTGGAACGGTCAGAATCCTCCCGCCCCCGCCGCGTCTTACTACGACTCCGTAGAAGTTTGCCCCGGCGCCACTCTTTCGGGCGGATTCTTTACAAGACCCGTTAAGAACCTGGGAACGATTACCGACGGGACGTTTACAAACAGCGTCGTAAACGGAAGCGGCCGCACAATCTCGGGCGGCATATTTACCGGCGCCGTGACCAATATGGAAGACGCCGTGATTTCAGCCGGAACGTTTAACGGCGACATTGTCAACAGCGGCGCGATTTCCGGGGCCGATATAATCGCTACCGACGCTCCCATATCGATTAAAAACGACGGAAACGGAAGCGTTACGGGATGCGCGTTCACGGGCGATGTTACGGTAAATCCCGACAGCTCCGCGAAAGATAAAATCGCCGTTCCCGTAAAAATTTACAATACGGCGGCCGACCAGGAGCCTCAGACGGTTGCCGAAGCGAACTATGGCAAAAACATCATCGAGTGGCTCAACGAACAAATCCCCGAAAACGGCGGATTCTCTCATAAAGACGGCGTAGCGGTCGACGACACCGAAATATTTGACGCTCTTAAAACGTATGAATTCGTAAAGGGATTTACTTATGAGTTCGAGTGGACGGGAGATCCCGAAAGCGGATACACCGCTAATTTCTTTGTAGTTCAGGGCGGAGTAAGAGGCGATGCTCAACCGGCTACGGTTATTCCATACGTACATCCGGCGACCTGCACCGACGACGGATACACGCTTTACACCGCCACGATAAATTATAACGGCGCGGACTATACCGACGAGTACAGAGTCGCGGGCGATCCCGCCACCGGTCATGAATATGACGACGAGCACATTACCTGGAACTGGTCGGAAACTCTCGATTCCTGCACGGCCGAGCTTGCCTGCGCGGTATGCGGGGCGGTAAGAACCGAAACGGCCGACGTGGTATTCAAAATAAATACCGCCGCCGATTGTCAGAATGAAGGCGTTTACACTTACACCGCGACCGTAAACATTGACGGTCAGCAGTTCCAAAACGCTAAAGATGAAACAATAGGCAAATTAGAGCATACTTTCGACGAAAACGTCGCTCCCGAATGGATTTGGGCGGACGATTACTCAACCGCCAAAGTAAGCCTTCGCTGCGCCGTCTGCGGTCAGGATATTGAAACCGAAGCCGCCGTTGAAAAAGAGGAAGTCCCCGCGACTTGCTCCGCGGCCGGCCAAACCATATATTCCGCCTCGGTTACAGTTCTCGGAAAAGAATATAAAGACGAGCGAATAGTAGCCGTTCCGAAACTTCCGCACACTTACGGCGACCCCGGCTGGACATGGCAGGGATTCGAGAGCGCAAAAGCCACCTTTACCTGCTCGGTATGTTCTGAAACCGCGGTTGTGGACGCTACCATAGTAAAGACGACTAAAGATCCCTCCTGCACGGAGAACGGCTTAAACACCTACACCGCCACGGCGAGCATTAACGGCGCGGATTACACCGACGTTAAGACCGAGGAGATCCCGAAACTTCCGCACACTTACGGCGACCCCACATGGGTATGGGAAGGCGACGCGAGAGCCGAAGCTTATTTCAGATGCGCAGACTGCGGTCACGAGCAGGTTGTGGTAGACGACTCGATCGAGTCTAAAGTTGATAAACTTCCCACCTGCACCGAAGACGGTCAGATAACCTATACCGCGAGCGTCACGTTTAACGGTAAGGATTATCCCGCGACCCGGGAGGCCTCTATACCAAAGAGACACGTCGACACGGGCGATAACGTCACATACGATCCCGGAACGCCCTCTACCTGCACCGAGAAAGGCTACACGGCCGGGACATGGTGCAAAGACTGCAATAAGTGGTTGACCGGTCACACCGAGATTGAACTTCTTCCCCATACCGACGAGGACGACGACGGCATTTGCGACGTTTGCGGAGAGAACTTCGATCCCACCAAGAACTGCGACCATATCTGCCATAAGGGCGGATTCTTAGGGTTCCTCTGGAAGATCCTTCGCGTGTTCTATAAGCTCTTCAGAATCAATCCCACCTGCAAATGCGGAGCGCCGCATTATTGATAACTCAGTCCCTCCCCTCTAAAGGGAGGGATTTTTAAAACCGATGTTAAAAGTTATAACCGATAAAAAAGAATTATTATTAAAAGCCGATCCCCCCGTAAGCGTTCTGAACGTCCTTATGGGGGAAGGGCTTTCCGTGCCTTCTTACTGCGGCGGGAGAGGCGTTTGCGGGAAGTGCGTCGTAAAAGTTTACGGCGACGCGTCGGAACCCGCCGAAAACGAAAAGCGGGCGCTGGGGGACAAATTAAAGGAAAACTACAGATTGGCGTGCGAAACCGTGATTTTAGGGGACGCTACCGTCGAAATCCCGCCGGAAACGGAAATTTTCGGAGTGGACGATTTTAAATCGGACTTTAGGCCCGACCGCCCGCTTACGGGGAAAAGCGACTGTCTGGCGGGAGTTTGCGATATCGGGACTACCACCGTGGCGTCTTATCTCTACAAAATGCCGGAAGGCGTTCTTTTAAATAAAAGCGTGAACAAAAACAGTCAGAGCGTCTATGGCGCGGACGTGGTGAGCAGAATAAGCTACGCCCAAAAGCACGGGGTAAGCGAGCTTTCGAGCGCGATAAACGCCCAAATTGACGAAATCTTTAAAGGATTCGGGGCCGCGCCCGATATTCTGGTTCTTTCGGGCAACACCGCCATGCTCTACGCTTATGAAAATCTGCCTCTAGAGAGTTTAGGGTCTTATCCGTTTACAATAAATAACAAATTTGGGTATTTAAGGAACGATTCGGGGAGAGTGAGAGAATTTAAAAAAGGCGGCGGGAAATTCGTATATCTGCCGCCGGCGGCGTCGGCGTTTATAGGCCCCGACGCGCTTTTAGGCGTTTTGTCGTCGGGAGTTTTAGAGTACGATAACGCCTTGCTTATTGATATTGGGACAAATTGCGAAATTATAAGAAAAAAGGAGGACGGGTTTTACGCTCTCAGCGCGGCGGCGGGACCCGCGTTCGAGGGCGGGGAAATAGAGCGCGGCTCGCCCTCCGTCAAAGGCGCGGTAAATAAAGTTTACAATTTGGGCGGAAGACTGGAATACGGCGTAATAGGCGGCGGAGAGGCTGAAAGCATATGCGGAAGCGGGCTTGTCGACTTCGTTTCGGCGGGACTTGATTTGGGGTTTATCGACAATACGGGATATATGGAAAGCCCCGTTTATTTAAACAAAGACGTATATATTACGCCCCTCGACGTAAGACATATCGAGACGGCGAAAGCGGCCGTTTTTACGGGAATAGAAACGCTTTGCCCCGATATTGGGGAAATCGAAAGATTTTTTATCGCGGGCGGATTCGGGAAATTTTTAAACATACAAAACGCCGTAAGTATAGGCCTTTTCCCAAAGGAAACGGTCGGGAAGTCCGAAATTGTCGGAAACGCGTCGGCGAAAGGCGCGGCGATGATTTTATTTAATCGAGACAATATAGAAAAAGTATTGAATATCGCGAAAAATACAACGACGATAAACCTCTCGGAAGATGAGAATTTCCAAAAAAATTTTATAAGCAACATGAACTTTGATACTTGTTAAAAAGCTCTTGCAATAGCCGCGATTTAGTATTAAAATAGAAAACAACGTTAATTTGAGGTGATTTATTATGAAAAAAGTTTTTACTTCCATCGCTTTAGCGGCGGCGGTTTTGGTCGTTCTGAGCCTTAGCGTTTCAGGGTTCGTTTTAGGCGACGCGGACAGCAACGGCTTTATAAACGCTTCCGACGCGAGATTTGTTCTCAGAGCCTCGGCGAAACTTACGGAGCTTTCGGAAACTCAATTCGCGGCCTCCGACATTGACGGCGACGGAATTGTGGACGCTTCCGACGCGAGGAGAATTTTAAGAGTTTCGGCGAAGCTCGATCCTATCCCCGAGTATCCCGGAGAGAGACCTACCGAGACCCCTTCGGAAGAGCTAACCGAAATTACAACTGAAACTTTAACCGAAATTCCAACCGAATCCCCTACCGAATCCCCGACGGCGGCCCCAACCGAAACCACAACGAAAGCCCCTGCCGAAACCACAACGAAAGCGCCTGCCGAAACTACAACCGAAGCTCCGACGGAAGCGCCTGCCAGTTACACGGCGGAGCAAATTCACGATATAGCGAGCGTTTATACGGTCGAGATAAACGCCGAAAACAATACGCGGGCGTCTACCGGCTCGGGGTTCTTTATTTCGGCGGATGGGAAAGTCGTAACGAATTACCACGTTATAGACGGCATGACTTCAATTCAGGTAATCGATTACAGCGGCGTAACTTACGACGTGACGGACGTTTTGGCGTATGACGAAAGTATAGATCTGGCGGTTCTTAAAATTGACGCCGCAACCGTTCCCGCCTCTTTAAATAAGTCCGTTCCGAAAACGGGCGCCGTGGTTTACACTCTCGGAAGCTCCATAGGCATGACGGACACTTTCGCCAACGGCATAGTGTCGAACGGCGAGAGAGTGGTCCCCGACTACAACCCCGACATGACCTATATCCAGATTACCGCGCCCATTTCGCAGGGCAACAGCGGCGGCCCGCTTATTAACGACAAGGGCGAAGTGATAGGCGTGAACACCTGGATGATAACGGACGCGCAGAACTTAAATTTCGCTATCCCCGTAAAGTACGCGGACGCTCTCGACTACTCAAGTCCCCAGACTATAGAGGAATTTGGGGCAAATAACGACGATTATTCATCCGTCCCGGGCGGCCTGCAAATCGAACTTCCCTATAAAAGCGTTAAAATGAGCGTAGGCGGGTCTTGCTGCGTTCCGGTGGTTCTCAGCGGCAGCGCGGGAATGGACGTAAATAACGTGGGAATAGAAATAAATTACGACGCGATTAACTTTAGAGCGGAAGAGTCGGAGTATATATATAAGAACGACGGCGACGGCGACTACTACTTTTTCTTGTTTATATCGGCCTTAAACCCGGTTTCGGGCGACTTCGATTTCCATATTTATACGATAGACGATCCTTCCGTCTCAGCCGACTTTACGGTAGAGGCTATTAACTCCGGCGCGGTTGTAGATTACGGCGGAGTAGTGGAGGGCTTTTGCGATTTCGGCTCGATAATAGGAATGGCGCCGTCCTTCTACTCAATATCCAAAGACGCGGATCTCATAACCTTCGCTTATAACAGAGAAAACATATTGAGCGCGGGTTACAGTATCAACTCGGCTGTTGAGGCTTACAGATACGCGCTTAAGGATTTGGGCTTTGAATACGTATACGAGGAGAACATTGACGGCAGTCCCACGACGTTTTACGAAAATCCCGAAACGGGCGACTTGTTGGCCGTAGGCGTCATAGTAGACAAGTACGGCGAAACAATCGGAGTGATGATAGGCTGCTTTTGGTAAACGCGCAAATAAAAATCCCCTCTTTTAAGAGGGGAGTATTTTTTTAGGGAGTTCTATCCGAAATCGACGGCGCCGCCGTTATTTCCGTCAAACAGACGGGTAGTGGTCTCCACGGTTGGGGCGGCGGTGGTCTCCTGCTGACGGCGGGTAGTTGTTTCATTTTGACGGCCGGTGGTGGTTTCACTCTGACGGCGGGTAGTGGTCTCATCCTGACGGCGGGTAGTTGTTTCATTTTGACGGCGGGTGGTGGTTTCGCCGCTTGTAGTGGGCGCGTTGGTCGTGGTTTCGGGCGCTCTCGTAGTGGTTTCGGGCGTTCTCGTAGTGGTTTCGAGCTCTCTCGTAGTGGTTTCGGGCTCTCTCGTAGTGGTTTCGGGCTCTCTAGTAGTGGTTTCCCGAATGTCGTTATCGCCGTTATCGTTATTGTTATTGTTGTTATCGTCGTTATTTTCGTTATTGTCGGGAGTTATGTCGTCGCCCGCTTCCTCGTCCTCACGGTCGCCGCCCTCGTCGCCGACTGTTTCCATACCGAAGCTTCCGTTAAAATCGCCGTCGTTGGAAACGGTTTCGGCGGAGGTGGTGGAAGCGTCGTTTTCGGAGCCGTCCTCTCTGTTAAAAATATTAAGAGGGTGCGATGAAAGGTAAAGAGCCGCCGCGACCGCCAGAATAATGACGAGAATCGCTATCGGGATTATGCTTAAAAGCTTCTTTTTGACTGATTTTTTGCCGTTTTTGGGACTTTCGGAGTCGGACACTTTTTCATCGTTTTGAACGAGCTCGTTCTCGTTTATAGGCGGTTCGGCGACAAAATCAGAGTCTTCCAAAGGCTCTTTCTCTTTGGGTTTTTCGCTCTCCTGGGCGATAGCCGCGAAAGTGCGCCTCGTGTCGGAGTGAATTTTGATTAAAGCCAAAGAGCAGTCGCGGCCGCGGGCGTTTTTGTTGACCGCGGAAAACTGATCTTTAATCATGTTTTTAAGGTCGCCGCCTGAATCGAAAGAGGCGACTATGCCGTCGTAATCGAGGTCGTCGGAGCAGTCCTCGCCCGTAAGAGCGAACGTGTCGCCGTTCGTCACGGAATCTATAAGCTGAAAGCCCCTTTTGGTTTCGTCGTCGGGAAGGGCGGTTTCAAAAAGCTCGCCTTCGCTGAAACGCAGAATATGGCAGCCGCCGGAACGGGCCGCCAGGACGCAGTCTTCCGCGACGTAAAGGATGGCGATGGAAAGGTGGGTTTTGGGTATGCCGCACTTTTCGATTACCGCGTCCATATCGTTAAAATACTTTTCGACCGCTACGTCGAATTTAAACCTGTCGTCCGCTATGGCGTCCACATAGTCGTTAAAAGCCGTGACCGCGCCGGACGCGAAGCCTTTTCTGTTGCACGACGCTATTACCGCGTAAAACGGGGGCTTAACGTCGCCCGCCGCCTTAAAACCCGCGTCTGCGTTCTGGACCGAAAGCGCCTTGCCGTTTAAATTAAAGCTGTCGCCGTTGAAGCCTTTGGCAAGACGGCTGTTAGTGATTACAACTGATTCTATTTTAATGATAGCCATATAAATCAAACCTTCAAAAAACGAGCTATAAAAGTCTACACAAATAACCAAACAATTATACCATTATATTTATATTTAGTCAAGCGCTGTGAAATATTTCCCCCGGAGAAGGAAAAACCGAGCCGAAAATTGTGATTTCGGCGCGGGTGAAAGGCGATTTTCAAGGTAATTTTAATTATTATAAAATTTTTAACAAATAAATTTTGTAAATTTATTGACATTTTATAGAAGATTGTAGTATATTAAAGTAGTAGGTAAATGTGAACATGTTTTAAGGAGAGATCTTTATGTCCGATAAAACCGAAAAAACCAACGACGTCGAGACTGGCGAGGTCCCGGCGGAGGAGCCGTTGGACGCTGAGGCGGCGCAGGAAGCTCCCGTAGCGAAGTCTAAAAAAGAGATTAAAAAAGAGCGCAAGGAGCTTAAAAAGCATAAGAAAGAGGTCAAGAAAGACGCGAAACGCCATTCCCGCAAGAGATCAAAGGCGCAGACTTTCTTCCTCACTCTCATTATGATTTTCGTTATTATCGCGATGGTCGCGTGCAGCGTTATGGCGATCAAAGCCGTGTCTAATCTTGGCAAAGCGGCGGAACCCGAAGCCTCTCAGCAGCAGGAAGCCGGAGGCGGAAGCTCGCAGGGCTCCAGTACGACCCCGGTCAACACCCCGGCCGCCGCGACCCCGACTCCTCAACCGAACAACAGCCCCCAAAGTGGGGGCGATTCATCTCCTATAGCGCCTGAGGACGAATCAAAGGGCGACGCTCCCGCGGCGGAAGGCGGCGGCGAGGAGAATCAGGCTTCGTCGGGCGTTCCATCCACAAAAGAGGAAATAGTCGAGTACTACAAAACGGCTCACGCGAAAGCCCTCTCCTCGGCTAAAAAGGCCACCAGAACATACGACAACACCAGCAATTACAACGACGTCTTAGAGGTCGGCGGCAACAGCACGTTAGCGGGGATCGCGAAGCAGCTCATGGGTATGTTCGTTAAAGAGAACACCGAGCCCGAAGAGCACACCTCCGACATCGCGGACGCTCTCCCGCCGGCGGGCGGCTGCGCGGGGCTTACTCCCGACATGATAAGCGAGGCCACCTGCACCGAGGACGGCGGCAACTACATAATCAAAATGACTATCGACAGCACGGAGGAGAACCCCGATCTCGGAGACAAGACCAAGAATCTCACTCAGACTGTTTCGATTGACGACATAACGAATGCCGCGAGCGGATTTATCGAGTTTGAGGGCGTTGAGAACAGATACGTAGGAGCTAATATCACCGCCACCGTCGATAAGGAAACGGGCAATCTGACAGCTCTCGAAACCGACGTGCCGTCGTACATGTTTTTCGGAAAAGTTTCCGCGATGAAGATAGTAAACGTCGAGAATTGCAGAATCGGTCTTGAGTACCAGCAAAAGTGGACGATTGAATACTGATTTGGAATCAGACGCCGGACTTTAGGCCGCGAAACGACTGATTTCGCTATACCGTTGGGTGGCGAACGGCGGTCAGAGCGGCGGCTTAAATCATACGCCTCACCGTTCGCCGCGCGCCGTTTGCTGTTAGCTAAGCGTTAAAACGTCCCGGATTTGCGTAAAACGCAA